>CANCQD010000044.1 GCA_947380285.1 Burkholderiaceae bacterium | reverse complement strand
GAACCTAAATTTTCTATCTGCACAGCCATTCTCGTCTCTTAATTGAAGATCTGGAAATGTGAAGTCCAAGCCAAGTAGCAATCTTGTGGTGCGAGGAGGGGGACTCGAACCCCCACACCATTTCTGGCGTCAGGACCTAAACCTGGTGCGTCTACCAATTTCGCCATCCTCGCGAATATCCGCAAACTGCCAAGCCTAGACTTCACTCTAAAGACCGTAATTCTACAATGCCTAGGGTTTTAGAGGATCTTTTAGGCCTTGTAGAGCAAAGCTACCGCATGGACAGCGACGCCCTCGCCCCTGCCTAAATGGCCCAGCGATTCATTGGTCTTGGCCTTGAGATTGACGTGGCTAGGGGTCACAGCCAAATCGGCTGCAATATTACGGACCATTTCTGGTAAAAAATCCGCTAATTTGGGCTTCTGGCAAATGATGGTGGCATCCACATTCCCGATCTGAAATCCTGCTGCCTGAATTTTTTGCAAAGCCGCCCGGAGGAGTATTCGACTATCCATATCCTTAAATTGAGGGTCTGTATCCGGAAATAGCTGCCCAATATCATTTAAGCCTGCAGCGCCCAATAAGGCGTCTGTTAAGGCATGCAATAAGGCATCGGCATCAGAATGTCCTAATAGGCCCTTTTCAAAGGGCACATGGACGCCTCCCAGAATCAGCTTTCGGTCAGAAACTAGTGCGTGTACATCGTAACCCTGGCCAATACGAAATTGCGGAATATGGGGATTGCTTTGAGTCATATTGGAGCTCTCATTCATTTAACGCTTGAACTTAAAAGCAGTTGCATTAATTCCCAATCTGCTGGGTGAGTCACCTTAAAATTACGTGCAGCACCCTCTATTAACAGAGGTTTAGCCCCCGCTAATTCGATTGCACTAGCCTCATCGGTGATATCAGCTTCAAGACGGATAGCATTCTCAAGTGCTTCATGCAACTGCTTTAAACCAAACATCTGGGGCGTTTGTGCTTGCCAAAGATGCTCGCGTGGAATCGTTCTCTCGGAATGCGGGATATTTCCAGCAACTGCTGAGTCAAGATTCGCCTGCTTTAGGGTATCGGCCAATGGAACAGCCAAGATACCGCCAGTATTTGATCTTTGTACTGAGTCAATTAACTTCTCAATAAGTGAAGGAGTAATTCCTGGACGGGCTGCATCATGGACCAATATCCAGTCATCTTCATCAATGCCAGACTTCATCATTGCAGCCAAAGTATTTCGGACTGTTTCCTGACGGGTTGGGCCGCCCGTTGGAACTACCTGAATATTTGTCCCAGTTTTAGCGATAGCCTGCAATATGGGATGTTCGATAAAACCTGGGCTCACTCCGACCCAAATAGAGTCAATCTGCGGGGTCTTCTTAAATGCTTCTAAAGCATAAGAGAGCATAGGCTTACCAGACAACTCTTGAAACTGTTTGGGCAATTCTCCGCCCAGACGCGAGCCCGTGCCTGCTGTCGGGAGTAATGCATGACACTTTTGATTAGATTGATTTCCAGAATCCATGCCTGATTCTATAATGAGCGCAGATGTCTGACGCATTAAATCTAGCACCCCCTATACCTGCACCCCGGGCTGGGCAGCGCTTTACCTTTTCAGGCCTAATCGGCTCGGCAGATGCAGCTCTAATCGCTCAAACTGCCTTACGCTATCGCAATCAGTTTTCGGTCATGGTGATTTTCTGTGCACAGGCTCAGGAAGCACAGCGACTTGTAGATGAAATTCCTGCATTTGCACCGCAATTAAAAACCAGGTTGCTCCCCGATTGGGAGATTCTTCCCTACGACCACTTTTCTCCTCATCAAGATTTGGTCTCAGAAAGACTTGCAACCCTGTATGAATTGCTCAATGGAAGTTGCGACATTGTTTTAGTCCCAATTACAACTGCTTTGCAAAGACTCGGTCCTCCTCATTTTCTATCTGGCCACACTTTTTTCTTTAAGCAGGGAGATAGGCTTAACGAAGCCGCCTTAAAGCTTCAGCTCCAACAAGCTGGCTATGATCCCGTAAGTGCCGTCATGCGCCCCGGTGAATACAGCATTCGTGGCGGCTTATTTGATTTATTTCCCATGGGATCCAATCTACCCTACCGCCTCGATTTATTTGGTGATGAAATTGAGCAAATTCGCGCCTTTGATCCTGACACTCAGCGTAGCCTCTATCCCGTCAAGGAAATTCGCCTCCTCCCTGGACATGAGTTTCCATTTGACGATGCTTCTCGCACTGCATTTAGAGGTCGTTGGAGAGAGGTTTTTGAAGGCGATCCGAGTCGCTGTTCCATTTATAAAGATGCCAATTTAGGAATACCAAGTGCAGGGATTGAATCTTACTTGCCCCTCTTCTTTGAAGAGCGATCCAACCTCTTTGATTACTTTCCTCGCTCAGGTGGTCCTGTTTGGTTAGTAAGCATTGGTGATGTAGAAGAAACCATCAAAGGCTTTTGGAAAGATACGCTCACTCGGTATGAGTTCCTTAAGCATGATCTTGATCGCCCTATTCTTTCGCCCAAAGAATTATTTCTTGATGTCGATGAATTTTTCACCACCTCCAAACCGTATGCACGACTAACACTCGAAAAAGACGCCACCGAGAAGAGTCAATTTCTCGCAGTTCCCGATATTGCAGTTCATCGTCGTGATGCTGACCCTATCAACCTGCTTCGCAAAGTAGTCGCATCAGAAAAGGTTCGCGTACTGGTGTGCAGTGATAGTGCCGGACGCAAGGAATCCATTCGACAACTCTTCGATGAGAGTAATTCGGTTGCAAGTCAGGATGGCAAACCACTCTACCCCTTGAAGCCAGAAGGCTTTGATAGCATTGCCGAGTTCATTAAAAGCAATTCTCTATTTGGCTTGGTCACTGCCCCGCTCTTCAATGGATTTTCTTGGCCAGCAGAAAATTTGCTTGTCATTACAGAAGCAGAATTATTTACCACCACAGCAAGACAGCGACGTAAAGGCAAAGCAAATGAGAGTGCCGATCCAGACATGCTGTTTAAGGATCTCTCTGAGCTCAAGATCGGCGATCCCGTAGTTCATGCAGAGCATGGTATCGGGCGCTACCAAGGCCTGGTTCTGCTAAATCTAGCGCCGCCCAAAGAAGCGCCTATTTTTGAAGAATTTCTACACCTTCAATATTCAGGTCAAGCTACCTTATACGTTCCCGTTCAGCAGTTACAGATGGTTACACGCTACGCAGGCTCCGACCCAGACTCAGCTCCCTTACATCAATTGGGCTCCGGTCAGTGGGATAAAGCGAAACGTAAAGCAGCACAACAAATTCGCGACACCGCCGCAGAGCTTCTGGCCTTATACGCAGCTAGAGCTATACGCAAGGGTCATGCTTTTGAGTTTTCAGCCCATGACTATGCCGCTTTCGCAGAAAGCTTCGGCTTTGAAGAAACGCCAGACCAAGCCAATGCGATTGCTGCGGTTATTGGAGATATGACTAGCGGCACACCAATGGATCGCTTGGTATGTGGTGATGTTGGTTTTGGAAAAACCGAAGTCGCCTTACGCGCCAGCTTTGTAGCCGTTATGGGTGGAAAGCAAGTCGCCATTCTGGCCCCGACCACTCTTCTTGCAGAACAACACGTAGCCACTTGGAAGGATCGCTTTGCAGATTGGCCGGTACGTATTGTTGAGCTCTCGCGTTTTAAAACCACTAAAGAAATTAATGCAGCCCTAGAAGCCATCGCAAAAGGAGAGGCTGACATCATTATTGGTACACATAAGTTGCTCTCCAAAGAGACTCGATTTGCTAATTTGGGCTTAGTCATTGTGGATGAAGAGCATCGCTTTGGCGTTCGCCAAAAAGATGCCCTTAAAGCTCTACGTGCAGAAGTCGATATTTTGACTCTGACCGCAACGCCTATTCCAAGAACGCTTGGCATGGCAATGGAAGGATTGCGTGAGCTGTCCATCATTGCCACTGCACCACAGAAGCGTCTGGCTATTAAGACCTTTGTAAGGCGCGAGGGAGATGGCATCATTCGTGAAGCTGTCCTTCGTGAAATTAAACGTGGTGGCCAAGTCTATTTCCTGCATAACGAAGTAGAAACGATTCAGAATCGTAAACATGCCTTGCAAGAACTTATCCCTGAGGCCAGTATTAGTGTGGCTCACGGCCAAATGCATGAACGTGAATTGGAATCCGTCATGCGTGAGTTTGTTACTCAACGCACCAATATCTTGCTGTGTACTACGATTATTGAAACCGGTATTGACGTTCCAACAGCCAATACCATCATCATGCATCGCGCCGATAAATTTGGCCTAGCCCAATTGCATCAATTACGGGGTCGTGTAGGTCGCTCACATCACCAGGCTTATGCATATTTACTGGTGCCCGATCCTGAAGCGCTTAGCAAGCAAGCGCAGTTGCGTCTGAATGCTATTCAAGCAATGGAAGAACTTGGCTCGGGATTCTATTTAGCTATGCATGACTTGGAGATTCGTGGGGCTGGTGAAGTTTTGGGTGATAAACAATCCGGTGAGATCCATGAGATTGGCTTTCAGCTTTATACCGAGATGCTCAATCGCGCAGTCAAATCGCTTCGTAGTGGCAAAGAGCCAGACCTGCTTTCGCCATTGCAAGCAACTACCGATGTCAATCTTGGGGTTCCAGCCCTGCTTCCAGAAGACTACTGTCCCGATGTGCACGAGCGCCTATCTCTTTATAAGCGTTTTGCTGGCACCAATGACTTCTCTGAATTAATGGGCTTACGTGAAGAGTTGGTTGATCGCTTTGGCGACTTGCCCGATCAAGCTAAGTCTTTTTATGAAACTCACCGCTTGCGACTTGAAATGACTGGGTTTGGAATTAAAAAAATTGATGCAACACCTGCGTCGATACAAATTCAATTCATCCCAAATCCACCAATTGATCCGATGAAGATTATTCAGTTAATCCAGTCTTCAAAATTTATCCAACTCAATGGCCAAGATAAGTTAAAAGTTCTCCCTCAAAAAGAGCGTGACTTTGAGAAGCTAGAGCAACGCTTAGATGCTATTCGCAACATCTTGCGACGCCTCAATGAATCCGCCGTCTTGAGCACTGCAAAAGCAAGCTAACAATCCGATTATTATTAAGCTATGCCCAAACACCAAGCCCTTGTAGCTCTGTCTAGAGATCCAATCGCGGAAAAGTTCATCTTTTTATTAAAAGATTACGCTCTGACCTTTGGTGTTTCCTTGCACTCTATTAGCGGTCAAATAGGAAATGGCAGCTATTATTCTGAGCGCTTCGAATCCAGTGCCCACCTCGAAATAATCCAACGCGAGCAACTGCGCGCTATTGCTGCTGGATTTAATGTAGACCTTTGCTTTTTGAAACCCGATCTCATGCCGCAAGATATACGCATATTAGCCATGGATATGGACTCCACACTCATCAATATTGAATGTATTGATGAGATTGCTGACTTCACGGGGAAAAAATCTGCTGTGGCTGAAATTACTGAAGCCACTATGCGTGGTGAGATTAAAGACTTTAAAGAAAGCTTAAGAAGACGGGTTGCCCTTTTAGAAGGGGTAAATGCTGCTGCACTTGAGTCAGTTTATCGTGAGCGATTACGACCCAACCCTGGAGCTCCAGAGCTTTTAGCCGGAGCAAACGAGCGCGGCATTTATACGCTTCTTGTCTCTGGTGGATTTACCTTCTTCACAGAAAAGTTGAGGCAGCAATTAGGCTTTAAGCAAACTCAGGCCAACACTCTGGAAATCATTGATGGCAAGCTAACCGGTCAAGTGCTTGGCGATATTGTTGATGGTGCTGCGAAGGCCGCCCACTTGGACGAGGCTTGCGCCCGCCTTGGTTGCACTAAAGCCAATGCCATCACCATGGGCGATGGCGCCAATGATTTAATCATGATGAATGGTTCAGGCATTAGCATTGCCTATCAAGCCAAGCCTGTCGTCAAAGAAAAAGCCGACGCGGCTTTTGACCGAGTCGGCTTAGATGCTGCTTTACTGCTGATCTCTTAAGCTTTTATTTAAGAGATCTTCCGTAATGGGATCTATAAAGCGCTTTGATTACAGGCGCTCAAAAATTGTCGCAATACCTTGACCACCACCGATACACATCGTTACCAAGGCGTATTTACCTTGAACGCGGTGTAACTCATGAATTGCTTTAGTGGCAATCGCTGCACCTGAGCAACCAATTGGGTGACCTAATGCAATCGCGCCGCCATTCACGTTGGTTTTAGCAGGATCTAAACCCAAGCCTTTGGTAACAGCCAATGCTTGTGCGGCAAAAGCCTCATTAGATTCAATGACGTCAATTTGATCTAATGTAAGACCAGCACGCTCAAGTGCAATCTTAGTTGCAGGAATAGGACCTTCGCCCATGATGTGGTTTGGTACACCAGCAACTGCATAAGATACCAAGCGTGCAATCGGCTTGTGACCAGCTTTCTTGGCTGTTTCAGCATCAGCCAATACAAAGAATGCAGCGCCGTCGTTAATGCCAGAGGCATTACCAGCCGTAACAGACCCACCTTCTTTTTTGAACACGGCCTTCATCTTGCCCAATGTTTCCATTGTGGTTTCTGGCTTGCAATGCTCGTCAGTATCAAAAATTACATCGCCCTTACGAGACTTAATCGTAATAGGAACAATTTGAGATTTAAAACGACCTTCTTTAATAGCATTGGCAGCACGACGATGAGATTCAACCGCTAATGCGTCTTGCTCTTCACGAGTAAGCTTCCATTTTTCAACAAGGTTCTCTGCTGTAACACCCATATGACCAACACCAAATGGATCGGTCAATACAGCCACCATCAAGTCAAGCATCTTGGTATCACCCATACGAGCACCACTTCGCATTGCTGGTGAGCCATACATACCGCGTGACATCACTTCAACGCCGCCGCCAACACCATAATCACAATCACCCAACATAATTTGTTGTGCAGTCGTCACGATCGCTTGCAAGCCAGAGCTGCATAAACGATTCAATGCCATTGCTACTGATTCCATCGGCAAGCCAGCTTGAATAGATGCAACGCGTGCAACATAGGCGTAACGACTATCCGTAGGGATAGTATTTCCAACAGTAACGTAATTAATCAGTGCTGGATCAACGCCTGAGCGAGCAACCGCCTCTTTCATCACAATACCGCCGAGCTCAGAAGGCTCAAAGCTGCTGAGGGAACCATTAAAGGTGCCAATTGCGGAACGAACTGCACTTAAGACAACGACATCACGACTCATATCAATCCCCTTTGCTAAGCCCAAGATTGGGCTGACTCCGTACTAAATAAGTACTAAATTAGTAATACAACCCTCATTTTTAATACATTCCTCAAGTTTCTGCTACTAGGTCATGCCCTTGGGAGCCAATAACAGTTACCTTGATGATTTCACCGGCACGATAGCGCTTAGATGGCTTGATTGGCGGCAAAACCCTCACCAGACCATCGATTTCAGGGGCATCACCGATGCTTCGGCCAATTCCACCTTGATCATCAACTCGATCAATAATCACCTGAATGCGTTTGCCTATTTTTTTAGCAAGTCGCTTAATCGAAATTTCCTCTGCTTTTGCCATAAATCTCGCACGACGATCTTCTCGCACAGCATCTGGAACTGGATTTTCCAATTGATTGGCAGTAGCGCCCTCAACAGGTGAATAGGCAAAACAACCAGCCCTATCAATTTGAGCCTCATCTAAGAAGTTCAAAAGATAATCAAACTCTTCCTCTGTCTCGCCAGGAAACCCTGCAATAAAGGTGCTGCGAACTACTAAATCAGGACAGGCTTCGCGCCATGCCAAGATCCGTTCTAAATTCTTTTCGCCACTGGCTGGACGCTTCATTCGCTTAAGAACATCTGGATGCGCATGTTGCAGCGGTATATCCAAATATGGCAAGACACCATAGCCATGTTCTGAAAACTCAGCCATCAAAGGAAGCACATCATCTACATGCGGATAAGGGTAGACATAATGCAATCGCACCCAAGCTTGATGTTCGCGGGCAATTTGATTTAAGGCGTTTACCAAATCAAACATTTTGGTTTTAACGGGTTTGCCATCCCAAAAACCGGTGCGGTATTGAATATCAACACCATAAGCACTGGTGTCTTGCGAGACAACCAGCAATTCTTTTACGCCAGACTCAAATAATCTTTTAGCCTCAAGCAATACATCACCAATCGGCCGCGAAACTAAATCGCCCCGCATATTCGGAATGATGCAAAAAGTACAGCGATGGTTACACCCTTCACTGATTTTGAGATAGGCGTAATGCTTTGGTGTGAGCTTTACACCAGCCGGAGGAACTAAATCAGTAAATGGATCGTGCGGCTTAGGTAGATGCAAGTGAATTGCTTGCATTACTTCCGCAGTAGCGTGCGGCCCTGTAACGGCCAGCACCTTAGGATGAATGCTAGAAATGAGATCACTGCCATCGGCATTTTTTCTGGCCCCCAAGCAACCAGTCACAATCACCTTGCCGTTTTCTGCTAAGGCTTCACCAATAGCCGAGAGACTCTCCTCAACGGCCGAATCGATAAAGCCACAGGTATTGACGACCACGAGATCAGCGCCAGAATAATCTTTGGCGGTCTCATATCCTTCTGCGCTTAGTTGCGTCAGGATAAGCTCAGAATCTACAAGCGCCTTAGGACACCCTAAGGATACAAATCCAATTTTTCCAGCCACAACTATTCTTTTTCAGTCTTATTGGGCTGAGGTGAGAATGGAAAGTTTCCAAAGATATTTTGCGAGCCTTGTACTTGCTCTTGCATTTTGATAAAAAGATCTTTGCTTTGTTCCATGTAATTACCCATCAAGCCTTGCATGAGGGGATTTTGCAGATTCATCATTTGTGCCCAGGCTTCTGGAGTACTGCCCGCACCGAGTCCTTTGGTTTGATCTCCAAGCTTGTTGTGAATATCCACAAAAGACTGCATTGTCTTTTCAAGATAGTTGCCCATCAAGCCTTGCATGGAGTTTCCATAGAAGCGAATGATTTGCGAAAGCATTTGAGTGGAGAACACTGGCGCGCCACCAGCCTCTTCTTCAAGAATAATTTGCAGCAAAATGTTGCGCGTTAAATCTTCTTCAGTTTTGGCGTCAACTACTTTGAATACCTCACTCGCCATGACTAAGCTCTTAATGTCAGACAAAGTGACATAAGTGCTTGTTTGCGTATCGTATAGACGACGATTAGGGTACTTCTTAATGAGCCGATCTTCGCCAGCTCGTTTAGCGCGGGTAACCATTTATTTTCCTTACTCTTTACTGCATCGCAACATCAGCGTAGTTTAGCCTTTGTTTGACCAAAAGGTAAATACGCTGTGTTGCATACCGCAAGAACTGCATAATTGCTGCAGTGCAATATTAACCAGTGTGAATACCACCGTTTAATGAGAAGTCTGCACCAGTAGCATAACCACCATCTTCAGAAGCAATCCAGCAGCAGATAGAAGCAATCTCATCAGGCGTGCCTAAACGCTTGACTGGAATGCCGGCAACAATCTTTTCAAGAACATCTTCACGAATGGCTTTAACCATATCAGTACCGATATAGCCAGGAGAAACCGTATTTACAGTTACACCCTTGGTAGCCACTTCTTGGGCTAAGGCCATGGTAAAGCCATGTAAACCCGCTTTGGCAGTGGAGTAGTTTGCTTGGCCAAACTGACCTTTTTGCCCATTCACGGAGGAAATGTTGATTATGCGACCCCAGTTGTTTTCAACCATGCCATCAATCACTTGTTTAGTAACATTGAACAAGGAGTTCAAGTTGGTATCAATTACTGCTTTCCAGGCATCGGGTGTCATTTTGCGGAATACGCTGTCACGAGTGATGCCGGCATTGTTTACCAAGACATCAACGCGACCAACTTCAGCCTTAACCTTTTCAAAGGCAACAACAGTGCTATCCCAGTCAGAAACGTTCCCTTCAGAAGCTATAAAGTCATAGCCCAAAACCTTTTGCTCACCAATCCAACGGTCTTTGCGTGGTGAATTTGGGCCGCAGCCGGCAATCACCTTAAAACCATCTTTAGCTAGACGCTGACAAATAGCGGTACCAATACCGCCCATACCACCAGTTACATATGCGACTTTTTGAGACATTACTTTCCCCTTTTAAAAACCTTCGTTAATTGTTATTTAATTTCCGGTATAGCTTTTTCTTTTACATACACACCGGGCGCAGCTTCCATTTTTTTGTACTTAGCATTACCAAAAGTAGTGCTTGCAGGCTTCTTTTCACCGCCAAATTTCTCGAGCCATTTGGTGTAATCGGGCCACCAACTACCTGGTATTTGTTTTGCATCATCCAGCCACTCTTGAGCCGTTGCTGCAATCTTGCTATTTTCAAAGTAATACCGTTTATTTTTGGCAGGTGGATTGATCACTCCCGCGATATGTCCTGATGCTCCTAGAACAAAACGGTTTTTGCCTTTAAGTAGATGGGTTGATTCATAAGCAGACTGCCAAGGAACAATATGGTCCTCTTGTGAGGCATATAAATATGCAGGGCATTTGATTTTTCCAAGATCAATCTTCTCGCCGCAAATTTTGACCTTACCCGGCTTGACTAAATCATTTTGCAAGTAGGTGTGGCGCAGATACCAGCAGTACATTGCACCCGGTAAATTGGTAGAGTCACCATTCCAATACAACAAATCAAATGGCGGCGGTGAATTCCCTTTGAGATAGTTCTCCACCACGTAGTTCCAGACTAAGTCATTGGGGCGCAAGAAAGAGAAGGTGTTGCCTAAATCTAAACCAGACATCATGCCAAACTTACCGCCCTTACCGCCAATAGAGTTCTCGCGCATCTCAACCATGCCTTCGTCAATAAAGACATCAAGAATGCCAGTGTTGGTGAAATCCAATAAAGTAGTAAAAAGAGTCAAGCTTGCGGCTGGGTGCTCGTTTCGAGCTGCTAAGACAGCCAATGCAGAAGTTGTCAGAGTTCCGCCAACGCAAAATCCTAAGATATTAATTTGCTTGGTGTTCCCGATTTCTTTAACAACATCAATTGCTTTAATTACGCCCTTGCCAACATAATCGTCCCAACTGACTTGTGCCATAGATGCATCTGGATTTTTCCAAGACACCAAGAAAACGGTGTGGCCTTGACTTACCATATGGCGGACCACCGAGTTATCGGGCTGCAAATCCAGAATGTAATATTTATTGATGCATGGTGGCACCATCAAATAAGGACGCTCAAACACTTGCTCAGTTAATGGTGTGTATTGAATTAATTCAAACAACTCATTACGAAACACCACATGACCTTGTGTGGTGGCGATATTTTTACCTACCTCAAATGCAGACTCATCTGTTTGCGAGACCTTACCTTTTTTCATATCACCCAACAAATTGACAATTCCTTTTTGGATGGATTGTCCTTGTGAGCTAATAATGCTTTCTAATACTTCTGGATTGGTTGCAATAAAGTTCGATGGTGAAAGCGCATCGATCATTTGCTCGGTTGTAAACAGAATTTTTTGCCTAGACTTTTCATCCGTCTCAACTGCTTTTGCTAACTCCATTAAGTGCTTTGAATTGAGCAAATAAGTTGCTGCAATAACTTTGCTCCAGGATGAGTGCCACGCCTTACCTGAAAAACGACGATCTTTCACTTCAATCGCCTCAGGATTAGTTGCGATGTGAGCTAGTTCCGTGAAATATTCTTTTTGAATTTCAGATAAACGCTCTGGCGGAATTAACGCCATATGGTGCGGCGCCAAAGATGGCGTTGCACCGGTATTCATGCCTGCAAACATAGTAGTCTCTTTAATTAGTTAGAGATATTCTCCGCCCTTAAGCGCTATAGAGTTATACGCAATAACCCTAGTTTGGTGCAAAGGCTAGTAATAACCCGCATGGTTTGTCGCTAAACTTTTTTGGCAATCCAAATTGCAGAAGCAAATCTACCAGTCTCACCATCGCGACGATAAGAAAAGAACTGCTCATGGTCTCTAACGGTGCAAAATTGCCCGCCATAAATCATCGTTACTCCACAAGCCTTCAAGTGCGCTCTTGCCAGTTGGTAAATATCAGCTAAGAACTTTCCGGGCTTATTGTGAATAGCTTTAAATGCATTCATGGGAAGGGCTAAGCCATTGTCTTTAAATGATTTAACTACTTCCTCTCCGACCTCAAATGACTCTGGACCAATTGCTGGCCCTAACCAAGCAATCAAATCGGCTGGATTTTGATCATTTGAAATGTTTAAGAGTTCGGCAACAGCGTTCTCTAAAACGCCAGCACAAAGCCCTCTCCATCCAGCATGTGCAGCCCCTATTACGGTCCCAGCAGCATTGGAAAACAAAACTGGCAAGCAATCGGCAGTCATGATGACCAATACCTCTCCTGGAATATTGGTCACTGAAGCATCTGCTTCAATAGGCCGATCTAGATTTGATTTGCGGCTTTGAGGTGTGCTGACTTTAGTGTGATGGGTTTGTTTTAGCCAAATGGGTTCTGCTGGCAGACCTTTTGCAAAGATAGTCCTATTTCGTAAAACATCCGCAACTTGGTCGCCTACGTGATCACCCAGATTCAGTGAATCAAAAGGCGCCTGACTGACCCCACCCGAACGCGTACTCACCAAAGCATGAACTGATATTGGCGCCGGCCATTGAGGAAAAATAAAGCTCATGGGCGCAACTCATTTTCAATTGAGGCCAATACCACTGACTCCTTAGGGAGAACCTCATCGTTCATTCCGAGTTGCGGCAATAAACCGAGTAAATCTTGGGGTGGCATACGAAACCAAGTCATCAACTCATTTTTGACGGGGTGTTGAAGACTCAGTGCAAAGGCGTGTAATGCTTGGCGATTAAATAAAAGGTTTTTAGCTACGCCCGGTGCTTTTTTGCGATAAACCGGGTCGCCAACCAAAGGAAAGCCAAGCGACTCTAGGTGAACTCGAATTTGATGGGTGCGACCAGTCTCCAAGCGGCACTCCAAAAGCGCCACCGCGGACTCTCCCACCACCCCCTTAGCCAAGCGTCGGAATAGAGTAGCTGCGGGCTTGCCCTGTGGACTACCGGCTGCCATCTTGAGGCGATCTCTTTGATCACGGCCTACTGAGGCCAAAACCTTGCCTTGACTTGGGGCATCTCCCCATACCCAGGCCAGATAGCGGCGGCCTACCGTTCTATCTTGAAGTTGGCGTACTAATGAAGTTTGGGCCTGAGATGTTCTTGCAACCACCATCAGCCCCGACGTGTCTTTGTCTAGTCTATGCACAATTCCCGCTCTAGGAAGTAGCTTTAGCTCGGGATAATGAAATAAGAGCCCATTTAAGAGGGTTCCAGACCAATTACCAGCGGCAGGGTGAACCACCAGGCCAGGTGGCTTATTGACCACGATAATGGCGTCATCCTCATAAACCACATCCAGAGGGATGTCTTCTGGACTAAAGGCAAATTGTTCCGGCATTTCTTGTGGGAACACCTTGACGCTCTCACCGCCATGCAGCAAATAACGTGCTTTGGTAACTTTTCCGTCCACCATCACCGCCCCAGCCTCAACCCAGGCCTTCAAGCGATTACGTGAATAATCAGGTAAAGACCCTGCTAACACCTTGTCCAAGCGCTCTCCCGCCATCTCCAAAGGGATATCTAGGGAGATGAAATCCTCATCATCGATATAATCAATGGGATTCGAATTAGGAGTTTGCGGCAATGCCACGCTTAGAGAGCCTTTCAGTTATGTCCGACGTAATATCAGACGCCAGTTTAAGGCTTGCTGGGAATTCTTCCCCACAAAAAAAGACATCCCTTTTTTATAGCACTCCTATCGCCCTGCTTTTTATCCTCATTACTGCATTAATGCTTTTAGGAGGGTGTGCAGGTAGTGAGGGGACTAAAGATGACACCGATATTTGGTCTGAGGCAAAACTTTACTCGGAAGCTACCGACAAGCTCAACGATGCTGACTTTGCTAAGTGTGGAAAATACTTTGAGAAATTAGAAGCGCGCTTTCCATTTGGTCCCTACTCTCAACAAGCTCAAATCAATGCCGCCTATTGCTACTGGAAAGCCCAAGAACAAGCACAAGCTCTAGTTGCGATTGATCGTTTTATTAAATTACATCAAGGTAGCCCTAGTCTAGATTACGCCTACTATTTAAAAGGCTTGATAACTTTTAATGATGATTTGGGATGGCTTGGAAAGTTCACTGGCCAAGACCTAAGTGAGCGCGATCCTAAGGCTGCTAAAGAAGCATTTGAATCCTTTAAGGTTGTTGTAGAGCGTTTCCCGAATAGTAAATATGAGCCAGATGCCTTAGATCGTATGCGTTATATCGTGAACTCTCTTGCAGAGGCTGATGTCATCGTTGCGCGCTTTTACTATCAGCGCGGTGCCTATTTGGCTGCAGCCAATCGTGCGCAACTGGTGATCCGCGACTATGACCGCGCACCAGCAGTTGAGGAGGCGCTTTACATCCTCACAAAGTCTTATGAAAAACTGGGTATGGTTCAGCTAAGCAATGACTCTGCCCGCGTTTTTAAATTGAACTTCCCTGATAGCCAAATGATGACGACTGGACAACGTGTTCAAAAAGAACGTAAATGGTGGCAGTTCTGGAACAAGTAATCTCATTTAATTTTGAATCCCGTTAAGAAAATCCTCCAGTTCGGAGGATTTTTTATTTAATGGTTACGGGCACTCTCGGCGCTACAGCGCAGAGCAATTCATAACCAATCGTATCGCTCATTTGCGCAACATCATCCACGGGAACCTTGTCGCCCCATAACTGAACAACACTACCTATCTTTGCGTTTGGAGCATTACGCAAATCAATCGCCAGCATGTCCATGGAAACTTTGCCCACCAATGGGCAAATAATGCCGTGATCGCCAGAAGCCACCCAAACTGGCGTACCATCTCTTGCGTGACGCGGGTATCCATCAGCATAGCCACAGGCAACAATGCCGATGCGCATTGCATCAGGCGCCTCATAGCGACCACCATAGCCAAT
Source organism: Burkholderiaceae bacterium (assembly GCA_947380285.1). The sequence continues at coordinate 2,383 of CANCQD010000044.1, read as the reverse complement.
GTGATCGCCTTTTTGAAGGTCCTGAATATCAATAATTTCACTATGCAGCTGCATCACTGCTTGAAGATTGGCGTGCTGGATATCGGCATGCAGTCCTGTTGGTGATGCCCCATAGAGCATGATTCCAGGACGTACCCAATCCCCTAAAGCATTACGGTGCCACAAAATAGCAGCCGAGTTCGCCAAGGAGGTGGAGCCCTCTAAACCTGCGATCGTTTCATTAAATATTTCTTGTTGCCCACCCACGGAAGGCAATTGATCAACTTGATCGGCATTAGCAAAATGGGTCATGTGGTGCATGTGATAACCAGCAGCATGCAGGCGATGAAACGCAGTTCGATAAGCATCAGGCTTAAACCCCAAACGGTTCATACCGGTGTTCATTTTTAGAAAAACATTAAAAGGTTTATGGTTTTTTGCTTTGAAGCGTTCAAGCCACTCTACTTGAGCGTCGCAATGGGCCACTAGGTCACAGGCTAACTCTTCTGCACGGGCTAGCTCATTTTCATGAAAGAAACCTTCTAAAAGCAGGATTCGCCCTTCCCAGCCATGCTCACGCAACCAGGCTGCATCCTGAATATCGAGCAAGGCAAAGCCATCTGTAGAGGCTAGCCCCTTGATGGCAGCATCAAAACAATGGCCATAAGCACGGGCTTTGATGACAGACCAAATCTTGGACTCCGGCGCCAATTCACGAACTCGGTTTAAATTATGCTGAAAGGCAGCCGTATGAATAGATGCCAATATTGGTCTATTAATCAGGCCGTTAGTTGATTCACCCATATTCACCCCTCCTTTCATGTTTTAATTGCTAAATGACTAGATTGTACGAATGAACCGTAGCTTTTACATCATTATGGCGGCGCAATTTTTTTCGTCGCTTGCTGATAATGCCCTCCTAATTGCGGCCATTGCCCTCTTGGCCCAGCTCCACGCGCCGGCCTGGATGACGCCATTGCTCAAATTGTTCTTTGTGTTGTCCTATGTTCTCTTGGCAGCCTTTGTTGGGGCTTTCGCAGACTCCCGCCCCAAGGGAAATGTCATGTTTATTACTAACTCCATTAAGTTCATTGGTTGCGTGGTAATGCTATTTGGCAGTCACCCGCTCATGTCCTATGCCATTGTTGGTCTAGGCGCTGCCGCTTACTCCCCTGCAAAGTACGGCATCCTCACCGAATTACTTCCCCCTGAAAAATTGGTTGCCGCCAATGGTTGGATTGAAGGTCTTACTGTTGGCTCTATTATTTTGGGCACAGTTTTAGGTGGCGTTCTTATTAGCACTACGGTATCAAACAGTCTGTTAGCTTTGGACATACCAGCTTTTGATACAGGTATTGATACCCCAGCAGAATCGGCCATTCTAATCATCATGATGATTTACGTTGTTGCCGCACTGATTAACTTAAAGATTCCAGATACCGGAGCCCGTTACGTCTCTCAAAAAACCAATCCGATTGAGTTGATTAAAGATTTCGCCATTTGCTTTAGGACACTCTGGAATGACCGCCTTGGTCAAATTTCCTTAGCAGTAACTACCTTGTTCTGGGGTGCTGGTGCAACCCTGCAATTTATTGTGATTAAGTGGGCGCAAGTTGCGCTTAATATGAATCTCTCGCAAGGCGCAATTCTGCAAGCGATATCTGCCGTAGGTGTGGCTGGTGGCGCAATGTATGCAGCTTGGAGAATTCCGTTACGCAAGTCTCTAAACGTTCTTCCCCACGGCATTGCGATGGGTCTGGTGGTCTGTGTCATGGCTGTCTATAACTCTGACATGCTTCCCGATACCAGCATTTTCTCCATTGGAAAGTTGCAGGTCACCCTGAACTTATTACCTGCTTATTTCTTATTAATTTTGGTGGGTTGGCTAGCGGGTTATTTTGTTGTTCCCATGAATGCCTTGTTACAGCATCGCGGCCATGTTCTGATGTCTGCAGGTCACTCCATTGCAGTCCAGAACTTTAACGAAAATATTTCCGTCTTGATGATGTTGCTGATCTATTCGCTGCTGATCTGGTTAGATATTCCTATCCAAATAGTCATTATTGGATTTGGTGTAATTGTGAGCCTCATCATGTGGCTAGTCATTAAACGGCACGCCAGAAATCAAGCGGAGTATGACTCTATGCATTTGATTGGTGAGCACAAGCACTAAGCTCGGTCACCATTTCATCATCACTTAGTTAAAACTGAGTGATCAACTATTTTGCAGTACCGATCTAGCGAGCAATAAATCTTGCCATAGCAAAGCCTTTTCTTTAGGCTTAGTGAGGACTTGATTTAATTCAAAAGAAGCAATCACCGGAATTTCTTCGTCATTTCCAGTATTCAGAGCCAACACCATTTCACGCAACTGTGGCAGGGGATCTCTTTCTCCCGTGATTTT
>CANCQD010000043.1 GCA_947380285.1 Burkholderiaceae bacterium | reverse complement strand
TCGTTATAATTACTTTTTCCAACAGAGCTAAAGCGATGACCAAATACGTTTTTGTCACTGGTGGTGTGGTTTCTTCTTTAGGGAAAGGAATCGCAGCTGCCTCGCTTGCCGCGATTCTCGAATCCCGCGGCCTGAAAGTCACCCTCCTAAAATTAGACCCCTATATCAACGTTGATCCGGGAACCATGAGTCCACTCCAGCACGGTGAGGTTTTTGTAACCGAAGATGGCGCAGAAACTGATTTGGATTTGGGCCACTATGAACGCTTCGTTTCTGCGAAGATGCGCAAAAGCAATAACTTCACTACTGGTCAGATTTATGAATCAGTGATTAGTAAAGAGCGCCGTGGTGAATATCTTGGAAAAACAGTTCAAGTTATTCCACACATAACTAATGAAATTCAGGCTTTTGTAGAGCGGGGCGCTAAGGCCAGTCACGATGGTAAGGCTGATGTTGCGATATGCGAAATTGGCGGTACTGTTGGTGATATTGAATCTCTCCCATTTTTAGAAGCTGCTAGGCAGATGAGTCTGCGCTTGCCTGTACATGATTGCGCTTTTGTTCACCTGACCCTTGTGCCTTATATCAACAGTGCTGGTGAGTTAAAAACCAAGCCTACCCAGCATTCAGTCCAAAAGCTTCGCGAGATAGGCATCATGCCGACCGTATTGCTCTGCCGTGCTGATCGGCCCATTCCAGAAGATGAGCGCGCAAAGATTTCTCTCTTCTCAAATGTTCGCGAGGAAGCGGTAATTTCTGTATGGGATGTAGACACAATCTATAAGATCCCCGAAATGCTTCACGCTCAGAGAATGGATGATTTGATTTGTCGAGAACTAGATCTCAAAGCAAAACCAGCAGACCTCTCTGTATGGGCTAATTTAGTTTATGAAATGGCAAACCCACAACATGAAGTAACCATTGGTATGGTCGGCAAATATGTTGAGCTAACTGAATCTTATAAATCACTTATTGAAGCCTTGCGACACGCTGGCATTCATACGCATACACGCGTCAACATTAACTATATTGACTCAGAAGTCATTGAAAAAGATGGCATTGATTGTTTGGAAAACCTAGATGCTATTTTGGTTCCTGGTGGCTTTGGTAAACGCGGCACAGAAGGCAAGATTGCAGCTATTCGTTATGCCCGTGAAAACAATGTGCCTTATTTAGGTATTTGTTTAGGTATGCAATTGGCAGTGATTGAATTTGCACGCCACGTAGCCAACCTTACTAAAGCAAACAGCACTGAATTTGAACCTCAGACAGAGCAACCTGTTGTTGCCCTCATTACTGAGTGGCTTGATAGAGAAGGCAACGTTGAAAAACGTAGCAATGACTCTGATCTGGGTGGAACTATGCGCCTTGGCTCACAGCGTTGCCCAGTGAAAGCGGGTACCTTGGCGCACCGTATTTATGGTGCAGAAGTAAACGAGCGTCATCGTCATCGTTATGAGGTCAATAATACTTACGTGCCACAGTTGGAGCAGTCTGGCTTAATAATTTCAGCTAGAACACCTAATGAAGATTTGCCAGAAATGATGGAGTTGCCTGCATCTATTCACCCTTGGTTCTTTGGAGTTCAGTTTCACCCTGAATTCACCTCAACCCCGCGTGATGGCCATCCCTTGTTCTCTGCATTTATTAGTGCTGCACTTGAGCACCAAAAAGCTGCTGAGAAGCAAGCTGCATAAAGGAAGAGTATGAGCGCATTCAAACTATGTGGATTTGATGTTGGTTTAGATCATCGTTTCTTTTTGATTGCTGGTCCTTGCGTGATTGAATCCGAGCAATCTGCGATTGATATAGCTGGCCAGTTAAAGGAAATCACTTCTACATTAAAGATTCCATTTATTTACAAGTCTTCATTCGATAAAGCGAACCGTTCTTCAGGCACCTCTTTTCGTGGACTGGGGATGAATAAAGGTTTAGAGATTTTGGCTAAAGTCAAAAAACAAGTTGATGTTCACGTGCTCACTGATGTTCATGACATTAGTGAGATTACTGATGTAGCTAGTGTTGTTGATGTATTGCAGACACCGGCATTCTTATGCAGACAAACTGACTTTATTCGTGCCTGCGCACAAAGTGGTAAGCCTGTGAATTTCAAAAAAGGTCAGTTTCTTTCGCCTCACGAAATGCTTAACGTGATTGATAAGGCTCGTGCTGCTGCATCTGAAAAAAATCTCACTGATCAATTTATGGTGTGTGAACGCGGAGCTTCCTTTGGTTATAACAATCTTGTTTCGGACATGCGTAGCTTGGCAATTTTGCGCGAATCAAGAGCCCCAGTAGTTTTTGATGCAACGCATTCAGTTCAACTTCCTGGTGGCCAAGGTAGTTCAAGTGGTGGGCAGCGTGAATTTGTACCCGTTTTGGCCCGTGCTGCCATAGCAGTCGGAATTAGCGGTCTCTTTATGGAGACTCACCCAGATCCTGCTAATGCGTTATCGGATGGTCCTAATGCGGTTCCCTTGAATCGCATGAAAGAGCTACTTGAATCTTTAGTGGCTATAGACAACGTGGTGAAGTCAACAGGTTCATTTTTAGAAGATAGCTTTAAGTAATTATTTAAATCCATTTCATATTGTTTTAAGGAGAAGGTGCATGAGTGCCATTGTTGACATCATCGGTAGAGAAGTTTTAGATTCACGTGGTAACCCAACGGTTGAATGCGATGTTTTGCTTGAGTCTGGCGTTATGGGTCGTGCAGCCGTGCCTTCAGGTGCTTCAACTGGATCACGAGAAGCAATTGAGTTGCGTGATGGCGATAAGACTCGTTACTTAGGCAAGGGTGTTCTTAAGGCAGTTCAAAATATTAATATTGAAATTGCAGAATCTATTCTTGGCCTGGATGCAAGTGAGCAAGCTTTTTTAGATCGCACTTTAATCGAGTTAGATGGTACTCATAACAAAGCGCGCTTGGGTGCTAATGCAACTTTGGCTGTATCGATGGCAGTTGCTAGAGCGGCTGCAGAAGAGGCGGGCTTGCCTTTGTACCGTTACTTTGGTGGTTCAGGCGGCATGCAATTACCAGTGCCGATGATGAATATTGTCAATGGCGGGGCGCACGCGAATAACAGCTTAGATATTCAAGAGTTCATGGTGATGCCGGTTGGTGCAGAGAATTTCCGTGATGCGTTACGCTGCGGTGCTGAAATTTTCCATGAGTTGAAGAAGATTTTGGGTGCTCAGGGTATGCCAACTACCGTTGGTGATGAGGGTGGCTTTGCACCAAACTTTAAGAGTAATCATGAGTGTCTGCAGACCATTATGAAAGCTATTGAAGGTGCCGGCTATCAGGCGGGCAAAGATGTGGTTTTGGCCTTGGATTGTGCCGCTAGCGAGTTCTATAAAGATGGTAAGTACCATTTGTCTGGTGAAGGCTTACAGCTCAGCTCAAGCGAGTTCTCAGATTACCTTGGTAATTTAGCGGATCAGTTCCCAATCGTTTCGATTGAGGATGGTATGCATGAGGGAGATTGGGATGGCTGGGCAGATATCACCAAAAAACTCGGCAAGAAGATTCAATTAGTGGGTGATGATTTATTTGTTACCAATACCCGTATTCTCCAAGAAGGAATTGATAAGGGAATTGCCAATTCCATCTTGATCAAGATTAACCAAATTGGCACTTTGACAGAAACATTTGCTGCAATTGAAATGGCCAAACGTGCAAATTACACTGCAGTAATTTCACATCGCTCAGGCGAAACCGAAGATAGCACTATTGCAGATATTGCTGTTGGCACGAATGCTGGTCAAATCAAGACAGGCTCTTTATCTCGCTCTGATCGTATTGCTAAATATAATCAACTCTTGCGTATTGAAGAGGATTTGGGTGATGTTGCAACTTATCCAGGAAAGTCTGTTTTCTATAACCTCAAACGCTAAGTTTGAGTTATAGCTGAGCTCTTCAATAGCCTATGCGGATAGTCATTTATTCCATGCTGGTATTGCTAATTGCAATCCAGTATCCGCTTTGGCTTGGAAAGGGTGGATGGCTTAAGGTATATGAGATGGAGCGACAAGTTGAGCTTCAAGAGGCTAAAAATAGCCTCTTAGCTCTGCGTAATGCCAAGCTATCTGGTGATGTAAAAGATCTTAAAGATGGAACTCGTGCCATCGAAGAACGAGCCCGTGTTGAGCACGGCTTAATTAAAGAGGGCGAGTTTTTTGTGCAAATATTGCCTGCAGATAAACCATCTGGCGCACAGGCTACGAAGCAATGATTTTTTAATGCCCGCTGGATGGCGGTCTTGTAGCATCACTCAATAAATCGGTTTTAAATACCTGCAGACAATCGACTGCATCAAAGCGATAGGGTTTTGCACAAAAGTCGCAAACAGTTTCCACGGCGCCTTGTTCGGCAAGAATGCTTTGAATTTCTTCTTCACCAAGCATACGCAAAATATCAGCAACCTTAGCACGAGAACATCTACACGCAAAGCGAATAGTCCTAGCGGGGAAGCTTCGCACACCATTTTCTGTGGACTCCTCCAAAAAGAGGCGTCTTAAAATAGTTTCCGGGGGGAGGGTAAGTAATTCTTCATTGGTAATCGTTTCCCCAAGTGCTTGAATACGCGACCAGCCTTCAGCTGCAACCTGCGGATCCAAGTGGGCATGGCCGCCCGAATTTGGCAAGCGCTGCAGCAGTAATCCGCCTACATGGGTGTCGCTTGATGTCAGCCATATGCGGGTATCAAGCTGCTCAGAATTTTGCATATACAAAGCTATCGCTTCAGCAGCACTGGTGACGGGCTTAATAATGGACCCTTGATGGTCTTGAAGGGCTACGATGCCTTGGTAGGGGGCATGTCCAGGCTCACGATCGGCTGGATCTAGGGTGATAACTAATCTTCCGCTCCCACTAACATCCAATAGCTCAGCCAGGCTTGCATCGGCACCTATCTCCGAAGGGTCAACTGAGAGCTTTACTGTCGCCCGCATTGATAAGTCTGACTTACATTCCACCACGAGCAGTTGAATGGGACCCTTGCTTTGCGCTTGAATGATGAGAGTCCCATCAAATTTCAGGCTAGCGCTTAAAAGGGTGGCTGCACCAACAAAGTCACCCAGAATCCGACGAACGGCAGGGGGATCATTACGACGCTCTAAAACGGCCTGCCAGGCGCTGCCAATCGACACAATTTCCCCGCGGACCGGGGCACCATCACACACAAAGACCAGTAATTCATTCATAGCTCAAAGTATCCTCGTTTTTTGAGATTTAGTCCTGATATGCCCGACCTGAGATAATGCAGTTATGCATATTCGTACACGATTCGCCCCTAGTCCCACGGGCTTTATTCATCTGGGAAACCTGCGCAGCGCTCTCTATCCATGGGCTTTTGCGCGCCACAATAAAGGTGACTTTATTCTCCGAATCGAGGATACCGATCTAGAGCGCTCCACTCAGGAGGCTGTCGACGTCATCATCGAAGGAATGGCATGGCTTGGCCTGGATTTAGATGAAGGTCCAGTCTATCAAATGCAGCGTATTGATCGATATCGTGAGGTAGTCAGGCAAATGCTGGATGCGGGTTTGGCTTACCCCTGCTATATGAGCGAAGAAGAGCTCAACCGCTTACGTGATCTGCAAATGGCCAATAAGGAAAAGCCGCGCTATAACGGCTTATGGAGGCCCGAACCAGGAAAAATATTGCCCACCATTCCTGAGGGTGTGAGTCCAGTAATTCGTTTTAAGAATCCGATTGGCGGTTCAGTTATTTGGAATGATGCCGTTAAAGGTCAAATTGAAATTAGCAATGATGAGTTAGACGACCTTGTGATAGCAAGGCCAGATGGAACGCCTACCTATAACTTCTGTGTAGTGATCGATGATATGGATATGAATATTACCCATGTCATTCGTGGCGATGATCATGTCAACAATACCCCAAGGCAAATCAACATCATGAAGGCGCTAGGTGGCACGCCCCCTGTATACGCCCACTTGCCAACTGTCTTGAATGACGCTGGCGAAAAGATGAGTAAACGCAATGGAGCGATGAGCGTTCGTGATTATCAAAAAGCAGGCTACTTACCAGAGGCTATCCTCAATTACCTGGCACGCTTAGGCTGGTCCCATGGCGATGCTGAAGTATTTACCAAAGAACAATTCGTTGATTGGTTTGATCTAGAGAGTTTAGGGCGTTCACCAGCTCAACACAATCCAGAAAAGTTGCTTTGGTTAAATCATCAATACATACAGAATGCGGATCCAGTTAAGTTATCAGCAGCAACAAAACCATTTGCGCATGAGTTCGGCATTGATACTGAATCAGGACCAGACTTTGTGCAGGTGGTGGGGTTGCTAAAAGATCGTGCCAATACTTTGATTGAAATTGCGGAAGGGGCGAAGTTGTTTTACTTGCCAGCGCCTAATTTAAGCCCAGCTCAAATTAAAGAAAATATTGCGGAAACTGTGATGCCCGCACTAAAAGATTTAATTGAGGCAATCTCCACTGCTGAGCCTACCAAAGAAGCTTATGCTGCTATTTTTAAGCAAGTTTTAGCAAAATACCAAATCAAAATGCCAGCCCTGGCAATGCCCGTTAGATATGCTTTATTTGCTACAACACAGACACCTGCTATCGATTCCGTATTGGTAGTTTTGGGTAAAGAAGAGGCCGTGAACAGGCTCTCCAAGGTAATTCAGTAAGGAATTTGCGCGCCTGCACAAAAATAGGATAAAATCTTGGATTGTTTTGGATGTCTTGTAGTTTTATCGTGAGATTTCGGGGGTATAGCTCAGCTGGGAGAGCGCTTGCATGGCATGCAAGAGGTCAGCGGTTCGATCCCGCTTATCTCCACCAAGCATTTAAAATAGATGTATGTTGTAGTCCATGTCCCCATCGTCTAGAGGCCTAGGACATCACCCTTTCACGGTGAGTACGGGGGTTCGAATCCCCCTGGGGACGCCAGATTCTTCTGGTAGCTGTAAAGATGTATGATGTTGCGTTACTTGATGCATATGGAGCGGTAGTTCAGTTGGTTAGAATATCGGCCTGTCACGCCGAGGGTCGCGGGTTCGAGTCCCGTCCGTTCCGCCAAGACAATTAAAAAGCCCCCTTAACAGGGGGCTTTTTTCTATTCGTAACCAACTCTTAACTTAAGTACTTTGCGGTTATCACTAGTAGCTGGATTCATTGCATGTTTTTCAACAGCGCTAGTTTGAGCAATAAAGTTTAAAACTTCATTCAGCACAATTTCCCGCTCGTTATCAATCGTCACGATGTGATAACTATTACCAAGCCAAATAACGCGACGCACTTCTGACTTACAGCGCTCAAGAATTTCGTTTGCAGACCATACTGAGCATGTGTCGTCTTCTACCGCCTGAATTAAAAGTAGTCTGCATGTGAGGCTGTAAAGACTATTTTTAGCGCTTGCCATCAAGCCTTTGGCTTCATGCAGATGTCGTGCAGAGATTGAGGCTGCACCAACCTCAGACACTTTAGAGGTTTTAAATTTCTCGCTGATGCGACGACGCAAGTCGATATTTTTAACGCCAAAAGGCGCGCGTTCGGAATATTCCCAGTTCCTTAAGCCAAAAAAGTAAAAAAAATCGAGAATAGGGCGATAGAAGGGCACTGACCAACCATCGTATTTAAGTACTGGTGACATTAGGACCAAAGATGAAATATCTGTCCTTTGGGTGGCAACCAAGGTAGCCAAGGTTGCGCCCATGCTAATGCCAGCAAGATTGACTGCTGAATAGAGCTCTTTCTGAGTGTCGATAATTTGATGAAGTTCTTGTACCCAGTTACTAAATTTACTAGCCGTACTCCCAAACAAGTATCCCGGAATTTCTGGAATCAAAACATCATGGCCGGCCGCCTCTAAAAATCGAGGAAGCTGCCCCAGCTCAAGCCCGCTTCCATTAAGGCCGGGTATAAGGATGGTCAGATCATGTTTGGATTGGTCGGTAAGTGGCTCAAACATCAAAATATAGGCTTATTCAAATGAGATGAGTTAGGATACACCGAAATAGGTTAAAAATAATGAGACATAACTTAAACGCAAAACGTTGGTGCTCAAATAAGAGCCATGGCTATTGGGTAGCAATATTTGGTGTATTAGTAGCTTTTTCTCTACGCTACATTCTTCACCCTTTTTTAGAAGGTTCGCTCCCCCTATTTTTCTTTCAAATTAATACTATTGTGATTGCGTATTTTTTTGGCATCTTACCGGCACTTCTAACGCTAGCGCTGAGCGCACCACTATTAATATTTTTCTTTATAGCGCCCTTCGGAGAGCTTTCGATTCTTGATCAAAGGGATGTAACCACCTTATTTGTTTACCTCTCGTACACAGTTCTGACTGGGGTACTGGTAGAGCTTTTGCGACGTGAACAATACAACGCAAAAATGGCCTATTTGGTAAGCGAAACCAGATTAAAGTTGATGGTTGAGGGTGATCAGAAAATGCGTGGCGTTATGAGAAAGACGATCTCCAAAGCTAATCTCGAGTAACTTACCTGCGTTAGTTTTAAGCAGACGGCTTAGATAAAAGGCCCTGATCTTAGCTTTAAGATCAGGGCTCAGGTTTACTTCTTAGGTGTTGTGATTGATGCTGCCATGGCATCAAAGTAAATTACCTTCACTTGCTCTCCAACATTAACATCCGCTAAGAGCGCAGGATTCTTCACTGTCACTGTAGTGATTTTGCCGCTAGGGCCTTTAACGGAAACCAATTTTTTCTCGCGATTCACTTCCACGATATCAGCAACGATAGTTGTTTTATTGGTAATTGTTTCAGATGGCTTCTCATCTGCTTTAGATTTAGTAACTGTATTGGTCTCAACCTTGGTACGAATACCATCACTCTTGGTTTTGATCAGCTCAATTGCTACAGCCAATTCATAACTTACATTGACTCGATCACCTTTTTTGATCTGTGCAAAGTTGGTAATTTCTGGACCTGCAACAAACTTGGACTCACCCTCTTTATTTTTAAAAGTAATTGTGCGAGTTTTTTTGTCAATCTTGACCACTTCGCCTTCGTACAATTGATAGAGATTGTCAGTTACAGCGGCATCGATTATTACGGGCTTTGCTGCGCCAGCATTGGGAGCGGGTTGTGCATTTGCCAACGAAGTACCGGCGAAAAGAGCTGCAAGCGCTAAGGCAATTGGTGCATATTTCATATTCATTATTTTCCTTATGTATAAAAAGCAACTAAATTCAATCTTAGCCTATTTTTATGCCTAAAAATGGCCTAATGGCCCTGATATTCCATGTCGAGGTCGAAATAGATATCTTTTGTTAATATCATCCATCCCATTGATTTGCCTGTTTTTGTTTATAAGGAATTTAAATGCCACAGTTTGCCGCTAATCTCACCATGCTTTTTAATGAGTCCCCATTTATGGAGCGATTTGAAAAGGCAGCCAATTCAGGATTTCAGGCTGTTGAATTTCTTTTCCCTTATGCATTTACGGCGCAAGAGATTAAGCAAAAACTGGATCAATATCAACTTCAGTTAGTTCTTCATAATTTGCCTGCGGGTGACTGGGATGCTGGTGAACGCGGAATCGCTTGTTTGCCAGATCGCGTGGCAGAATTTCAGGCTGGCGTTGGAAAGGCTGTTGAGTATGCAAAAGCACTTGGTGTGAAACAGTTAAATTGCTTAGCTGGAAAAATTCCTACTAATGTTGATGCAGCCTTAGTGCGAGAAACATTTATTTCAAACTTGCGATATGCAGCTGCTGAGCTCAAAAAATCTGATATAAAGCTACTCATTGAGCCAATTAATACCTTTGACATTCCCGGTTTCTATTTATCCAAGACACAGCAGGCCATCGATATTCTTAATGAGGTTGGTTCTGATAATTTGTACATTCAATATGACATATATCATGCGCAACGAATGGAAGGCGAACTCTGCAAAACTCTAGAGACCAATCTTTCAAAAATTGCCCATATTCAATTAGCAGATAACCCAGGGCGCAACGAGCCAGGTACTGGTGAAATCAATTATGCGCATCTATTTCAATTTATCGATAGCATTGGTTACAAGCGATGGATTGGTTGTGAATACAAGCCCGCATCCAACACCGAAGCTGGCTTAGGTTGGATCAAGGCACTTAACAAATAAATATTAATACGGAGACAACATGAGTAATCAATTAAAACTAGGATTTATTGGTCTTGGAATTATGGGTGGACCAATGGCTGGCCATCTTGTCAATGCAGGTCATGAAGTATTTATTCATACACGTAGCAAGGTCCCCGAGGGTTTAGCGACCACAGCTGCGGTGCAATGTAATTCTCCGCAAGAAGTGGCAAGTAAAGCGGACATTATTTTCACTATGGTGCCTGACACGCCAGATGTCGAAAAAGTATTATTTGGTGATAAGGGGGTGGCGGCAGGCCTCTCCAAAGGTAAAGTAGTTGTGGATATGAGCTCCATATCACCTATTGACACTAAAGAATTTGCTAAAAAAATTAATGCTCTCGGATGTGATTATCTTGACGCACCAGTATCTGGTGGCGAGCTTGGCGCAAAAAATGCAACACTATCAATTATGGTTGGCGGGGATGAGACAGTCTTTGAGAAGGTGAAGCCTGTGTTTGAATTGATGGGTAAAAACATTAATCTCGTAGGTGGAAACGGCGATGGCCAAACGGCAAAGGTTGCCAATCAAATTATTGTTGCTTTGAACATTGAGGCTGTAGCAGAAGCCCTATTGTTTGCTTCCAAAGCTGGCGCCGATCCCGCAAAAGTACGTCAGGCTTTAATGGGTGGTTTTGCAAGCTCGAAGATATTAGAGGTTCATGGCGAAAGAATGGTGAAGCGCACTTTTGATCCTGGATTCAGAATTGAGCTCCATCAGAAAGACTTGAATCTTGCTCTCAATAGTGCAAGGGCTCTCGGCGTCTCATTACCAAATACTGCAACGGCGCAGGAATTATTCAATTCCTGCTCAGCGCATGGGGGCAAAGCTTGGGATCATTCTGCAATGGTGAAGGCCTTAGAGAAGCTTGCCAATTTTGAAATTGGGCAAAAGGCCTAAGCTAGTTCAATGTCTTCTACTTTATTAGTGTATCTACACGGCTTTCGTTCTTCACCAAGATCCAGTAAAGCGGTCATGACAGGTGAAGCTATCAAGGCTTTATCAACATTGGAGAATCCAATTGAATGGTTTTGCCCCCAGTTACTAGCTTCACCAAAAGCGAGTATGGATATGGTTATTAAGCATATTGATGAATCAACTCATGATCGATTGATTGTGATTGGATCCTCTTTGGGGGGTTACTACACAAATTATTTGGCTGAAAAATATGGTTGCAAAGCTATCGTACTAAATCCTGCGGTAAGGGCGCCTCAGGAGTTAGCGCCACACGTTGGGATGCTAACTTCATACGATACGGATGAGCCCTATGATTTTCGTCCAGAATATATTGATGAACTCAAGACGCTTCAGGTTGAAGCAATCAGTAACCCCACGCGTTACTTTTTGATGGCGGCAAAAGGCGATGAGCTTTTAGATTGGCAAGAAATGGTTGATTTCTACCCAGGCGCCCATCAATTAGTGCTAGAAGGCAGCGACCATGGAATTGCAGACTATTCAGAGCATTTGCCAAAGGTCTTAAAGTTCATCGCTCAATAGTAGATTGATTGCTGCTTACTTCTTCTGTAAGATGATCTAAACGATTCTCGCTCATTTGCGCTGTCTAGAAAGGAGAGTTTGTGCTGAGCATCTTGAAATTAGACGCAGGTGGAATTCCCCAGGGCTGGGTTAATGCAGAAGAAGCCACCAAGCAATACGCCGATAGCAGTGTGTTGTGGACGCTAGGTGAGCCAATTTTTCAAATGCGTGGCGGCATCTCTCGAGCCACTGGCAGGCAGTCTGTTATCGAGCTTCACTCTATCATTGCGGTAAAGGGCAGTGCCAAGATCAATTTATTTGATGTGGTGCCGGTCATTACTAAACATAAACTTTTTAGGCGTGATCGTGGTCTTTGTGCTTATTGCGGCGATGCCATTCATGAAAACCAGTCAGAGGCAGAACATATTATTCCTAATAGTCGTGGTGGTAAGTACAGCTGGATGAATTTGGTTATCTCCTGCAGGCCATGCAACCAACGCAAGGGTAATCGCACGCCAGAGCAGGCTGGAATGGCTTTGTTATACACCCCTTACTTACCTAGTCTTTATGAAGACATGATTCTCAAGGGTCGCAACATCTTAGCTGACCAGATGGATTTTCTAGCTGCAAATCTCCCGAAGAACAGTCGCCTTTTAGAGAGTTCGCTCTGAATCTAAAAATAGGGCGAGAATATTTATTTCATCCGCTCAAGATCAATTCCCTGAGAATTATTCTCGCTGCCTTACTGCTATCAATAGCAGGTCACCTCATTTTATTTTTTGGATTACCCTTCATATCGTTCTCTGCAGCTCCACCCATCGCAGATGATTTAATCATTAAGACTGAATTAAAGGCTGAGCCCCCTAAAAAAATTCAGATGGCGAAAGATGCAAAGAGGCCGCCAAAGCAAACTACATCAAATAACTCTTCTGAAGATCTCACATCGAACCTTGTCGGCCTGCAGGGTGGCTCAAGCAATCAATCTGGTGCTGCCTTTAAATTACCAGAATCGGGGATCATTTATTACGATGCATATGTCGACGGACAAAAGTACCAAACCGGTGAAATTGATTGGATTGTTGAAGGCAATAACTATCGTCTTTACATCAATATTCCGTATGCATTTGTAGGTCCATTTGTTTTTGAATCACGCGGTACAGTGGATGCGTACGGAATCGCTCCCAGCATTTATTGGACTCAACGCGGCACAAAACCTCCCCGGTATTCACGTTTTGATCGAAATGAAAACGGGGAAGGGCAGATGTTTTTCTCCGAAAAGCCCGAATTCACCCCAACATTACTCCCGGGAACTCAAGATCGCTTTAGCCTGTTGTTTCAGTTTGCCTCGTTATTAAATGGTGGTAGCAAAATAGACGAGGCGGGATCAATACGAGCAATTCCGGTGGTTGACTACAACACCCTTGAAATGTGGAACTTCAAAAGTTATGGTGAGGCAATATCTGAGGATATTCCAAGCCTTGGGAAGACCGTTAATCGCCATTACGCTTTAATGCAGCGTGAGAATGATCCATATAAGCGTCAGGTTGATATCTGGTTAGCAAAAGATCTAGAGTGGCTTCCTGGCCGCATTCGTTCCTTGGAATCAAATGGTAGGGTGCTTGAGCTGATTTTCAAGCAAAAGAACCCTATTCCAGCAGGAACTAGGCCTTAAACCTAAAACCCGGATCCTGACTTTGGGTTCTGACTTGGTCTATTCAGCAATGCTCCCATCATTGAATACAGGGCTGCGCCAGACATGGAGACGGCAAAGATCCCTGAGAATGAGATGATGATAGGCAGAATTCTCCAGTGCTCTGAGAGCGTATAGTCACCATATCCAACCGTTGTATACATTTCCCCGGCGAAATAAAAGGTTTGTGGATTGGTAGGAAATACCTTCAAAGCTACGCAGATATAAGCCCAAGCAATGATTTCTATAAAGTGACTGCCAATAATCAAGAGAATTGCAATGAAATAAGATAGAAAGTTAGCGCCATAGACACTTTTGTTTTCTAGCTTACGGTCCAACCAATGAAATGAACCAGCAATCATCAATACTGCCACACCATGAAAAGTCAGCATTAAGCAGGACAAGATTAATACTATCCAGATCTGGCTATTGCCCATATCCGTATTGATCTCGGTAAATAGTGTGTAAAAGCTTGGAAGATCAACATTCTGAAATAAATCAATCACAGGGAGCTTGTGATCATGAAAGAAGTTCATTGTCATGGGAGTGAGGGTGATAAATTAACAAAGATATCTTATTTGACATAATAATGATTATGCGCAATATATGATGCTAGGAGTTTGGTTGTTTAGGTGCTTTGGGGCCTACATATGGCTGCTTATAAAGCTTTAACCAACGTGAGCTAAGTCCTTCTACTATCCATGGTTTCTCATAAATTACCGCAATATCAATTGCCGTAAAACCCTGAGAATTTTTCAACCGCAAATCAGCTCCTTTATCAAGCAAAAGCTTAATCAATTCTTCATTTCCCGATTGAACAGACATCATTAGCGGCGTTGTATTACCGGGACTTAAGGAGTCAATAATCGCGCCATTGCTGATTAAGTATTGCGCAACCTCTAACTGTCCTTTGGCGCTTGCATAGTGCAATGGAGTCCAGCCAATATGATCAATTCGAGCATTTCTTTGTTTAATGAGCGTCTTCACTACAGGTAAATTACCCTCAATTGAGGCAATCATGAGAGGTGTTTCTCCATATTTATTGGATAAATCAACATCCGTAGCCTTATTGAGTATCAAAAGCTGAATCACATCATCAGACCTATCTTTGATGGCCAGGTTCAGCATTGGGTCGCCCTTAGGATCGGTAGTGTTTGGACTAACGCCTTTAGAAAGTAAGAATTTAACGGTGGATACATCATTAAATTTGGCTGCTTTTGCGAAATCAGTGATTTGCTCTTCGGATTGGGCAAAAACATAGCTATTTAAGCCAAATAATATGCTTAAAACACAAGCTATATATTTAATTTTATTTCTCATGAATAGTTTCTATCTATTTGAAAACATTCATAAAAATTACTTGAGGTATGTTGAGCCAGATCCTCAATAGGGATACCTTTAAGGGTTGCAATAAATTCTCCAACCTTTGCTACCCATGCGGGCTCATTAGTCTTGCCGCGATAAGGAATCGGTGCTAAATAAGGTGAGTCTGTCTCAATGAGCATTCGTTCTAAGGGGACCTGTTTGCACGTTTCCTGAAGTTCTTTAGCGCTCTTAAAGGTCACAATGCCAGAAAAAGAGATGAAAAACCCCATTTCCATGGCAGCTTTAGCAACTTCATAAGACTCAGTAAAGCAATGCATGACCCCACCAATTCTCTGAGCGCCCTCCTCTTTAAGGATTTTAATGGTGTCCTCAGATGCTGATCGGGTGTGGATGATCAATGGCTTCTTGCAGGCAATCGAAGCTCTGATATGCGTTCTAAAGCGTTCTCGTTGCCATTCCATGGACTCATAACTGCGTTCGCCCATCCTAAAGTAATCAAGACCCGTCTCGCCGACTGCAACAATTTTGCTATGTTTTAGGGCGGTTTCAACCAAAAATTCAAAGGTAGGCTCTGGGGTATCTTCGTAATCGGGATGAACGCCTACTGATGCAAACAGGTTTTGATGATCTTGCGCCAACTTTAGTACATTGGGAAAGTCAGGCAAATCAACGGATACACACAAAGCATGACTTACTTTGGATGACTCCATATTGCCCAAAACCTCTGGCAAACGAGATTGAAATTCTGGGAAGTCGAGATGGCAATGGGAGTCTATAAACATGACACACTATTTTAGACTGCCTAAGCTGTTTTCATCCCCCAAAAATCTGCTGGTATTGAGAAAGCAATGCCTCTAGCTGGATTCTGTTGGCTAAAGGGTGATTTTCATGACGACGGGCCTGAACCAGTGACTTCCAAAACTGAAGTAACTTCTGCACGCTTACCGTCGTTGATAAGCCCTGAAGAGTGGATAAATGTTTGGGGTAATAACGAGGATTGCCTCCTTGAGTCACTGACTGCAAGTCGGAAACCCAGCGCTGCATGCTGGCTAACAAAAATGAATATTGTGCTTTATGTGTTTTCTCTGCTGTGTCAAGCCAATTCATTCTGACACCCTGAGCCATGGATTGGAGTAAATAACGAGAAGCTTGAATAGATATCGTTAGCTCATCCTTTTCGTCTTTGTTATGCCTTGCAACGAGAGACTCAAGTACGGTAAAAGGAGCCCCGCCCTGTTCGTCGTAGACAGTCTCAATATCGACATCATTAGCTTTTAGCCCGCTGACTTTAAGCAACTGAGCCTTTAACCAAATTAAGCCCTGTTCGCGATCTGGTCGAGGGGCACTCAATAAGCGGCAGCGTGATCGTATTGTTGGTAAGACGCGATCTACACGATCAGCCAGCAATATAAATATGGTATTTTTTGGGGGCTCTTCCAATGACTTCAATAATGTATTGGCGGAATCTGAACGAAGCATCTCTAAGGGATAAATTAATATCACACGATTTCCGCCGCGGTGAGAACCAATGGATAAGTTTTCTATTGCGTGACGAGTTTCCTCAATCGAGATATTTTTTTTCTCCTTTTTGTCGCTTGATTCACCGTCATCATCACGGGCATCTTTTCCTTTTTTAGGTGAATCGTCACCCTCGTAGTCTGCATGAGGTAAAAGTTTTCGATGCGTTTCAGGAACCAGAGAGATAAAGTCAGGATGATTGCCGGTATCAAACCAGTGACAAGCCTCGCATTGGTTGCATGGTTTTATGACGCTACTAGAGTTTTCGCAGATAAGCGCCTTGGCAAGTTCCAAGGAAAAAGCAAACTTTCCAATCCCAGACTGACCATGCAACAAAATTGCATTTGGAAAGTTGGCAAAATCTAACCCCTTCCATAAGGGCTCAAGCCATGGTGCTATCTGGTTTTGCTGGTTCACTTACAGTGCAATCTGAATTAATTTCAAGCCATTCCAAATGGCTTCAGGAGTTTGCGTGGCATCAACTAAATGAAAGCGCTCAGAATCGGATCTAGCTCGACGTAAGTATTCTTGGCGAACTCTTTCGAAAAAGTCTAAATCCATCTTTTCAAACTTATCTGGAGCCCGAACCTTTGAACGTCGTGCTTCCGCTACCTCGCCAGGTAAATCAAACAAGATCGTTAAATTGGGCTGCAGAAGCGAGCCATCAGGAAGGCCCTGAACCCAACGTTCTAAGTCATTCAATTTATCCAAACTCAAGCCGCGACCCCCGCCTTGATAGGCAAAGCTGGCATCTGTAAATCGATCAGAGATCACAATTTTGCCCGCTGTAAGTGCTGGTTCAATTATCTGAGCAAGATGTTCACGTCGTGCAGCAAACATTAACAGCGCTTCGGTTTCTAAATTCATGGGTGCTTCTAAAAGTAGATTGCGAAGTTGCTCACCAAGAGCTGTTCCTCCGGGCTCCCGAGTCATTACCACTTCTTTGGCTGGATAGCGCTCTTGCATCAGGTTTCGAAATGCTTCTATATGCGTACTTTTCCCTGCGCCATCGATGCCTTCAAAGCTAATGAAATATCCGGTTTTAGTTGATGACATATTTGAATTTAAATCAATTTAGTTATTGCTATTTTTGGGCGTAATCTTGCGTTGATATCGATCTACTGCTGTCTCATGTTCTTTTAGACTTTGAGAAAAGTGGCTACTACCGTCACCTTTAGCTACAAAGAATAAAGCATTGCTTTGGGCGGGATGGGCGGCGGCCAAAATGGACTCTTTACTGGGCATTGCTATGGGGCTAGGAGGTAAACCTTTATGCATATAGGT
>CANCQD010000042.1 GCA_947380285.1 Burkholderiaceae bacterium | reverse complement strand
AAGACGGGCACCGATCGTTGGCGCTATGACTGGCAGCAGAGACAAGTATTTAGTGGCGGCGTCGCTCCTGGCGGGGTTCCTCTGCCAGGATCTTGGACTGGTTACGTTAATATGGCGCGGGTTTCGGATAACTTATATCCAACAGACTTCTCGCAAAGTATTGCTGGGGCTGTAACGAGTCAGTTTCGTCAGGAGGTAGGAACCACCAAAGGCTTGACCGGAAGTTTGAGTAATTGGAATGTGTCGGCTAGAGCATTGACATTTCAAACGTTGCAGCCAGACCCAACGAATATAGTGCAAGCGCCTTACAACATTTTGCCAAACGTTACGGCTGCTTATAACAATCGACTGACTCCAGCAGTCGCTGATGTCAGTGGGAAGTACGTTACCTTGCCAACAGGACCGGCAACCACTTTTTCTGCTGATTACACGAGATTCTCATACAACATTGGTGGAAACTTGGCAGCTACCGCGCCAGGCGTCTATAGCCAAGCAGATAGAACGGTGATTAAAGGTGCAATGGCTTTACCGCAAGTTACCCCAGGCTACTACATCACTCCTAAAGTCAGTTTTCAGTCAAATACATATAACGCCACGCCATTTGCAGCGACTGGAGCGCCGGTAGTTCAAGGTTTCACCATACCGACCTTTAGCTTGGATTCAGCATTGGCATTTGAAAGAGATGCTGCTGAATTAAAGGGGTTCTTTGGTCGCGATATGTTGCTGACTATGGAGCCTCGCGCTTTTTATGTTTACACCCCTTATCAGAGTCAAGCGCAGACCCCTTTATTTGATACGGCAGATGCTGGCTTTGGCGTTTCCCAAATCTTTAGTGAAAACACCTTTATTGGTAATGACCGTATAGCAGATAACAATGCCGCTACTCTTGGTCTTACTAGTCGCATGATTGAGGCGAATACCGGAGCAGAGCGTGCCAACGTAACTGTGGCTCAAAAGCAGCAGTTCACTGGACAGCGCGTTGGTTTGAACGGCACGATTTTAAATCCCACCACTTATTCTGACACTTTGGGTTCTGGCTCACTTCGTTTGCTAGGTAATTTCAGTGCAGATGTATTTGGGCAATACAACACCCAGTTAAATAAATTTGTACAAACTACGGTTGGGGGGAGTTGGCGTCCAACGCAAGGTAGAAGTTTGAATTTTGGCTATCGCAATGTTTGGTCCCCTCCAGTGCAGGCATCAGTTCAGAATAATCAAGCGTTTGTTCCTGCATCCACCACTACAGATCAATATAATATTTCTGGACAATGGCCGATTACCCGAGAGGTTTCTGTTTTAGGCCGCTGGGGTTACGATGCCTTAACCACCAAGACCTTGAACACTTTGGTAGCTCTGGAGTGGAGCAGGGATTGCTGGACATTCCGCGGAGCCTATTCACAAGTCTTGAATACTTCACAAATAACTACCACTCAGGTGCTCTTCCAGATCGAATTTAGGGGCTTTGCTAGCGCTGGAAGCAATCCAGTTGATATCATGAAGCTAAATGTTCCTGGATATATGCCTACCTCCAAGCCTATACCACCTTCAACATACGAGAACTATCAATGATGCTTTGTATGAATCGTTTTAAACAAATTGCTTTCCATGCCATCTTTCTTGGCCTTGGGTTGTTTGTAACTTCTTCATTTGCTCAAGATGCAGCAAAGTCGAATACTGTTGCAGAAAGCAAGATTCGTAATATTGATGGTGTGGCTGCGGTAGTCAATACAGGCTATGTAACACGCAAAGAAATTGACGATCGTATTGCCGCACTCAAAAAGCAGGGCGTCAAGCTACCCGAGGATGGATCAGAGAGAAAAGCGATCTTAGACCGACTTATCTTAGAAAAAATTCAACTGCAAAATGCTGATCAAGAGGGAATTAAAGTTACTAACAAAGAGTTAGATAAAATTATCAGCGATATAGCTGCTAAGAATAAGGTGAGTCTTGCAGAATTTAAGGCCAAGGTAGCTGCCTCAGGAACTTCATTTGAGCGCTACAAGGAGATGTTGCGTGACGAGATTTTAGTTTCTCGCTATAGAGAGCGGGAGATTGAGGGAAAAATTAAGATCTCAGACGCTGAAATTGATAACTTCATTTCAGACCGAACTCGAGCGATGTCTTCGGGTGGGGCACAACGTTCAGCACCCGCTGCTAAAGGTGAGTTAGAGGAAATTGATGTAGCCCAAATTTTTATTCCAGTAGATGCTAGCGCTGGAGCTGGCGCACTAGCTGAAGCAAAGAAAAAGGCTGACGCTTTATTGCGAGATGCGCGTGGGGATGTTGACTTCTTGCAGCTGGGAGCTATGGCTGCCAAAGAAAATCCCAAGATTAAGTTTCAAGATTTAGGCTACCGCACACCAGATCGTTTGCCGCAATTATTTTATGAGGCTATTCGTAATACTGGTAGTGGGCAAGTAGCTAGTAGTGTTGTTAAGAGCCCGGCTGGGTACCATGTCCTAAAGGTTTTGGATCGTCGTGCAGCAGGCGCTAGCCCACCGCAGCAGCAGGCTGCAGCTTCTGATGCTGGATCTGCTACACCACAAAATATTCCGATTACTCAAACTTTATCCCGTCACATTTTATTGCGTAGCCGTGCCGGTTTAACTGATCAGGACGCCGAGCGACGTTTACAGGGATACCGTGATCAGGTGCGCGCCAAGACGGCCGATTTTGCTGAGCTTGCAAAAAAATACTCTGAAGATGGATCGGCACCAAATGGTGGTGAGCTTGGCTGGATGGGGCCTGGAGATTTGGTTCCGGAATATGAACAGGCGATGAATGGCTTGCAAATTGGTGAGGTAAGTAACCCAGTGAAATCTGAATTTGGTTGGCATTTAATTCAGGTAATCGATCGTCGTGAGGGTCAGCTTACTGTTGAGAAGCAGCGTCAATTTGCACGTGCAGCAATCCGTGAAAAAAAGTTTGAACAGGCTTATCAGGAATGGATGCGCGAGTTACGTGATAACGCAACAGTTAAAATTTTGAACGTGGATGATGCCGCAAGCAGCGCCCCTCGTTAATCTCGTTGTAAGCACTGGTGAACCAGCCGGTGTTGGGCCAGAAGTTTCTCTAGCTGCGTCGCTTAGGTTTTTAGGTGAGCATGCTGATGCTCGAATAACTTTATTAGGTAATGACAAGCTACTGACTTTGCCTAAAAACTTAAGCTCAGATTTATCTAGTCGATTGCAAATTCAATCCACCCCGCTTGGGGTTTCTGTAATCCCAGGGAGTTTGAATTCACAAAATGCTCCGTATGTGATCAATCTTTTGGATCAGGCAATTGATGGTTGCAAGCAAGGTCGCTTTGATGCAATGGTGACCGCACCACTCCAAAAAAGCATTGTTAATGACGCTGGGACTCCATTTACAGGGCATACCGAGTATCTTGCGCAGCGTTGTCATATCTCTCATGTAGTGATGATGTTGTGCGCACCCTTGGCAGTTGGCTTCTTGGGGTTGAAGACTTCTGAGGATCTACGAGTAGCTCTGGTTACCACTCATCTTCCTTTAAAAGAAGTTCCAAAAGCGCTCAGTTATGAGCTCATATTGCAAACGATTAAAATCGTAAATCAAGACTTGCAGAAAAAATTCGGAATCGCAAAGCCCCACATTCGAGTTGCGGGTTTAAATCCTCATGCGGGAGAGTCGGGTTATTTGGGTAGCGAAGAGATAGAGGTGATTTCGCCTGCAATTGAGGCCGCTCAAAGGGGTGGAATAAATGTGTCAGGTCCATATCCTGGCGATACGATGTTTGATTCTGAATCTATTGCACACGTTGATGCTTTCATTGCGATGTATCACGATCAAGGTTTAGCACCATTTAAATTCGTTACTTTTGGAAATGGTGTAAATGTCACTTTAGGACTGCCTATCATCCGCACCTCGGTAGATCACGGAACTGCTTTAGATATTGCCGGTAAGGGTTTAGCAGACTCAGGCAGCATGCTTGAGGCTTTACGTTTGGCTTACCAATTAGCACTTAATCAAAGAAAGTAAGACCAAAACATGCATCGCGCTCGTAAACGATTTGGCCAGAATTTTCTGCAAGATAACGGCATTATTTATTCCATCGTTGCGCTCATCAATCCCAGTGTTGATATGCACGTGATTGAGATAGGGCCGGGCTTGGGTGCACTCACGCTTCCTTTACTCAGCAATCTTGATCACTTGGATCTTCTGGAGATTGACCGAGACTTGGTGGCATATTGGAATGAGAAAAATCTGAAAGGTCTAAAGGTTATCGAAGGCGATGCCCTCAAATTTGATTTTTTTGCATGGGCTCAGGATCGCACTACTAAAAAGGGGTTATGTAAGGTAGTCGGTAATCTGCCATACAACATCTCATCGCCACTGCTGTTTCATTTAGTGACCGCTGCAAGTCATATTGATGAGCAGGTCTTTATGCTCCAAGCGGAAGTGGTGGAACGAATGGTTGCAAAGGCGGGGAGCTCTGATTTCAGCAGGCTATCAGTCATGCTTCAGGCTCGCTACGATATGGAGCTGGTATTAGAGGTTCCACCTGAAGCGTTTGACCCTCAGCCTAAGGTGAACTCAGCTGTGGTGCGCATGATCCCCCGGAGAGATTTTGCTCTAACAGATGTGCAGTGGAGTTCCTTGGAGAAAGTGGTTGCCTCAGCGTTTGCTCAAAGAAGAAAAATGTTGCGTACCAACCTGAGTGCTTTTGCTGATAGATTAAGCTTGACTGAGACAGAGCTTAAAGCGAGGGCTCAGGATATTTCAGTGGATCGCTATATTGAGTGGGCTGAGGTTCTCGCCTCATAAATCAATAATCAATACTGATTTAATACCTTCTGATAGTTTTATTGATAAGCGCTGGGGTCGATTACGCGCATTTCAGTCTCAATCCAACCCTCCACTTCTTGTTGGAGCTGCTCTGCAGATTTATTCTTTGAGCTAATGGCCGGCCCTATTGAAAAAATGACGGTACCCGGTTGTTTAATAAAACTATTCTTTGGCCAGCAGCGACCAGCATTATGTGCAATCGGAATCACTAAGGCATCAGTAGCGCTAGCAAGGCGTGTGCCACCTTTGCGATAAGGCTTATTTGAGCCGGTAGGCGTCCTAGTGCCTTCTGGAAAAAGCATGATCCATTTACCCTCGCTCAAGCGTTTACGACCCTGAGTCGCTACGGAATGGGCAGCTGACTGCTTATTAGAGCGATTAATGTGGATCATCTTTAGTAATGCTAAGGCCCAGCCAAAAAATGGAATCCAGAGTAATTCACGCTTAAAGACGAAGCAGAGCTGTTTAGGTAGCAATGCGATGTAAGCAATTGTTTCGTAAGCAGACTGATGTTTGCTGAGGATAATGACGCGCTCATTGAGAACGGCCTGCATGTTTTCCATTCCGCGGATTTCATAATGAATACCACATAGTGGTTTCAATAGAGCGATAACAACTTTATTCCAGAGTCCAATAAAGGTATAGCGGTTTTCAGGGCTTAGAAATGGAAAGGCGATCATGCACAACACTGACCAGATTGGCGTGAACACCAATAAAAATAAGGCGAAGAGGATGGAGCGAATCAATTTCATGATTGGTCTAAACCTTGTTCTCTAGAAGTGCATTTGCAAAAGCCAGGAGATCAGCATGAATTTGCGTCCCTTCTGGCAACTTACCTTTTGCGAGCGTCTGTTCACCCTTGCCGGTTAGTACTAAATGTGGCGTAGCGCCCAACACTGCCCCAGCCTGGAGATCGCGTAATGAATCTCCTACTACAGGAACTCCTGTCAGCGGCTTGATGCTATTCGTCTTCTTGTAGCGCAACGCAATTTCCTTCATCATGCCTGGTGCAGGTTTACGGCAATCACACTGATGTGCGTCCTGATGAGGGCAAAAAAAGATGCTGTCGATACGACCGCCTAATGGTTTTAGTAGGGCATCCATCTTGCTGTGCATGGCATGTAAATCAGTAATTGTGAAGTAGCCTCTTGAGAGACCAGACTGATTAGTCGCGATAGCAATTTGATAGCCACCTTGATTTAACAAGGCAATTGCTTCCAAACTTCCTGGAAGAGGGATCCATTCGTCTACCGATTTCACATACTCATCGCTATCTTCATTGATCACACCATCGCGATCAAGAATGATTAATTTAGGGGAGCTAGTGCTCATGCTAATTTGCCGAGATCGGCAACGAGATTCATTTTCTGGTGAAGTTGTTGCAGGAGGGCTAAACGGTTATCACGCAACTCAGGGTTGGGATCCATCACCATGACGTCTGCAAAGAATTGGTCAATTGGCTCACTTAAGGCTACGAGGGCTCTTAAGAGCTCAACAAACTGACGTTTTTCATAAGCAGCATTGAGTGTAGGAGTGACTGCCTCTAATGCTTGATGTAATGTTGCCTCCGCTGAAATTTGCAGTAATGTTGCTGAGCAAGATTTAGGAATCGCTGTCGTAGTTTTCTTGAGGATATTGCTAATACGCTTATTAGCGGCAGCCAGTTGGGCGGCTTCTGGAAGAGCATTGAATTCACGTAAGGCTGTTAAGCGTTCAATCAAATCATTGATTTGCGCTGGATCTTGACTCAGTACAGCATCAATCTCTGCGCTAGTAAATGCTTTGCCGGCAACTGATTGGTCACGCAAATAGGCGCGTAAGCGATCAATAATAAAGGCGTAAATATCAGCAGCTTTGGCTTTCTCTTGCACATCTGCTTGCGGAAACTGTGCACGAGCCAGCTCAATTAATTCAGGCAAATTAAGAGAAAGATTTTTTTCTAAGAGTAAGCGGCAAATACCCAGGGCATGACGACGAAGGGCATAAGGGTCTTTATCGCCTGTAGGCGCAAGTCCAACACCCCAAATACCAACCAGAGTTTCTAGTTTGTCAGCAATTGCTAAGATCGTGCCGGTTTGGGTTTGCGGAAGAGTATCGCCTGCAAAGCGTGGCATATAGTGTTCGCTACAGGCACTGGCGACCTCTGCATTCTCGCCATCATGCGTAGCGTAATAGCGACCCATGATTCCTTGCAATTCTGGGAACTCGCCAACCATATCGGTTAATAAGTCTGTTTTAGCAATTTCTGCGGCGCGGGAGGCTAGTTGTTCATCAGCACCCAGTTTTTTTGCAATACCAACAGCAAGTCCTTGAACGCGCTTAGTGCGATCCAATTGATTGCCCAATTGATTGTGATAGACCACCTTGCCAAGATCTGCCACACGGGAAGCTAATGGGCGCTTTTGATCTTGCTGGAAGAAGAAGCGTGCATCAGAGAGGCGCGGGCGAACAACGCGCTCATTACCCGAGATAATGGCATCGGGCTTACTAGTTTCTATATTAGAAACAATCAAAAAGCGATTGCGTAATTTGCCTTGCTTATCTGTTAATGCAAAGTACTTTTGATTAGTTTGCATTGTCAAAATCAAGCACTCTTGTGGGACTTCCAAGAATTCTTGATCAAAATGGCATTCGTAGATGGCTGGCCACTCAACGAGAGCTGTTACTTCATCTAGAAGGCTATCTGGCATCAACACTAAATCATCACCAGCTGCTTTCAAAAGGGCAGTTTCAATTTGCGCACGACGCTGATTAAAACTAGGAATAACCTTCGTCTTGGATTGCAAATCTACTTCGTATTGGTCTGCATTGCTTATGGTAAATAGACCAGGGGCTAGAAAACGATGCCCCTCAGTTTGATTGGCTGCATCAATACCTAAGGCGCTGATATTTAAAGTGGTGCTACCATGAAGTGCAATGATGCGGTGAGCAGGACGAGCAAATTGCACATCGGCTAATTGGCCATCCTTCTGTAGCACTTGGTAATGCATCATTTTGGCAATGGGTAGCTTGCTTAATGTTTGTTCAAGGGCGGCTTGTGCTGTTTGCGCAAGTACGGCACCTTTAGCGACGACATTAAGGTAGAGAGCTTCATTTTTACCTTCACCAGCTTTTTCTAAAGTGGCCAGATCAATATCTCCATACCCAAGAGCACCTAATTTCTTGAGTAAAGGTGCACTAGCCTTGCCTTCAGCATCAAATGCAATGCTAGTAGGTAGTAATTTTTCACGTACCGGGAAATCAGGTGCTTGATCTAGAACATCTGTCACTTGAATAGCCAATCGGCGTGGAGTGGCAAAGCCGGTCACTTTAGATAAATCAGATGCCAAGCCGGCTGATTTAAGTGCTGCAAAGATACCTTCGCTAAATGCATCACCTAAGCGACGTAATGACTTTGGCGGAAGTTCTTCAGTAAATACCTCAATCAATACAGTCGCTGATTGGGGTTTTGAATTAGATGTGCTCATAGATGAAATGCAGAAATCTCGATGTGCTTAAGCCTGCGCTTTAGCTTGACGTTGACACATTGGGAAGCCCAGCTTTTCTCTAGACTCAAAGTAGGCTTGAGCAACTGCGCGAGAAAGATTGCGAATGCGGCCGATATAGGCTGCACGCTCAGTAACTGAGATAGCACCACGAGCATCCAGCAGATTAAATGTATGTGCAGCTTTCAGAACCATTTCATAAGCGGGTAGCGCTAATGGAACTTCCATCAAGCGCTTGGCTTCACTTTCGTAGTTTGTGAAATTAGCAAAGAGTAAATCGGTATTAGAGTGTTCAAAGTTATAACAAGATTGCTCAACTTCATTCTGGTGATATACATCACCATAAGAGATGCCATCGGCCCACACTAAGTCATATACGTTCGAGCAGTTCTGGATGTACATTGCTAAACGTTCGATACCGTAAGTGATTTCACCAAGAACAGGCTTGCAATCTAAACCACCCACTTGCTGGAAGTACGTAAATTGAGTGACTTCCATGCCGTTCAACCAAACCTCCCAGCCAAGACCCCAGGCGCCCAAAGTTGGGTTTTCCCAGTCATCTTCTACAAAGCGAACATCATTTTCTTTGAGGTCTAAGCCTAATGCGGCGAGGGAGCCTAAATAGAGATCGAGAATATTTTCAGGGGCTGGTTTAAGTACTACTTGATATTGGTAGTAGTGTTGCAAACGATTTGGGTTCTCGCCATAGCGACCATCTTTTGGTCGGCGGGATGGCTGAACGTAAGCTGCCTTCCACGGCTCCGGACCAATGGCGCGCAAGAAGGTTGCGGTATGAGATGTACCTGCACCAACCTCGAGGTCGATGGGTTGCAATAGGGCACAACCTTGTTGGTCCCAATAATCTTGAAGTTTGAGAATGATTTGCTGAAAAGTAAGCATGATTAACCTGGCTAAGCCGTTGATTTTACATGGCTAGAGCGCTCGGGAGTTAAAAATGCTTAAAAACGTCTGTGACGAATCAGACCCCAGAGCAACAGTAGGCAAGAAATACCCAAAATCGGTACATTCCCCCAAATTACATAAGGCGTTTTGCCAGAATAGGCCTGCACTTGGGTGTTAAGGGTGGCTTGGGTAAATTCTGGGAGCGCTTTGAGCACTTTGCCATCGGAGCCGAGGACCGCAGTAATCCCTGTATTAGTAGCGCGTAAGGCGGGAAGCCCAGTTTCTAGAGAGCGCAGTTGCGAAAGTCTGAGCTGTTGTGTGGATGCTTGCGATTCTCCAAACCAAGCGAGATTGGTCATATTGATGAGAAGGTTTACTGGTTTATTGCTTTGCTGAATGCGAGAGGCTAATTCGCCACCAAAAACATCTTCATAACAAATCGTAATGGCAGCATGCATGTCTTCTTGGTCCTTACGCACAATCGTAAATGGTGATTGATCCAATCCCCCTCTAGCGAAGTCACTCATTGGTACATGAAAGGCTTTAACAAACCACTGAAAACCTGGAGGAATAAATTCTCCGAAGGGAACGAGATGGGCTTTATCGTATTGATAGGGAGCAGTATTTGGTGAGAGCCCGGTTGCACGATTCGAGTACTGCATGCCACTCGCTCCTGGCACTTCACCGATCAAACCCAACAAAACATTGCTACCGCTGGTATTAGAAAAATTTTGTAGGTACTCGACTAAGCCAATTGGTAAATTGGGAAGTGGCCATGGAAACGCAGTCTCAGGAATGATGATGAGATTAGCCGCTTCTTTAGTAATTGCTCCTGCATAGAAATCAATTTGCCGGCCAATGGCTTGAGGGTTGAATTTCAGAGTTTGTTCAAAGTTACCTTGAATCAGTCGAACGCTGATAGGCTCTCCAGCTGGCCTTGTGAAAGTAGCGAAACTGGCAAATTGCGAGATACCAATGACAGTTACGATCATTAGTGCACTAGTAATTACATGCTTGCGAAGTTGGTAAATTTCCCAGGAAGCCCATACCGCCAAGAAGGTGCAGGCTAGCCCGCCAAAGAGGGGCGCAATGGGTGCGAATGGACCATTGAACTGAGTTTCAGCAAAACCCATCCAAGGAAATCCGGTAAAGATGTAGCCACGCAGAAATTCTGCAAGCACCCAGCTAGACGCCAAAAATAGGCCAGACAGGCGACTCTTTTTTAACAGCGGAATTGTTAAGGTTGCTAAGGAAAAATAGAGCGCTACATATGCAGAGAGTAGAAAGACTCCCATGCATGCAAGAAGCGCATTCATGCCGCCAACATCGTGCAGACTAATATAAAGCCACCACAGACCAACAACAAAATAGCCGATGCCAAATGAGAGGCCTAGGGCGAATTGTTTGATTAAGGAGGTGGACTGTTGATGATCAAGACGCCACCAGAGAAGACTTAAAACGGGTATCTGAATCCATCCGCCATACGGCAGCTCGGCAATAGCCGCAAGACTTGCGCCTAATATAAACAAACTAAAGACTAAGAAAACTCTAATACTCATACGGGCTTGATAAGGGCGCGAATCGAACAATGTGAATCTCAGTCAGATTTTTTATTGATTTGTCGCGCAAGCAGAATATGAATTTGTCTTGGGTCAGCACGTTGCACTTCAAATTCAATGCCATCAATCTCAATGAGTTCACCCATTTTGGGAACGCGGCCTAAATGTTGAATGACTAAACCTGCAACTGTTTCAATATCTTCAACTTCAAAATGCGTACCAAGCATTTCATTAAATTGTTCGAGCTCAGTAATTCCCTTGACGCGAATGTCACCATTATCTAAAGCAATAAGGTTATCCGCCTCTTCATCAACATCATGCTCATCTTCAATATCGCCAACGATTTGCTCGAGTACATCTTCAATAGTAATGATTCCGGCTACACCGCTGTATTCATCGACCACTATGGCTAAATGATTGCGGTTATCTTTAAAGTCTCGCAATAAGACGCTGAGGCGTTTGGATTCTGGAATGAAGACGGCTGGTCGCAACCAGTCGCGCACTTGAAAGTCTTTTTCAGTGGCGTGACGTAATAAATCTTTAGCCAATAAAATGCCAATGACATTATCTCGACTGCCTTCAAACACTGGAAAACGGGAGTGAGCAGCTTCGATCACGCTCTTAATAATTTCAGGAAGCGCTTGGCTGATATCAATCCAGTCAATTTGGGCGCGAGGTACAAGAATGTCCCGAGCACACAATTGACCCACCTGAAAAACGCCCTCAATCATCGAGAGGGCATCGGCATCTATTAAGCCCTCGGATTGCGCTTCGCGTAGAGTTTCGATCAGTTCTTGACGGCGTTCGCTAGGCTCCGCTGGTTCTGGGCTTAAAAAATCAGCCAAGCGGACTAAAAGGGATTTATTGGGGTCAGGCATATAGCAAGAATAGCTTAGAAATATGGCAAATCAAGAATAGGGGTTAGTAAAGCCCAATTTCTGGAGAATTTGGATTTCTAAGGCCTCCATTTTTTTAGCATCACGCCCTAATTCATGATCATGACCTTGGGCATGAAGACAGCCGTGCACAATTAGGTGAGCTAAATGGGCTTTCAGCAACTTACTTTGTTCCTTCGCCTCTTTTTGAAGCACTGGTAAGCAAAAAATAATATCTGCCGCTAAAGTATTTTTGGATAACTCATAAGGAAAGGTTAAAACATTGGTGGCGTAATCTTTTTGACGAAAAGCCAAGTTCAACTTTTTACCCTCTGCAGTATTAACAAAGCGTAGGGTCACTAAGCCGCCAATAGTGATGGCGCTCTTGACCCATTTTTTCAAAAGAGCAGGTGAGGCAATTTTGCCGAGGCTGGACTCAATCGCAGGACTGGCGTATTGCAGCTCAATTATCAGTTTTTGAGAGGCTGTTTTATTTTTAGTGGACATGTGCATCTATCAGCTCACCTCTGAGGGTGTAATTGAGGACTTCAGTAATACGAATATCCACTATCTGGCCGATGAGATTCTCAATATCTTGATCGGGCGCCGCAAAATGGATCACACGATTATTTTCAGCGCGGCCTTGTAAATTAATACCATCTTTTGCAAGGCCTTCGATTAGTACTTTTTCCATATTACCCAGCATTTTTTGGCTAATTTCATTCGCTTGCCCTTCAACCAATGCTAATAGGGTTTGTAGACGCTTCAGCTTTACTTCGTATGGCGTGTCATCACTGAGATTGGCTGCTGGTGTGCCTGGACGTGGGCTAAAGATAAAGCAAAAGCTATTATCAAAGTTCAACTCTTTCACCATTTTCAGCAGCTTTTCAAAGTCAGCCTCTGTTTCGCCTGGAAAGCCCACAATGAAATCACTCGATAAGGTTAAGTCAGGGCGAACAGCACGCATCTTACGAATAATGCTTTTAAATTCCAATGCTGTATAGCCACGCTTCATCGCAGATAGCATGACATCTGACCCATGCTGTACAGGGAGATGTAGGTGACTAACAAGCTTAGGCACTTTTGCGTAGACGTCGATGAGGCGTTGCGTAAATTCTTTAGGGTGGCTAGTGGTAAATCGAATACGCTCAACCCCAGGAATTTCAGCAATATATTCAATCAGTAGTGCAAAGTCAGCGATTTCTTCGGTGTCACCCATTTTGCCCAGATAAGCATTGACGTTTTGACCAAGCAGAACAATTTCTTTCACGCCTTTGCTTGCAAGACCTGCCACTTCAGTGAGTACATCGTCAAATGGCCTTGAAACCTCTTCGCCACGCGTATAAGGCACGACACAGTAGCTGCAGTATTTGGAACAGCCTTCCATGATGGAGACATAAGCTGAGCCCCGCGTTTGGCGTGAGGCAGGCAGATGATCAAACTTCTCAATTTCTGGAAAAGAGATATCTACTTGAGAAACACCGGTTTTACGTCGCTCTGCAAGGAGGTCGGATAAGCGATGGAGTGTTTGAGGTCCGAATACAACATCAACATAAGGAGCGCGGCTAACAATTTGTTGACCTTCTTGGCTGGCTACGCAACCGCCAACACCAATCAGTAAGTTTGGTTTTGTTTTTTTCAGTTCGCGTAGTCGACCTAAATCTGAAAAGACTTTATCTTCTGCTTTTTCTCGAATGGAGCAAGTGTTGAGAAGGACGACGTCGGCATCTTCAGGCCGATCTGTCATGACCATGCCTTCGTCGGCATGCAAGAGGTCTGCCATTTTTCCCGAGTCATACTCGTTCATTTGACAGCCAAAGGTTTTGATGTAGAGCTTTTTCATATGCCGTTCTCAGGTTTATAGCTGGGGGCGAAGCTCAGAGTTTACTGCTCAAACTCAATTTAGGCCTTAGATCAGTCGTAGAGCCAAGATTGCCACGATTGTGGGGGGGATGGCAGCAATCAATAGATATAGCGCTGAAACCGTATTTCCGGGGAAGTGGCTTCGCAAGATTGCAATACCTGCTGGATTAGGTGCATTAGCAATAACCGTTAGGCCACCACCGGCAACCGCACCACCTACTAAGGCTAGCTTGAACTCTGGGGAAGTGCCGGTCACCAGTGATCCTAAGTAGGTGAGCGCAGCATTATCTGTGAGAGCGGTCAGTATCAGGCTGCCGTAAAAGACTGCAGTCGGGCTCATCATTTCAAGAATGGGTTGTAACCACCATCCCTGTAAAGAGCCCAATACTACTAAGCCACCCAAGAAAAATCCTACCAAGAGGGCCTCTTTCAGAATAAGAGGGCTTTGATGTTTTGGATAGGCGGTCGTATAACCAATAAAAAAGAGCAGAATCCACATAAAAATAATAGGATCGTGTGCAAAGAAAACCACACCAAATAAGAACAGTAGGTGCATCAAAATGACTGCTAATGGAATCTTCGACTCCTTTTTATTTTCGTTCGGCTCAATCAGTTGGCGATGAAATAGAAGGGTGGCAGCGAGAGCGTTAATGAAAATAGCAATACAAGACTCTATGCCAAAGTTGCTAAACATAAATGCTGAGCTCCACCCCCAAGTGGAGGCCACCATAAGCACGGGTGGAGCAGCAAAGTTAGTGAGCGTACCCCCAATAGAAATGTTTACAAATAGAACACCAAGCGTTCCAAACAGCAGTGTTTTGGTGCACTGGTGGCGATAGACTAGATCACGTAATAAAAAAGCAGCCAAGGTCATCGCTGCTGGTTCGGTAATTAGGGAACCTAAGAGGGGCGTAGCCCCGAGAGTTAAAAAATATAAAGCGGGGGCGCTTCGGATGCGAAATACATATTGCAGCCCTTTGGCTAGTGCGTGCAAAATTTGGGTAGAAATATGAAGAATGGGTTTTGTGCCAGCCACAATCATGATGGCAAAAACAAAGAGCGGTTCTGTGAAATTACGTTTATTTAAAAAGTCTTTGGCAGTATTCAAGTCATCTTGTAGAGAGATAAAAATAATTAAGATCGCTGCCCAAAATCCAAAAACAATCTCAACTTCGCCAAGGAGATGCCATAAGCCTGCATGACGTGGTGATTTTTTGGCGATAGATTCAAAATATCCCGTGCAAAAGGTATGCAACACCGCAATTGCAAAAATAAAGCTTGCGCCAAGTTCTGTAGGGGTAAAGTTCATAGCAGAATGGTAGCAGGTGCTTAATGGGCTTATGACATTGTTAATTTAGGGGATTTTGGTGAAATTAAAGATTGGATTTCAAGAGCTTATTGATGGTGCAATGGCTGAAATAGAGACACTCCCCCTGGAAAAAGCGCAGCTCTTATTGGATGATCCAAATTCCATATTTGTGGATATTCGCGATATAAGAGAATTAGAGCGAGAAGGTATGATTCCGAATGCCCTACACGCCCCAAGAGGAATGTTGGAGTTTTGGGTTGATCCTGATAGCCCTTATTACAGGTCAGCCTTCGGCGAAGGAAAGCGTTTGGTGTTGTACTGCGCCTCGGCTTGGCGTTCAGCATTGGCAACTCAAACTTTAAAAAGAATGGGCGTTCCCAATGTTTGCCATTTAGAGGGTGGCTTTAGTGCATGGAAGAATGCACAATTGCCCATCGCAGAAAAAGCAAGCAAATCCCATTCCGGTTAAAGTCATTCTGAAATTCAAACAATTAGAGTATTTTTTAGGAGCATTATGAGAAAAGTGGTTTCGCAGTTTGGCCAAGGCCCGCTTCAGCAGAAATTAACTGTTGGTGATTTGCATTTTTTATCTGATGCTGAAGTTTCTAAAGGGGGCTCAGGTACTGGTCCAAGCCCTCATGAGTATCTTGGCGCAGCTTTAGCTGCCTGTACATCGATGACTTTAAAGATGTACGCTGGGCGCAAAGAGATGAAATTAGATAATGCGGTTGTGACTGTTGATATTGAGAGATCGAATGACGTAGAAATATTCTCTCGTGAAATTCAGTTGCAAGGCAACTTAAGTAGGGATGAAAAAGAGCGCCTGCTAGAAATTGCAGATAAGTGCCCAATACATAAAGCCTTAGCGGGCCAGATTCAAATAAAAACCCAGCTAGTAAATTAATACAAGCTGGGTTCGTATTGACAAACTACAGCCTGAGAAGGCCGCATGTTTTAGCTTAGTTTGATGCCTTAGTTAGGTGCTTTAGCTGGCTGATTATTTTTGCCAGCGTTATAGCCAGCATTGTAATTAGCGCCTTCATTTTTCTTGTATGCATCGTAGACGTAACCAGATGCTGCACCAACTGCTGCACCACCAACTGCGCCCCAAATAGGATTGCCGTGGAAGATTGCGGTGCCAACAGCTCCGGCTGCAGCACCAATACTTGCGCCTGAAAGTGTGCGTTGCTCAGTGTTGCTCATGTTTGAGCAACCAGCGATTGCTAGGGTTGTTGCAGTAATTGCGATAATTTTTTTCATCTCAATTGATCCTTTGAATGTGTATTAGTTTGGCTAAGTTGTTTGGATTATTTTCTAGCGCAAGGGAAGCGTGACCCTAAGAAGCCCAAGAAAACGCCTGCTGCTGGCTTGTCTGCAACTTGTGGAGTGCTTTGTGCAAATTTCACAAAATCAGCAATAACTTCGTCGCGTGCTGGTGCTGGTTGCTTAACGCAA
Organism: Burkholderiaceae bacterium; assembly: GCA_947380285.1. The sequence goes on along the minus strand of CANCQD010000042.1, from coordinate 1,737 downwards.
ATAAATGGCTTTGCACGTTGTGGGTGACGAGTTGCTAGATAGGTTTCATAAACAGAAGTGGTAAAGCCAATACAAAAGCTTCGTGATTCTGGGCTTGCTGGGAGTTTGCAGGTATTGGCCAGTTCTTGAGTGCTCAAAACTTTGATGGTTTCTTGTGCTTGAGCAAGGCCGGTAAATGCAGCCAAAGCGGCTAATGCAACGAGGAATTTTTTCATGGGTTCTCCCTTGGGTGTATGTAAAAAATATGATAAACCATAAATAAGCCCTATTAATGCACTAATTAAGTGCATTGTGCACTTAATTGGGTTTTTGAATTCACCATAATGATGCAAAAAACAAGAGGGGAAATTTCATGGAAACTTTGAAGTCAGGTAGTGACGCCTTATTTATCTTGCTTGGCGCCATTATGGTTCTTGCCATGCACGCAGGCTTTGCGTTCTTGGAGTTGGGAACGGTACGTAAGAAAAACCAAGTAAATGCTTTGGTCAAAATCTTGGTGGACTTTGCGGTTTCCACTATTGCATATTTCTTTATCGGTTACAGCATTGCTTATGGGGTGAACTTTTTTTCTGGCGCGGAATTATTGGCAGAGAAGAACGGTTATGAGTTAGTAAAGTTTTTCTTCTTACTGACTTTTGCTGCCGCAATTCCCGCAATTATTTCTGGAGGCATTGCAGAGCGAGCCAAATTTAATCCTCAGTTAATTGCTACTTTTGTATTGGTAGGTTTTGTCTACCCCTTCTTCGAAGGCATTGCTTGGAATCAACATTACGGCATTCAAGCTTGGATCAAAGGCTTTACTGGCGAAGAGTTTCATGACTTTGCTGGATCAGTAGTGGTTCATGCGGTAGGTGGGTGGATCGCCTTGCCAGCAGTCATTCTGCTAGGAGCACGTCGTGGCCGTTACACAAAAGAAGGTCAAATCTCTGCTCATCCACCTTCAAGCATTCCCTTCTTGGCCTTGGGTGCCTGGATTTTGGCGGTAGGTTGGTTTGGTTTTAATGTGATGAGCGCACAAACGATTGATAAGATCAGTGGCTTGGTTGCGATGAACTCACTAATGGCGATGGTAGGCGGAACATTAGCTGCTTGGGTGGTGGGTCGCAATGATCCTGGTTTTACATACAACGGCCCGCTGGCTGGTTTGGTTGCGGTTTGTGCAGGCTCAGATTTAATGCATCCTTTAGGTGCTTTATTTGTTGGTTTGGTCGCTGGTGCTTTGTTTGTCTATATGTTTACTTTGGTTCAAAACCGCTGGAAGATTGATGATGTTCTCGGTGTTTGGCCGTTACATGGTTTATGTGGTCTTTGGGGTGGATTGGCTGCCGGTATCTTCGGTACCAAAGCATTTGGTGGCATTGGCGGTATTACATTCACTGGCCAGCTGATTGGTAGCGCATTGGGTGTCGGCATTGCACTGATCGGCGGCTTTGTGGTCTATGGTGCCCTTAAGGCAGTTTTAGGCATTCGCATGTCTCAAGAAGAAGAATTTGAGGGTGCTGATTTAAGTGTGCATCGTATTTCTTCGACTCCTGATCGCGAGCCTAACTGGTAATTCGCTTTTAGTGCATAGGCGTTCATCTATAGTCAGATTCATACCTATAATGAGTCATGGCTATATTTGAACTAGACGGAAACGCCCCACAATTAGCTGAGGGTGCTTGGGTTGCCGAGAGCGCAGAAGTGATCGGCAAAGTTGAACTTCATCAAGATGCGAGTATCTGGCCAAAGGTAGTT
>CANCQD010000041.1 GCA_947380285.1 Burkholderiaceae bacterium | reverse complement strand
AAAACCAAAACTAGTTCAAGCCGTTTCTCTTGGGATGGAAAGATAGGAGATACCTACTTTATTCAGGGTGAAATAGCGAGTGACGACACCATTCGCCATGCTGTTGGTATTGGAACGCCCGCGATTCCACCTCAACAAGGCTTTCAGCTTAACCTTGTAAGTAATGAACTGAACTTAGATGTCTGGCAAGAATTTTTGAGTCATCAAAATAGAAAAAAATCCACGCCCAGCTCTAGCTCCAACAATCCAAATAACATACAAGTTTCGGCGCAAGTTAAGCAACTAACGTTATTTGACCGCATTTGGCAGGACTTAAATCTGGTGGCAACCAATAAAAATTCTGCTTGGCAACTACGCCTTAGAGGATCCCCTCAGGTTGCCGGCAATATTCAATACCAACCCGCTAATCAATCTCAAATTAGCGACCTTATCAGCGGGCGACTTGTGCGCCTCAAAGTTCCTGAAGCAGTAATGATCCCGCCGCCTCCTACACAGCAGACTCAAAAAAATCCAGTCAGTAAAAATACGCTTGAGCCGAGCTCGATACCTAGCATTGATTTAACCATTGATGACTTTGATTGGAAAAAAGCGCAACTTGGTCAGGTGAAAATTAAAACCAACACTAATGGTAATGCTATCAATATAGATTCCATTCAATTTAGCAGCCCACAAGGCAACTCAACGATTAACGGCCGTTGGGTTGGAGACACATCCAATACGCCTGCCCACACAAACTTAAATGTTGATCTGGAGATTAAGGATGCTGGCCAGATTATTAGCCATTGGACCAATCAAAAGTCAGTAGAAGGTGGGCAAGGCAAATTAATTGTGAATGCCGAGTGGGACGGATCTCCGTTTGGCCCCAACTATGACACACTAGCAGGCAAGGCCACTTTAAATCTAGAAAAAGGGCGCCTCCTAGAAGTGAACACCAGTAGTGCAAAACTACTCGATGTTTTGAGCTTACAAAGTTTGTTTCGGTTTGCAACGTTTGACCTACAAGGAAGCCTGGGGAATATTGTTACCAAAGGCACCCCATTTAATACCATTGATGCCTCTTTTGATATTAATGCCGGCATAGCCCAAGCCAAGCAATTCACGATGGGTCTAGATCAAGCAAGGGTAGCTATGACAGGGCAAATCAATATTCCTAAGCAAACACAAGATTTGCGGGTCACCATTTTCCCGACTATTGATGCAACAGCGGGCTCTTTAGCTGCGTTTGCTATCAACCCTATAGTAGGGCTTGGCGCATTAGTTGGACAGTACTTAATCACCAGCCAGATCAATCGCAACTTTCAATCTGACTATCTAGTACAGGGATCTTGGGATAACCCGGAAGTGATTCCACTTGATCAGAAGGGTCAACCAATCGATAGCAAAACGATTGATACGATTCGCAGTAAGGAGTTGCTAAAAGAGCAAAGCAAACCAAGCGGCAATAGTACGGGACCACAAAACAATCCGAGCAATCCAAGCGGCCCTAATAAAACCGCCAACTAACTCTAGCGAATACAGCATGAGCACATCAGCAAGTAATGCAGAACTTAAGATTGCCTCCATTCAGATGGTCTCTACACCTGATTTGCAGGAGAACCTGTCTACGGCTAGCAGACTCATTGCTGCCGCTGCAGCAGATGGCGCGCAGTTAGCCGTTCTGCCAGAGTATTTTTGCTTAATGGGCCTTAAAGATACGGATAAGGTGCGCGCAAGGGAAAGCGCTGGAAGTGGGCCTATTCAAGAACGCCTTTCACAAATTGCTCAAAAAAATAATCTTTATTTAGTTGCCGGCACGATTCCCTTGGAAGCGAAAGACCCAAATAAGGTACTTAATACCACTCTTGTATTTAATCCGGCCGGTCAGCAGATTGCTCGTTACGACAAAATCCATTTATTTGGCTTTCAAACAACTACTGAGCGCTATCTAGAGTCCGAAACGATAGAAGCTGGCAATGAGCCGGGTCTTTTAGAGATCTCAATTAATGGAAGTGATTGGAGGTTTGGTTTGAGCATCTGTTATGACTTACGCTTCCCAGAACTCTATCGCGCCCTAGGTCAAGTGGACTGTCACATTATTCCTGCTGCATTTACCTACACTACCGGCAAAGACCATTGGGAAATCTTGCTACGCGCCCGGGCCATTGAAAATCAATGCTATGTTATGGCATCTGCCCAAGGGGGCAAGCATCAAAATCAACGTCGTACTTGGGGTAACAGCATGCTGATTGATCCCTGGGGCGATATCATGGCCAACCTCCCTGAGGGTGAGGGCTTTATTTCTGGGGTCCTGTGCAAAGATAAATTAAACGAGGTACGCTCTAAGTTACCCGCACTTGCACATCGCAAGCTTTAAAGAAAGATCTGCAAAATCTCATGAATGCACCAGAAGCACTATTTCCTGCCAATTGGACCAAAGCCAAAAAGCAAGCAGACCTCATTAAATTCGCCAAATCTATCTTGCTCGAGCCAACGGGGCTATCAGAACAAGATCTGCATCACACCTTTGGAAATCTATTTACCCATCGCCTTGATGATGCAGACCTTTACTTCCAACATACTCGTAGCGAAAGTTGGAGTCTTGAAGAGGGCATCGTTAAATCAGGTAGTTTTAATATTGACCAAGGTGTTGGTGTACGGGCCATCTATGGCGATAAAACTGCCTTTGCCTACTCAGATGAAATTAACTTAGAAGCTCTTCATAAAGCAGCTAAAGCTACTCGAGTGATTGGTCCTGAGGGCGGTAAGCAAGCAGTTGCGAGCAAACTATTTAATACTGTATCGAATAAACTCTATTCAGATATTAACCCTTTAGATTCACTGCAGCCTAAAGAAAAAATTGCGCTACTTGAAAGCATTGAGCGTCGCGCTAAAGCGCGTGATCCGCGCATCATTCAAGTCATGGCAAGTTTGGCCGGGGAGTTTGATGTCGTTTTAGTGGTGCGCGCAGATGGCTTATTGGCTGCTGATGTCCGTCCACTAGTACGCGTGTCAGTACATGTTATTGCCGAACAAAACGGCCGCCGTGAATCAGGCTCCTCTGGCGGCGGCGCACGGCATAACTATCTTTACTTCGATAACGAGCTTATTAATCGTTATGTTGATGAGGCAGTTGATGGTGCCTTAGTTAACCTCGAATCTCGCCCTGCGCCCGCGGGCCCAATGACAGTTGTGATGGGGCCTGGTTGGCCTGGCGTTTTGTTGCACGAGGCAGTAGGTCATGGTCTCGAGGGTGACTTTAATCGCAAAGGTTCTTCTGCTTTTGCTGGTCGAATTGGTCAACGCGTAGCTGCCAAGGGCGTCACTGTGGTTGATGACGGTACATTGTCTGGACGAAGAGGCTCCTTGAATATTGATGATGAAGGTACGCCAACGCAATGCACCACCTTAATTGAAGACGGCATATTGAAGGGCTATATCCAAGACAGTCTAAATGCCCGCCTGATGAATATGCCCCTCACGGGCAATGGTCGCCGTGAAAGTTTTGCTTCTCTACCGATGCCACGCATGACCAATACCTATATGCTGGCCGGTAAAGATGATCCCCAGGAAATTGTCGCCAGTATTAAGCGCGGCTTATATGCAGTGAATTTTGGGGGTGGGCAAGTAGATATCACTAGCGGCAAATTCGTTTTTTCTGCTTCAGAGGCTTACTGGGTTGAAAACGGCAAAATCCAATATCCCGTTAAAGGTGCCACCATTATTGGCAGTGGGCCAGAGTCTCTTAAACAGGTGTCCATGATCGGAAATGACCTCAAATTAGATGGTGGTGTGGGGGTTTGCGGCAAGGAAGGGCAAAGCGTTCCGGTCGGGGTTGGACAGCCCACTCTCAGGATTGACAGCCTAACTGTAGGTGGGACTGCCTGATATCAGCTAATTACGGCTTAAAATAGCCGGATGAGCCAACAAAATACGAATCCCGCTAATTGGTACTCCGCTGTCGACAAGACTTCGGATACTGACGATCAACGCATTGACAAAATTTCTGTTCTGCCTCCGCCAGAGCATTTAATTCGCTTCTTTCCAATTTCTGGAACACCAATAGAGGCACTGATCAGTAAAACCCGCAAAAAGATCCGTGACATTATTCATGGCAAAGATGACCGCTTACTCGTCATCATCGGACCATGCTCAATTCATGATCCAAAAGCAGCGCTGGAATATTGCCAACGTCTCTTAGGTGAGCGTGAGCGTTTTGCTGGAGAATTAGAAATTGTGATGCGTGTTTATTTTGAAAAGCCGCGCACTACGGTTGGTTGGAAAGGTTTGATCAACGATCCGTATTTGGATGAAAGCTATCGCATCGAAGAAGGTCTGCGCCTTGCTCGCCAAGTGCTGATGGAAATCAATCGCCTCGGTATGCCAGCTGGTAGCGAGTTCTTGGATGTGATTTCCCCGCAATATATTGCTGATCTTATTTCTTGGGGAGCAATTGGTGCGCGCACTACCGAGAGTCAAGTACATCGTGAACTTGCATCTGGACTCTCTGCGCCTATTGGCTTTAAGAACGGCACTGATGGCAACATCAAAATTGCTACTGATGCGATTCAAGCAGCTGGTCGTCCACATCATTTCTTATCCATCCATAAGAATGGTCAAGTATCTGTTGTGGAAACTAAAGGTAATAAAGACTGTCATGTGATTTTGCGTGGCGGCAAAGAGCCAAACTACGAAGCAAAATATGTACAGGCTGCCTGCTCTGAGCTACAAGCAGCAAAGCTTCCAGCCAGTCTGATGGTTGACTTGTCGCACGCTAATTCAAGTAAGAAACATGAGCGTCAAATTGTGGTTGCTGATGATGTCGCACAGCAAATTGAGTCCGGATCACATCAAATTTTTGGTGTGATGATTGAAAGTCATTTAAATGACGGTGCTCAGAAATTCACACCAGGAAAAGATGATCCAAGTAAATTGGAATACGGCAAGAGTATTACGGATGCCTGCATTAATTGGGATGACTCAGTAAATGTCCTAGAGCGTCTTGCAACTGCCGTTAAAAAACGTCGTAGCCAGAAAAAATAATGCAGAAGTAATTGATAAGCACTGCAGTTAAAAGAGGCTAATTTATTTAGTCTCTTTTTTTTCGTGCTTCCAAAGTACGTCAGAACCGCCAGAGGCGCGATTCAAAATACGTGCAAGCACAAACAGAAGGTCAGATAAACGATTGACATATTGGCGAGGCGAGTCATACAAAGGTTCTTCCCAGCCTAAGCGAACAATCGAACGCTCTGCTCTTCGGCATACGGTGCGACAGACGTGTGCTTGTGCCGCAGCACGTGTACCACCAGGCAGGATAAATTCTGCTAATGGAGGCAGTTGCGCATTGTATTTTTCAAGCCAAACATCTAGCTGCGCGACATGCTCAGGTTTAAGTAGCTTGTAATTAGGTATGCAAAGCTCACCACCCAAATCAAACAAATCGTGCTGGACTTGCAAAAAAAGTGCATGCAATTCAGAAGTGATAGATGCAGGGATCTCTTCGGTCATCAAAACGCCAATTTCCGAGTTCAACTCATCAATATCACCCATGGCGCAGACCCGTAAATGATCCTTCTCTACACGGCTGCCATCGCCCAAGCCGGTCATTCCTGCATCACCCGTTCTAGTCGCGATTTTTGATAGTCGATTTCCCATAAACCTAATTATAGGTAAATGGCTAAAATGATTCTTATGAATATGGTGACCCCGCCCCCCGAATTAGCCGCTATTAGCGCCCTTCAGACAAAACTAGTTGCTGCCTTGCGGCCAATCTTGCCGGAACATGCCCTCCTATGGGAGCCAGAAGACACTATCCCTTACGAATGCGATGGTCTGGCAGCCTATCGTCGGATGCCTTTGGCTGTGGCTTTACCTGAAACAGAAGACCAAGTCGCCCAAATTTTGAAGATTTGCTATGCAATGCAAATTCCAGTGGTGCCTCGTGGATCTGGAACCGGGCTCTCTGGTGGCGCAATGCCCCTTTCCCAGGGTTTGGTACTGTCTTTGGCTAAGCTTAAGAAAATCATCAGTATTGATCCATTTACCCGCACTGCAGTAGTTCAGCCTGGTGTACGCAATCTAGCCATCTCCGAAGCTGTGGCGCATCTTGGTTTGTACTATGCACCAGACCCCTCCTCTCAAATTGCTTGCTCGATTGGTGGCAACGTCAATGAAAACTCTGGAGGTGTGCACTGTCTTAAATATGGCTTAACCCTACACAATGTTTTGCGTGTGCGTGGAATACTGATGAACGGTGAGATCGTTGAATTTGGAAGTTTGGCACCAGACTCTCCTGGGCTAGATTTACTGGCAATCATGATGGGTAGCGAAGGCATGCTTGCAGTGGTTACCGAAGTCACCGTCAAATTAGTAGCCAAACCAAAATTAGCGCGTGTCATCATGGCTAGTTTTGATGATATTGAAAAAGGTGGTAACGCAGTTGCTGCCATCATCGCAGCTGGGATTATTCCTGCTGGTTTAGAAATGATGGATAAGGCCACTACGCGTGCTGTAGAAGAGTTTGTGCATGCTGGCTATGACTTAGAGGCTGCAGCCATTTTGCTCTGTGAATCTGATGGCACACCGGAAGAGGTTGCTGAAGAAATCGAGCGTATGACCAAGGTGCTCGAAGAAGCTGGTGCAAGTGGTATTCAGATTTCCCAAGATGAAAGCGAACGTTTAAAGTTTTGGAGTGGTCGCAAGAATGCATTTCCGGCCGCAGGTCGATTGGCGCCTGACTACTATTGCATGGATGGCACCATCCCCCGCCGTCACATTGCTACTTTGCTCAAGCGTATTCAGGGCATGGAAGAGAAATATGGCCTTGGCTGTTTAAATGTATTTCATGCAGGTGACGGCAATATGCATCCACTTATTTTGTTCAACGGCGCCGATCAGGATGAATGGCATCGTGCTGAAGAATTCGGTACTGAAATTTTGGAGGCCTGTGTAGAGCTCGGTGGCACTATCACTGGCGAACATGGTGTTGGTATCGAAAAAATTAATTCCATGTGTGTACAGTTTGGCGAAGGTGAGCGTGAATCCTTTTGGGGCGTGAAGAGCGCATTTGATCCAGAGAAGTTACTCAACCCAGATAAAGCCATTCCAACTTTGAATCGATGCGCAGAATATGGTCGCATGCGTATTAGCGGCGGCCAATTGCCACACCCAGAATTGGAGCGCTTCTAATGAGTCACTCCCATCCACAAATCAACATATTTAGAGAGCAAATTCTGAATGCGGCAAAGAACAGAACTTCGCTTTCCATTGAAGGCGGCGGTACTAAATCTTGGTATGGAAATCCAAATAGTTTTACCAAGCTAGATACACGTGCCTACTCAGGTATTTTGGAATATCAACCAGAAGAGTTAGTGATTACTGCTTGTGCCGGTACTCCACTCAAGGAAATTGAAGCCGCTCTCAGAGAAAAAAATCAGACACTGCCTTTTGAGCCGCCTCACTTTGGTGAGAATGCAACCTTTGGTGGCGCAATTGCTGCCGGACTTGCTGGTCCAGGACGAATCACTGTTGGAAATTTTCGCGACTTTGTATTGGGCGCTCGTATCATCGATGGCAAAGGTCAGGATCTCTCCTTTGGCGGTAAAGTGATGAAGAACGTTGCAGGATATGATGTCTCTCGTTTATTGCCGGGTTCTTTGGGAACGCTTGCGCTTTTACTGGAAGCCTCGGTCAAAGTATTACCAAAGCCTGCTGCGACCGTAACGCTTCGGTGCCAAATCCCCCAAGAGCAGGCCTTAAGGATTCTCAATGAGTGGGCTGGACAGCCACTACCCCTATCAGCAAGTTGCTGGATTGGTTCTGCCAACAGCGGAGATGGTGAACTCACCTTCCGCCTCGCAGGTGCGGCAGCTGCTGTAAAAGCTGCGATTCCTCTCATGGGTCCATTAGTGAATGCCACTGAACTCAATAATGAAGTTGCAGAACATTTCTGGAATGATTTACGGGAGCAAAAAGTTTCTGCGTTCGCTGATCTTGGTGCCGATCAAACACTTTATCGCTTAGCGCTACCTGCAGCCTGCGGGCCAATTACTATCGTTAGCGCTGCAGATGAAATTATTTTGGAATGGCATGGCCAACAACGGTGGATTAAAGCGTCTGGTGATGAGGCTAGCTTTAAAGCTATTAAAGCAATAGCCAGTTCTCATGGAGGACATGCGGCTCGCTTTAGACAGGGCACAAATGTAGATCCTAGCCATCAGCGCTTTACTTTGCTATCAGAGCAAGCTCATTCCAAAGCACTTGAGGCAGTGCAAGAACGCCTGCGATCAGCCTTTGATCCTTCAGGTGTATTCGCCACTAAACGTCTTCCATAACTCTTTATATGCAAACTCAACTCGCCCCTCAATTTGCCAACACGCCGGAAGGCATCGAGGCAGCCCGCATTCTGGGCAAATGTGTTCACTGTGGTTTTTGTACTGCTACCTGCCCTACGTATCAACTACTTGGTGATGAGTTAGATGGTCCACGCGGAAGAATCTATCTCATTAAGCAAATGGCTGAAGGTCAAGCCCCCACCGAAAAGACTCGCTTACATTTAGACCGCTGCTTAACCTGTCGCAATTGCGAAAGCACCTGCCCGAGTGGCGTGCAATATGGCAACCTAGTGGATATAGGTCGCAAATGGGCAGAAGAAAATACGCCTGAGCGTCCAGTCGGTCAGCGCCTGACTCGCTGGGCTTTAAAAGAAGGATTAACTAAACCTGCTTTATTTAATTCAGCAATGGCCTTGGGTCGCTTAGTGCGTCCATTAATGCCAAGTGGGATTAAACGCAAGATTCCGCTGACTATTAACAAAGCATTAGCCAACTCTACTGATGCATATGCAAGGCCTACTACAGCTCATCAGCGCAAAATGGTTTTGCTTGAGGGTTGCGTTCAACCTGGCATGCTTCCGAACATCAATTCAGCAACAGCGCGCGTGCTCAATGCGTTAAAGATTCAACTGGTTAGCGCGCCTAATGCCACTTGCTGTGGAGCGCTACGCTACCACCTAAATGATCAAGCCGGCGGATTAGAGAATGCCAAGCAAAATATTGATGCATGGTGGCCTTTGGTAGAGAGTGGCGTAGAGGCCATTGTGATGACGGCATCAGGTTGTGGTGTGATGGTGAAAGACTATGGCCATCTTTTTGCAGCTAATCCAGCCTATGCAGCCAAAGCTAAAAAGATTTCTGAATTAACAAAAGATATCTCCGAAATACTGCCTTCCTTACAAGATGAACTAGTTCAACTCCTAGGTACCGACCAAAAACCTGGAGTGGTATATCACCCGCCTTGCACCTTACAGCATGGTCAACAAATTCGTGGCAAGGTTGAGGGGCTGCTTACAAGCCTTGGTATTGGTGTGCGTTTATGTGCCGATAGCCATCTTTGCTGTGGATCTGCTGGCACTTATTCGGTTACTCAACCAGAATTATCTGAACAACTGCGCAAAAATAAATTAACTCACTTAAATGCAGCATGTGAAGAGTCTGGGGCAGAAGTGATTGTTTCTGGAAATATTGGCTGCATTACCCACCTTCAGCAAGATGACACTCCAGTAGTCCATTGGATCGAAATCGTAGATCAATTGCTCAGTAAATCTTCTAAGGCATCATGAACTCGATTGTTGTAAATCTCATGCAAGTCAGAGCACGAATTGAACTTGCGGCTTTAGCAGCAAAGCGTGAGCCTGAAGAAATTGAGCTCATTGCGGTTAGTAAAACTTTTCCAGCCTCGGCAGTTGAGGAGGCTATGCATGCTGGTCAATCTGCCTTTGGTGAAAACTATGTGCAAGAGGCTGTTGAAAAGATTGAGAAGCTTGCTAAATTACGTCCATGGTTGATTTGGCATTTCATTGGCCCTTTACAGAGCAATAAAACGAGAGAAGTAGCACAGCACTTCGATTGGGTTCATAGTGTGGATCGCCTCAAAATTGCAGAACGTCTATCCGCTCAACGGGGTGAATTTCCTGAGTTACCGCCCCTACAGGTTTGCGTACAAATTAATATCAGCGAGGAAAACAGTAAAAGTGGTGTTTCCCTGGGGGAAGTTGAAGATCTTTGCAAAGCCATTAGCTCTTTACCAAACTTAGTTCTCAGGGGTTTAATGGCGATTCCAGAACCCAGTCCAGACGCCATTGAGCAGCGCAAGGCTTTTGCGGCCGTTCAAGCTTGTTTTACGAAGATCCAAACCACTCATTCGACTGAACTGGGGTACCAATTCTTTGACACCCTATCAATGGGCATGTCAGATGACTTAGAGGCTGCCATTGACGAAGGTAGCACTATGGTCCGTGTTGGTACGGCCATTTTTGGGAAGCGCGATAAGATTAGATAATGAGCATAAACAAAACCTCGCAAAATAATAGCAACACCCACATTACCTTTATCGGTGGTGGCAATATGGGGCGCGCCCTTATTAGCGGTCTGCTTGCAAGCGGATTTGAGCCAAATCAAATTTCTGTTGTTGAAGCAAATGCTGTAACCGCCCTGAAGTTACATGAAGATTTTGGCGTACAAGGAATTGGCGCATTAGAGCAAATCGCTTTTGACTTCTCGAAAAATAATGTTGTTGTCATGGCGATTAAGCCTCAAGATTTCAATGTGGTTGCCAAAGGCTTAGCAGCCAAGTTAAAGCATGCCAGCGCACCTGGTCCATTGATTCTGAGTATTGCGGCTGGTATTCGCTTGAAGGATATGAGTCGCTGGTTAGACCATACGCGTTGTGTGCGCGCCATGCCAAATACTCCAGCCCTCATTGGTAAAGGTATTACGGGTCTATTTGCAGATGCCGCAGTAAATGATGGTGATCGCACTTTATCGGAAATGATTTGTAATGCAGTGGGTCAAGCCGTATGGGTAAGCGAAGAAAAGCTGATGGATGCAGTAACTGCTGTTTCTGGTAGCGGCCCTGCTTATGTCTTTGCATTTTTAGAGGCAATGCAGTCTGCTGGTGAGAAGTTAGGTCTTGATTCAGAGACAGCGCGTAAGCTGGCATACGCCACACTTGAAGGTGCAACACAGTTAGCCCATAACTCCGAGGAACATGCTGGTGTTCTACGCGAAAGAGTAACTTCAAAGGGCGGCACTACTGCAGCAGCCCTTGATGTGATGAAACAGCAGGGTTGGAACGAGATATTAGAAAAAGCAATTGATGCCGCAAGTCAACGCGGTAAAGCTATGGGTGATGAGCTAGGACAGAGCTAGTCCCAATACAATTCCGAGAAATAAAAATCCACCTAGCCAGTTGTTATGGCGAAATGCCTTAAAGCAATTTTCTCTGTTGCGAGTAGATACCAGTTTTAGATGATAGATCGCACAAGTTAATGCTGCGAACCAGCCCACTAGAAAATAATTACTGAGACCAGCTAATTGTGCAACCCATAACTGGCTTACGAACAAAATGCCGTAGCTTATTGCAATTGCAAGTACATCGTACCGAGCAAAAGTAATGGCAGATGTTTTCAAGCCTAAACGCAAGTCATCATCACGATCAACCATGGCATAGGCAGTGTCATAGGCAATTGCCCAAAAGATATTCCCCACAAATAGAATCCAAGCCTCCAGGGGAATGAAATCCAGAATCGCCGCATATGCCATGGGAATACCGAAGCCAAAGGCAACCCCTAAGACCGCTTGGGGCATAGCAAAAAAGCGTTTAGTAAAGGGATAGATAAAGGCAACCAGCAAAGCAAGCACTGACAGTTGCTTGGTGAATGCATTCAACGGTTGAATCAGTAAAAAAGCAATGAAGGCTAAGGTGCCAGCTACTGCAACAGCCTCTTTACCTGAGATTTTTCCACTGGTAACTGGGCGCCCTTGCGTTCTCTTCACATGGCGGTCAAAGTCACGATCAGCATAATCATTGATTGCACATCCTGCACTGCGCATCAAAAAGGTCCCGATAGTAAAGATCAGCAATACAGACAGATCAGGTATACCGCTGCTTGCCAACCAAAGAGCCCAGAGCGTAGGCCATAACAGTAAGAGCGTGCCAATAGGCTTGTCCAACCTAATGAGGTAGCCGTATGAAATGAAGCGCTCTCTTAAATTCATGATGCAATTATCAAGCCTTTAGAAATTCCGCACGAGCTCCGAGCCAACGCTCTAAATGACGCTCCACCAAATCTGCATGCTCAGCGAGTAAGCGCTCTGCCGCCTGCTGGGCTAGCTCAATTAACCAAGCATCCCGTTGCAAATCTACAAAGCGCAGCATGGCATCGCCTGATTGTTTAGCACCAAGCAATTCACCAGGTCCACGAAGTGACAAGTCGCGCTCAGCAATCACAAACCCATCCGATGTCTCACGCAAAGTTTGCAAACGCTCCTTAGCAGCCATCGAGAGTGGCTCGGCATACATCAAAATACAGACTGAATCTGCAGAGCCTCTGCCTACGCGCCCACGCAACTGGTGAATCTGGGCATAGCCAAAACGCTCTGCATGCTCAATCACCATCAATGCTGCATTGGGGACATCAACACCAACCTCAATCACCGTAGTAGCTACCAAGAGTTGAATTTCGTTCGCTTTGAAGGCGGCCATGACTGCCGCTTTTTCTTCTGCCTTTAGTCTGCCATGTACTAAGCCAACTTTAAAGCCAGGCAAAGCTTGCGTGAGTTGTTCAAAACTCTCAACTGCTGTTTGTAATTGCAGCACTTCGGACTCCTCAATGAGAGGACAAACCCAATACGCTTGTAACCCCTTAGATAGCCAACTTTGCAAACCACCGATGACCTCATCACGACGACTAGCTTTAACTACTTTAGTAGCAATCGGTTTTCGTCCAGGAGGTAACTCATCAATTACGGAAACATCTAAATCAGCGTAGTAGGTCATCGCTAAAGTGCGTGGAATAGGAGTGGCAGACATCATCAACTGATGACAGTAAAATAATTCTGAGCCAACGCGTTGCTGAATTTCTAAACGCTGTCTCACGCCAAAGCGATGCTGCTCGTCAATCACCGCTAGACCTAACTTAGCAAAACTCACGCTCTCCTGAATGAGGGCATGAGTACCAACAATCAATTGGGCTTTTCCACTCTCAATGGCTTCATGTGCCAGTCTTTTTTCTTTAGCCTTTAAGCTTCCTGATAGCCAAGCGATCTGAACCCCCAAAGGCTCAAACCATTCTTTCATTTTGAGGTAATGCTGCTCAGCCAAGATCTCAGTAGGGGCCATGATGGCGGCTTGATAACCATGATCCATTGCCCGCGCAGCGGCCAAGGCGGCTACTACGGTCTTCCCGCTCCCAACATCCCCTTGCAGGAGACGATTCATGGGGAAAGCGTTGGAGAGGTCATTACTAATTTCTGACCAAACACGTTCTTGTGCGTGAGTTAATTTAAAGGGTAAAGCTTTTAACAACCCTTCTTCAAAACTTTGCTTCTTTTCTTTTGTAAAACTTGGTGCATGCCGTTCTCGACGAATCGCATGCGCTCTTTTTAAAGAGATTTGTTGCGCAAGAAGCTCTTCAAATTGCACCCGACGCCACGCGGGATGGGTACGCTCTAGTAATGCCTGGGTATTGGCATCGGCGGGTGGTTGATGCAAGTAGGTAATCGCCGCTTGTAAGTTGGGCCAGTCATTACTCGGCAACATCTCGGCCATCAGTTTTTTGGGTAAGAACTCGGCCAAGCTATCTTGTAGGCATGGGTCACGCAAGGCTTGCGTGACTGCCTTACGAATAATAGTTTGCGAGACACCAACGCTTGCAGGGTAAACAGGAGTCAAACTAGCAGGTAAAGGAGCATCCGGAGCTACAGCTCGCACAGTAGGATGCACCATCTCTGGACCCTGAAAACCTTCGCGCACCTCACCGCGCACTCGGATATTGACGCCTACTGCCATCTGCTTTTGTTGGCTAGGGTAAAAATTGAGGAAGCGAAGATTTAAGGTTTCAGTTTGGTCCTCAATAGTGACGACCATTTGCCTTCTTGGCCGAAACAAGACCTGATTACGGATGACCATCCCCTGGGTCTGGGCTGAGTTAAACCTACCCTGGACAATAGCCTCCTCAATGGTGAGCAACTCCGTCTCATCCTCATAACGGGATGGCAAGTGCAAAGCAAGGGCCATAGGGCTATCTAAACCCATCTTTTGGAGTGTGCTTGGTGCTTGTTTAGTAGTCATCGTTAAAATCTAATACCTGATGGTAATGCTATGCAACTTTCCGACTTCAATTACGAACTTCCTGCCGAACTAATCGCCCAACATCCCTTGGCGAATAGAACCGATAGCCGCCTCCTAGAGGTAAAGGCTGGCGGGCCAAATCACGTTCAATTGGTAGATCGACAGTTTAAGGACATTCTTAGCATTGTTCAGCCTGGGGACTTATTAGTCTTCAATGACACCAAGGTCATTCCCGCACGATTGCATGGCAAAAAAGAGACTGGTGGAAACGTTGAATTACTCATTGAACGCATCAGCGGCGAAAAACAGGCATGGGTACAAATAAGGGCGTCCAAGGTGCCAAAAACTGGAACCACTGTTCATGTCCATAATCAGGCTGGGGAAACCTTCCCCGTGGAAATGATTGGCTACGACGGACGTTTTTATGAGGTTCGCTTTCCTGAGAATGTTTTTTCTTTACTTGAGCGCTTTGGTGAACTACCTCTTCCGCCATACATCGAACATCAACCTGACGGCGAAGATGCACAGCGTTATCAAACCGTTGTTGCTAAAAATCCAGGCGCTGTAGCGGCACCTACAGCTGGCTTACATTTTGATGAGGCGATTTTGCAAGAACTTCAGAAATTGGGCGCTAAACAAGCAACCGTCACATTGCATGTGGGCGCAGGTACATTCACACCTGTGCGCGAAGAAGATCTCTCAAAACATAAGATGCACTACGAGTGGTTCTCCATTCCCAACGAAACTTTGCAAGCAATAGAAGCAACCAAGAAAAATGGTGGCAGAGTGATTGCGGTAGGCACCACCAGTCTGCGAGCCTTAGAGAGCCAGGCGGCTAGCGGGCAAAGTAGCGGTGAGACCAATCTTTTTATTACTCCGGGATATCAATTTAAAACCGTAGATTGTTTGTTAACAAACTTTCATCTGCCAAAATCTACTTTATTAATGTTGGTTAGTGCTTTTGCCGGAATCAATAACATTCGCGCTGCTTATCAACATGCCATTCATCAGAAATATCGCTTCTTCAGTTATGGAGATGCGATGTTTCTTTGCCGACTCGAGAATACAAAGCCATGACCAAACCCGTTCACTTCAACATTCTGGCGCGCGACTCACAAAGTCCCGCCCGCCTTGGGCAGCTTGATCTCCCGCACGGCAGTGTACAAACGCCGATCTTCATGCCAGTAGGAACCTATGGCACGGTAAAAGCGATGACGCCGCGTGACCTAAATGAAGCCAAGGCACAAATTATTTTGGGCAACACCTTTCACCTTTGGTTAAGACCAGGACTGGACGTCGTTAAGAAGCATGGGGGCTTGCATCGCTTTATGGGCTGGGATAAACCTATCCTCACTGACTCAGGTGGTTTTCAAGTATTTAGCTTAGGCGCATTACGCAAGATTTCTGAAGAGGGCGTCACCTTTGCTTCACCAATTAATGGAGATAAATTATTTATGTCTCCAGAGGTATCGATGGAAATTCAGGCGGTACTTAATAGCGATATTGCTATGCAGTTTGATGAATGTACTCCGTACGAGATTAAAGGGCAGCCCACTTCCGAAAAAACTGCACGTGCCTCACTGGAGATGTCTTTACGCTGGGGCGATCGCTCTCTCAAGCGATTTCGTGAGCTCAATACTGGCAATGGACTCTTTGGTATCGTACAGGGCGGCATGTTCGAGAATCTTCGTGAGTTCTCTTTAGATGCCGTGAGTCAGCAAGGTTTTGATGGCATTGCCATTGGCGGCCTCTCAGTTGGAGAGCCAAAACCCGAGTTTGAGCGCATTCTGAATTTCACTGCACCAAAACTACCAGAACACATGCCTCATTATTTAATGGGCGTTGGCACTCCAGAGGACCTGATTTTGGGTGTTAGCCTAGGCATTGATATGTTTGATTGCGTCATGCCCACCCGAAACGCTCGGAATGGTTGGCTCTTTACACGCTTTGGTGACCTTAAGCTGCGTAATTCAGGATATAAGGACGATGATCGCCCTGTTGACCCTACCTGCGCCTGTTATACCTGCCAAAACTTCACCAGATCCTATCTAAATCACCTTCAAAAGGCCAATGAGATCTTGGGGTCACAGCTCAACACCATCCACAACCTGTCTTACTACCTTCAGCTCATGACTGAAGTTCGTGAGGCTCTCGGAAAAGACCGCTTTAGCGCTTATCGCGAGGAATTTCACAGCAATCGCCAGCGTGGGGTTGAGCCCGGACAAGACTAATAGCCCTACAGGGGGCAAAACCCCCTGCAAATCACCTCCCAAGCCCCACACAGTTTAGAATTGCGGGTTACGACCCAAGGTTTACAGGTCAAAAAACTCGGCAGTTTTTAAATGGTAATTAATGGAGGTTTTATATGTGGATTAGTAACGCTTTTGCCCAAGCTCCTGCAGCGGGCGCAGATTCTGGTGGCTTGATGAGCTTCCTACCTTTGGTTTTGATGTTTGCAGTTTTGTACTTCATCATGATTCGCCCACAAATGAAGCGTCAAAAAGAAACTAAAGCAATGCTTGAGTCATTAAGTGTTGGCGATGAAGTGGTAACTGTTGGCGGCATCATGGGCAAAGTAACGGCATTAAAAGATCAAGTAGTTACCATTGAAATTTCTGCTGGTACTGAAGTACAAATGCAAAAAGGCGCCATCACTACAGTATTGCCAAAAGGTACGCTGAAGTCTGCTTAATGCATCTGCTTAGTGCATCCGCTTAATTTGTTTGTTTAAAAGTATCTCAATATGAATCGCTACCCTCTCTGGAAATATCTAGTCATCGCTGCTGCATTACTGATCGGCGGACTATATTCATTACCTAATTTCTATGGTGAGGCACCTGCGGTTCAAGTCTCGTCTGCCAAACCAACCATCAAGGTTGATTTGGCAACGCAGGCTCGCGTAGAAAAGATTCTGACAGAGGCTAGTATCAATAACACTGGCATCTTCTTTGAGGTCGCTGGTAATGTGGGCTCCATCAAAGTACGTTTTAATAACACCGATATTCAGTTACGTGCACGCGATCTTTTGCAACAAAAACTCAATGTGGATCAAAACGATCCTAATTACACTGTTGCATTAAATCTGCTGTCCAATACGCCAGGTTGGTTAAGCGCAATTAATGCATTACCAATGCCACTCGGCCTTGATTTGCGTGGCGGCGTCTACTTCCTCTTACAAGTAGACATGAAGGGCGCAGTTCAGAAAAAAGTGACCTCCTTGGCAGGTGATATCCGCAGCCAATTACGTGATAAGAGCATTCGTCATCAAGGTATTGAGCGTGGCGCTGATTTCATCTCTATTAATTTCGGCAGCATCGCTGATGCTGAAGCAGCTCGCAGTGTATTGCTAACCTCCCAACCAGAACTCATCTGGCAAGTGAAGCCTACTGGCCTATCACCTAAGGTGGTTGGTGAATTTAAGCCGACTGCATTAAAAGAAATTCAAGATAACGCCGTTAAACAAAACATCATCACCTTGAATAAACGCGTAAATGAGTTGGCAGTTAAAGAGCCAGTAATTCAACAGCAAGGTGCTGAACGTATCGTGGTGCAGTTACCAGGTGTACAAGACACAGCTCGTGCTAAGGACATCATTGGTCGCACTGCAACCTTAGAGTCTCGCTTGGCTGACCCCTTGGTTTCTACGATCGGCTTAGGCGAAACCCCTCCTCCAGGCATGGACACTTTCCGCTTTGGTGAAAACCGTTTAGGCGTATTTAAAAAGTCAGTGATCTTCAGTGGTGATCGCATTACCGATGCAAGTGCTGGCTTTGATCAAAACCAACGCCCTGCTGTAAATATCTCACTAGACTCTGCTGGCGGTCGCGTCATGCAAGAAGTAACCCGTGAAAATATTGGCAAGCCGATGGGCATGATTTTGTTTGAAAAGGGTAAAGGTGAGGTTCTCACGATTGCCACTATTCAAGGTGAGTTTGGCTCTAAGTTCCAAATTACCGGGCAGCCCACCACTGAGAGCGCAAACGACTTAGCCCTTCTACTGCGCGCCGGATCTTTAGCAGCCCCAATGGAAATCATTGAAGAGCGCACGATTGGACCAAGCTTAGGTGCCGAGAATATCGAGAAAGGCTTTAAATCTTTATTAATT
>CANCQD010000040.1 GCA_947380285.1 Burkholderiaceae bacterium | reverse complement strand
GCAATCACTTGGTTTGCAAATGAAGAGCTCATGACATATGAAGGATGTCCTGTGCCGCAACCCAGGTTAACCAAACGACCTTTAGCCAAAATAATGATGCGCTTTTCAGGCTTGCCATTGGCAGCTGGGAAAATCACATGGTCAACTTGTGGTTTGATTTCTTCCCACTTGTATTTCTCAATACCAGCAACATCAATCTCATTATCAAAGTGGCCAATATTACAAACGATGGCTTGATTCTTCATCTTAGCCATGTGGTCATGTGTAATCACATGGTAGTTGCCTGTTGCAGAAACAAAGATGTCCGCTTTATCAGCAGCGTAATCCATCGTCACAACACGGTAACCTTCCATTGCGGCCTGCAACGCGCAGATTGGATCAACTTCAGTTACCCAAACTTGAGCAGACAAAGCGCGCAATGCTTGAGCTGAACCCTTACCCACATCGCCATAACCACAAACCACGGCGACCTTACCGGCCACCATCACGTCAGTAGCGCGCTTGATCGCATCCACCAAAGACTCACGGCAACCATAGAGGTTATCGAACTTGCTCTTGGTAACAGAGTCATTTACGTTGATTGCCGGGAATTTCAAATCACCCTTGGCAAACATTTGATACAAGCGATGTACGCCTGTAGTGGTTTCTTCAGTAACACCTTTAACTTTTTCTAAGCGTGTTGAATACCAAGTTGGATCTTGTGCCAATTTTTTCTTGATAGCAGCAAACAAAATGGTTTCTTCTTCGCTAGTTGGATTGTTCAAGCAAGCTTGATCTTTCTCAGCGCGCGCTCCAAGGTGCAACAGCAAAGTAGCATCGCCACCATCATCCAAAATCATATTGGTGTAGCCGCCATCAGCCCACTCAAAAATGCGGTGCGTAAAGTCCCAATACTGCTCAAGGGTTTCGCCCTTGATCGCAAATACTGGTGTGCCGTTAGCGGCAATGGCTGCAGCAGCATGGTCTTGTGTAGAGAAAATATTGCAAGATGCCCATTGAACTTCAGCACCGAGCGCCTCAAGCGTCTCGATCAATACTGCAGTTTGAATGGTCATGTGTAATGAACCAGTAATGCGTGCGCCACGCAAAGGTTGTTGTGCAGCAAATTCATCACGAATGGCGATCAGGCCAGGCATTTCAGTTTCAGCAATGGCAATTTCTTTACGGCCAAAGTCAGCCAAAGAGATATCAGCAATTGCGCAACGAGTTGCTACAAAATTATTTAAGTCAGAAACGGTATTCATTAATGCTCCAGCTAAATACGATCCAATGCTGGAGTAGAAACTCGCTAGCCATTGAATCATGGGTTAGCGAGCGCGGTTGCAATTAGCAAACTCCGGGGGTTACCTTAGAGCCCACTCCCTTCAAGCCTGGGGAAGTGCTGGGTCTCAGCATTCCTTGCAACGCTCCTTGAAGGTATGCCGTAATTGTAAACAATTACGGCATATTTCGTCTCAATACACCTACAAACTGCGTATTTCCTACTTACAGACCTGCTGCTGCACGTAATACAGCCGCTTTGTCTGTTTGCTCCCAGGTAAATTCTGGCTCCTCACGCCCAAAGTGGCCATAAGCAGCAGTCTTACGATAAATTGGACGTAAGAGGTTGAGCATCTTCACGATACCTTTTGGACGTAAGTCAAAGTGCTCAGAAACCAATTGAGCAATCTTCTCGTCAGAGATCTTACCGGTACCAAAAGTGCTCACCATGACTGAGGTTGGCTTAGCAACACCAATTGCGTAAGAGATCTGAATCAAGCACTTGCTCGCTAAACCAGCAGCAACCACATTCTTCGCAACGTAACGACCAGCATATGCAGCAGAGCGGTCAACCTTAGAAGGATCTTTACCAGAGAAAGCGCCACCGCCATGGGGAGCTGCGCCACCGTAGGTATCCACAATAATTTTGCGGCCTGTTAAACCACAATCGCCCTGTGGGCCGCCGATAACGAAACGACCGGTTGGATTAACCAAAAAGTTAATCGCACCTTTGATCAAATGTTTAGGCAATACTGGTTTGATGATTTCTTCAATCACTGCTTCACGCAATTTCTCGAGGGAAATCTCTTCATCATGCTGAGTAGAGAGCACAACGGTATCGATAGAGTCAGGTTTGCCATCCACATAACGTAAGGTCACTTGTGACTTGGCATCAGGGCGCAACCAGTTCAAACGGCCATCGCGACGCAATTGTGATTGACGCTCAACCAAACGATGCGACAAGTGAATCGGCAAAGGCATAAGCTCTGCAGTTTCGTCACAAGCATAACCAAACATCAGGCCTTGGTCGCCAGCGCCTTGGTCTAAGCCATCATCATGAGCCTTATCAACGCCTTGAGCGATATCAGGACTTTGCTTGTCATAAGCAACTAATACTGCACAACCTTTGTAATCGATACCATACTCAGTATTGTCGTAACCAATTTCACGCAAGGTATTGCGAGCTACCTGAATGTAATCAACGTTAGCGTTAGTAGTAATTTCACCAGCCAAAACTACCAAGCCGGTGTTACATAAAGTCTCTGCGGCAACACGTGCAGTTGGATCTTGAGCCAAAATGGCATCCAAGATTGAATCAGAAATTTGGTCTGCTACTTTATCGGGATGACCTTCAGAAACGGATTCTGAGGTAAAGAAGTAATCGTTTGCCATTGCATATTCCTTTAAAAAATTAACACGATCATTGGGACAACTCGACGTGCCAGGAACTACAACGGCGACGCTTTAGCAGAATTTATGAATCGCCCTGCAAGTTGCCTTAACTCAGCGATAGTGAGATTTTATCCGAAAAATACCCAATTCAGCAAAGTAAGCTGAAATCCACACACTGAGAGCGGCATTGAATATCATTAGGGGGTGCGAAAACTCCTTCTCAAGCTCTGCCTTAGTGCTATTGCCGTACTTCCCCTTGCGCTAGCGCAGGTGATTGGGTCATTTTTAGGCATGCTGGCTTATGCTAGCTCAAAGCAATATCGCTCTCTCTTCAGGCCTCAATATGAGGCTGTAGTTCGTGCTCGGGATCTGCCTTCTAGACTCTGGGAAGCAGTGCGCGCCTCTGGGATGTTGTTTTCAGATAGTTTATGGATTTGGCGCAATCCTAAAAAGGCGCTTGCATTGGTAGAGGTTCAAAACTGGGACTTGGTCGAAACTGCCATTAACGAAGGTCATGGCTTAGTCATGCTGACTCCTCATCTCGGTGGCTTTGAGATCATTCCACGTGTACTAGCACAGCATTTTCCAGCAACTATTCTCTATCGCCCCTCACGCCAAGGGTGGCTCAATGAAGTGGTAGAAGAAGGTCGCGCCTATCCTAATATGCATTTCGTGCCGACCAACCTCAACGGTGTGCGCCAAATGACTAGAGCGCTCACGCGAGGCGAAGCAATCGGCATTCTTCCGGATCAAGTTCCCAGCGGAGGCGAAGGTGTTTGGGTTCCGTTCTTTGGGCGCCCTGCATACACAACGCCATTACCAGCGCGTCTTGCCAATCGAAACAACACTCCAGTGGTGATGTTTACCGCCAAGCGCAAAGGCATTGGTATGGGTTGGCTCATGCAGGCAACCCGTCTTGCCCCCCTTTCTGAGGATGCAAATATTGCTGCCGCAGAACTCAATGTTGCAATTGAAAATGCAGTGCTCGTCGCACCTGAACAATTCATTTGGTCATATAACCGCTACAAGCATCCCGCTGGTGCAGAATTGCCTCCAAGCAATTAGATAAATTCATTATCATTTTTGAAATGACCTGGTTACAAAACCTCTTCAATTTCGTAGCGCTCAGTCTCTTGCGACTCTTTGCCTTTTTGCCTTATACGATTACTGTCCACGTTGGCTATGGCTTAGGATGGCTAGCTGCCCATGTTCCTAACAGTCGTACCCACGTAGTAAAAACCAATTTACGTTTGTGCTTTCCCAATCTCAGTGAAAAAGAAATTGATCATCTGGCGATTGAGCACTGGAAATTATTTGGTCGTAGCGTACTAGAAAGAAGTCGCATCTGGCTTGGTAGTGGCAAACAAATTACTGACATCGTCAAAATCAATTCAGCAATTACCTTAGGAGATCGCAAGCCACGCCTGCTGATTAATCCACACTTTGTTGGACTTGAAGGCGGCTTCATGGCACTTTCAGTGCTGGCCAACCAACATGACTGGCCACGGGGTGCGGGCCTTTACCAAAACATGAAAAACCCCTTCTTCAATCAAAAAATGATTGAGTGGAGAAATCGCTTTGGTGGGAAGTCAATTGAGAGGCAAAGTCGCTTACGCGATCTCATACGAGAAATTCAAACGGGTAACTTTATTTTCATTGCCCCCGATATTGACTTGGGCCCTCGTGACTCAGTCTTTGTACCCTTCTTCGGAATCCAGACTAACACTATTACCTCTGTCTCTCGCCTAGCAAGACTTAGCGGAGCTGAAGTGTGTCTGATGACGACTACATTAAATAAAGACCGTAAAGGCTATACCTGCCATATCAGCGAGCCATTGCCGAACTTTCCAAGTGATGATATTGAAAAAGATACCGCTCGCATAAATCAATACATTGAGGAACTTGTTCGAGAAAGACCAGCAGAGTACTATTGGGTTCATAAGCGTTTTAAACATAGGCCTGAAGGCGAACCCAGTCTTTACGATTAAACGGAAATATTTTGAGTACCAATACAAACAATCCAGTACGCAAGCTACGCTTCACCAAAATGCATGGTGCTGGCAATGACTTCATTGTGCTCAACGGAATAGATCAAGATCTGAGTGACATTACCAAAGAACAATGGCAAGGTTTAGCCCATCGTCAATTTGGTATTGGCGCAGATCAAATTCTTCTAGTTGAAAAGGCAACGCGTCCAGATGCTGATTTTCGGTATCGTATTTTCAATGCCGATGGTGGCGAAGTAGAGCAATGTGGCAATGGCTCTCGTTGCTTTGTACGCTTTGTATTAGATCAAGGTCTATCCAACAAGAACCCTTTACGAGTAGAGGTTGCGCATACCATCCTGACCCTCAAATCGCATGAGGATGGCCAGGTAGAGGTAGATATGGGAGCGCCAATTTTTGAACATAGTCATATTCCGTTTAATGCAAACGGTCTGGCAAGCCTTCAAGAATTTCAGGAGACCCTTTATGCACTTCCACTAAATCATCCTGCCACGCATGACACTTTGGTTGGAGTTCTTTCTATGGGCAATCCACATGCCGTACAAGTGGTTGGAGATGTCGATAGCGCACCAGTCCTAGAAGAAGGTCCCGAGATTGAAAGATTTGCAGCGTTTCCTAAAAAGGTAAACGCGGGCTACCTGCAGGTGATCAATCGTAATGAAATCAAATTACGTGTCTTTGAACGTGGCGCTGGTGAAACCTTAGCCTGCGGTACTGGTGCTTGTGCTGCCGTGGTTTCAGGTATCCGCAGGGGCTTATTAGATTCACCTGTAAAAGTACATACACGCGGCGGAGATTTGCAAATTACTTGGGACGGCGTCTCAAATGATGTTGTTCAATCCGTCATCATGACTGGCCCTGCCGTCACCGTCTTCGAAGGCGAAACAACAATTTAAAAGCGGTTGCCCTTAGATTCCATATTTATCGCGGTAGGCTTTAACTGCAGGCAAATAGTTTGTTAGTTCAGCATCACTAGAAGAAGTTAAGAAAGACATTAAGCCAGCCAAGTTTGCAATCGCAATCACTGGCAAACCAAACTCTTGCTCTACTGCTTGAACTGCAGATTTATCTCCAATTTCTATCGCATTACCCGAGCGTTCCATACGATCTAGAGCAATGAGAACGGCTGCCGGCTCTGCGCCCGCACCACGGATCAGATCTACCGACTCTCTTACCGATGTGCCCGCTGAAATCACATCGTCAATAATGACAACCCGGCCTTGAACGGGAGCGCCAACCAGCATGCCCCCTTCACCGTGGTCTTTTGCCTCTTTACGGTTATAGGCATAAGGCACATTGATGCCGTTATCGGCTAAAGCGATAGCCGTAGCAGCCGCAAGTGTGATTCCCTTGTAAGCTGGACCATAAAGCATGTCGAACTGAACGCCCGAATCTTGTAAAGCTTTAGCGTAGTAACGACCTAAGGCGCTTAAACGAGCGCCATCATTGAATTCGCCGGCATTAAAGAAATAAGGTGAGAGCCTTCCCGCTTTAGTTTTAAACTCCCCGAAGGACAAAACTTTTGCCTCTAAGGCAAAACGAATAAAGTTATCTTGATTTGAATTATTTGAGCTCATAGGCCTACATGTTACGCATCATTTCCGCGAACCTCAACGGTATCCGTTCCGCTGTCAAAAAAGGCTTTCTGCCATGGGCTGTTAAGCAAAAAGCCGATTTTATTTGCATGCAGGAGCTCAAGGCTCAGCGCGATGATCTAGAGGATGCCATCCTCAATCCAGATGACATGCACGGCTTTTTCCATCACGCCGAGAAAAAGGGTTATAGCGGTTGCGGGATCTATACCCCCCATAAGCCAGATGAAGTCTTATATGGCTACGGGAATGAAGAGTTTGATGCAGAAGGACGTTATGTGGAGGCCCGTTTTAAAGGGCTTTCTGTCATTTCAGTTTATATGCCCTCAGGCTCAAGCTCGCCTGAGAGACAAGAGGCTAAATATCGCTATCTTGATAGCTTTCTACCGCATCTTGTTTCCCTCAAAAAATCCGGTCGTGAAATCGTGCTTTGCGGTGACGTCAATATTGCCCATCAAGAAATTGACCTAAAGAACTGGAAAGGTAATCTCAAAAATTCAGGTTTCTTACCTGAAGAACGTGCATGGCTCACTAATCTTTTTAGTAAAGTGGGCTATGTAGATGTTTACCGCCAGCTTGAACCAGAGGCAACTGAAACTTGCTACACCTGGTGGAGCAATCGCGGTCAAGCCTATGCAAAGAATGTTGGCTGGCGCATTGACTATCACATCACTACGCCTGGCATTGCTGCAACAGCCAAGAAAACCGCTGTGTACAAGGATGAAAAATTTTCAGATCACGCACCACTTACGGTGGATTACGCCTGGAAGATTTAAGGGGTAACCAGAAGAATTTACCCTTCCCTTACTCACCTTCTTTTTTGATCTGCACGATCTTGAAATGAATCGTAGCCCAAATGAGAAGCAGGACTGGGGCGCCAATAATGGCGGTGCCATAGAAGAATGCTTGGTATCCGAAGTTGTCCACAAACACTCCTGAGAAGCCTGCTAACCATTTCGGTAAAAGTAGCATCATCGAGCTAAATAAAGCGTACTGAGTTGCTGAGTAGCGGATATTAGTTAATGAGGATAAAAAAGCAATAAAGGCAGCACTTGCGATACCAGAACTGAGATTGTCCGCTGAAATAACCCAAATCAAACCATGCAAGTCATGTCCTTGGGTAGCTAACCAAGCAAATAGTAAATTGCTGACTGCTGAAAGAACTGCGCCCACAAATAGAATTCGCAAGACACCAAAACGAAGTGTCAGCACGCCACCAACAAAAGCTCCAACCAAAGTCATCACTACACCGAATACCTTGCTTACGGCCGCTACTTCATCTTTGGTGTAGCCCATATCAACATAAAACGGATTGGCCATAATTCCCATCACTACATCACTGATGCGATAAATGGCAATTAAAGACAAAATCAACACGGCATGCCAGCGATAGCGCGTAATAAATTCAGCAAATGGCTCAACCAAGGTTTGGTACAGCCATGCTTTGGCGGTACGTACTTTAGCCAATTCATATCTTGCTGGTTCTTGACTTAATAAAGTCGTAATCACACCAACGCCAATAGAGGCCGCCATACAGAGATAGGCAAACTGCCACGCGCTAGGATCATAGCCGCTGCCTGTTTCAGCCCGAGCTGCAAGCCAAAGGACGCCCGCACCAGCCCAAATCAAAGCCAGTCGATAGCCAGTTTGATAAGTAGCTGCTAAGGCTGCTTGATGATCGCTATTAGCCGATTCAATACGAAATGCATCTAAAGCGATGTCTTGGGTAGCAGAACCAAAGGCAACCAACAGCGCACACCAAATAATCGAGTTCAGTGCAAGCTTAGGATCTAGAGTCGACATTCCAATAAGACCCAGAATGATGAGCGCTTGCGCAAAGAGTAGCCAGCTTCGGCGGCGGCCAAATAGTTTCGTCAACAATGGAATTTGTAAGCGATCTACAAGCGGCGCCCAAACCCATTTAAAGGCGTAGATCAAACCCACCCAGGTTAAGTATCCAATCGTGCTTCGATCAATGCCAGCTTCACGCAACCAAAAACTGAGAGTTCCTAGAATGAGTAATAAAGGAAGGCCCGCGGAGAAGCCCAAGAACAACATGCGCAAACAAGGCCATTCGAGATAAACCCGAAAGTCTTTTAACCAAGATTGGACTGCAGCGAACACCTTTAAATTTTTATCCTACGCACGGCGAATGCGGAATAAAGCGAGGCTGCCAAATAAGTTTGGCATCAAGGTAACTTGATGACCTTCATGCAGGATGCATTGATCAAGAACCTTCAAGCCGAGACTTGAGGCCAACTTCTCAAAATCAGCAACAGTAAGCACGCGAACATTGGGAGTGTTGTACCACTGATAAGGTAGGCTCTTCGAGACTGGCATGCGGCCTAAGCCAACAGCGAGGCGATGAGACCAATGCCCAAAGTTTGGAAAAGAAATGACTGATTCTTTTCCCACACGAACCACCTCACGCAAAATCTTTTCAGTCTGATGAATGGTTTGTAATGTTTGTGAAAGTACAACCGTATCAAAACTATTATCTTCAAAAAGCGCTAAGCCACCCTCTAAATCCTGCTGAATCACGTTCAAGCCTTTTTGCACGCATGACAGTACACGTGAATCATCGATCTCGACACCATAGGCATGGACGGGTTTTTGTTTCTGTAAATACTCTAGGAAGCTGCCATCACCACAACCGAGGTCCAACACTTGAGTATTAGGCGCAACCCAATTAGCAATTGCAGCAAAGTCTGCGCGCTTATTGAAATGACTCATAGTTGAGCCTCGCGCATTTGCCTAAAGTAAGCTCGAACTAAATTATGGTAACGCTCATCGTCTAACAAGAATGCATCATGCCCATGAGGCGCATCAATCTCAGCATAAGTCACTTCACTCTTATTGCTCAGCAAAGACTGCACAATCTCCCGACTACGATCAGGCGGGAAACGCCAGTCGGTTGAAAAACTCACCACTAAAAACTTAGCATGCACTTCTGCTAAAGCGCGATTTAGACTGCCATCATAACGACGCGCAGGATCAAAATAATCTAGAGCGCGCGTAATGAGTAAATAGGTGTTCGCATCAAAATACGTTGAAAATTTATCACCCTGATGACGTAAATAACTTTCAACCTCAAACTCAACCTCAAAGCTAAAACGATAGTCGTTTGACTCGCCATTAGGCCGCTGCAATTCCCGTCCAAATTTTTCTGCCATGTCATCATCAGACAGATAGGTAATGTGGCCAACCATTCGAGCTAAGCGCAAGCCGCGCTTTGGTACAACGCCATACTCGTAATAGTTGCCGCCATGAAAATCTGGATCAGACAGAATAGCGTTGCGCGCCACTTCATTAAAAGCAATATTTTGCGCACTCAACCTTGGGGTAGATGCCACCACAACGCAATGATCTATACGCTTAGGAAACTGAATAGCCCAAGCCATTGCCTGCATTCCACCTAAGCTGCCGCCCATTACCGCAGCAAACTTCCGAATACCTAACTTGTCTGCCAAGCGAGCTTGCGTATTAACCCAATCCTCGACTGTTACAACCGGAAAATCCGCCCCATAAGGTTTGCCGGTTGCTGGATTAATACTCTTAGGCCCAGTTGAACCAAAGCAAGAGCCCAAATTATTTACGCCTATGACAAAAAAGTGATCGGTATCTACCGGCTTGCCCGGGCCAATCATGTTGTCCCACCAACCAATATCGTCTGGATCTTCCGGACTTGGTCCGGCAACGTGGTGAGAGGCGTTCAGCGCGTGGCAAACAAGCACAGCATTACTTTTATCGGCGTTAAGCTTGCCGTAAGTTTCAATAACTAAATCGTAGCCAGACAACATGGCGCCACTTTGCAAAGGCAAGGGCTCGGCAAAATGAATGGTATTTCTAGAGAGGTGTAGCTCGCTCATTCTGACAGGAGAAGGCGCAAACTAACATCAGAGGCTTCAGTTGGCAGCTTCTTAAATCCGCTACGGGCAAAGCGATGCCAACGCCCCAATACAAAACTCATCAACATGGCAGCTCGAATGCTGACTTCTTCTTGACCCAACTGCCCCCAGTTACCGCCTTGAGTTTGAGCAATACGTAGAGCTTGCTTAAGAGACGCTTCAACACGATCTAGCACTTGAGTAATACGCTCTTGAAGACGATCATCTTCTTGCAACAAAGCATCTCCCAATAAAACGCGGGTCATGCCAGGATTCTTTTCTGCAAAGAACAAGAGCATTTGCAAAATTCCGCGCGCCTGAGCAAGGCCAGATTCTTCTTTTTGATTAATTTGATTAATCAATCCAAACACTGTTTGCTCAATAAAGGAAATCAATCCCTCAAACATCTGCGCCTTACTGGCGAAATGACGATACAGCGCAGCTTCAGAGACTTGAATTTTTGCCGCTAAGGCTGCAGTAGTAACGCGCTCGCCCTTAGGGTTTTGTAGCATCTCAGCAAGCACTTGCAGAATCTGCAATCGGCGCTCGCCTGGGCGAGGGCGCTTACGAGCTTTGCCAACATCAGCATTGCTGTCGTTGATGTTAGCTGGCTCTAAAGATTCACGCATGCTTATCTACTTATCTAGAACGGATCATCGTACCGAATGCTTGCTCGGTCAGAATTTCTAACAATAAAGAATGCTCAATACGACCATCAATGATGTGCACTGAATTCACGCCACTCTTGGCTGCGTCCAATGCAGAGGATATCTTAGGCAACATACCGCCTGAAATAGTTCCGTCAGCAAATAGCGCATCAATTTCTCGAGCAGTTAAGTCCGTTAATAACTTACCGTCTTTATCCATCACACCAGGAATATTAGTCATCATGACCAACTTCTCTGCATGGAGGATTTCAGCCATCTTACCGGCTACCAAGTCCGCATTAATGTTGTAAGCCTGGCCTTCTGCACTAAAGCCAATAGGCGAAATCACCGGAATAAACGCATCGTCTTGCAAAGCTTTAACGACCGCAGGGTTAATTGCTTCAATTTCGCCAACAAAACCGATATCAATTTTTTTACCCGGCTCAGTATCGCTCGGAATCATCATTTTCTTGGCATGAATCAGTCCACCGTCTTTACCGGTCAAGCCAACAGCTTGACCCCCAAAGTGGTTAATCAACATCACGATATCTTGCTGCACTTCACCGCCAAGAACCCATTCAACCACTTCCATGGTCTCTTCATCGGTTACGCGCATACCTTGAATAAAAGTACCTGTCTTACCGATTTTCTTGAGGGCCTCGTCAATCTGTGGGCCGCCGCCATGAACCACAACTGGGTTCATGCCGACTAACTTCAACAAAATCACATCGCGTGCAAAACTCTCTTTCAGGCGCTCTTCAACCATAGCATTTCCGCCGTACTTAATCACGATCGTTTTGCCGTGATACGCGCGGATATAAGGCAAAGCCTCAGCCAAAATCTCTGCTTTTAACAAAGGAGAGATATCACTAATAGTTGGTAGATACTTAGTCATTGCTACTTAAAATTTATTCGCCAAATAATTTTTGACGGAGTTCACGACGCTCTTGAGCCTCAAGAGATAAATTGGCTGTAGGCCTTGCAATTAAACGGTTTAAGCCAATCGGCTCACCCGTTTCTTCGCACCAACCATAATCACCAGATTCAATGCGAGCCAATGCTTGCTCTACTTTTTTGAGCAACTTGCGTTCACGATCACGGGTTCGCAATTCCAATGCATGCTCTTCTTCAATCGTTGCACGATCAGCAGGATCAGGAACCAAAATATTTTCACGAAGATGCTCTGTCGTCTCAGACGCATTCTTCAGAATGTCATCCTTGAGGGTGAGTAGTTTTTGACGGAAAAAATCTAACTGGGCAGCATTCATGTAGTCCTTGTCGGACATTTTGAGCAATTCTGCCTCTGTTAGTGGAGCACCCTTTGCAACTTTAGCGCTTGCAGCCTTACTGCTGGTTTTTGCAGCAGTTGCTGGTTTTGTTGCTGTTTTTACCGTCATCTCATTCTTCCTTGGTTTGAAGCATTATTGCCTCATTCTGCCAAACTTTTACAGCCCCTGAGCCAATATTCTTCAATATTCGTAATATTGCCCGTGGCGGCGGATTGTAACCGAATCTCGCTAGGCTAAACATCCCTCAAGGCCAGCCAATAGGGTGTCCTTAGGTAAATCAATGCCTATGAAGACCATTCTGGTTTGCTTGGGTTCTACACCCCATGGACCAGCCAAATCGCTGCCCATCATCTGATGAACCCCCTGGAACACTACTTTTCGGTTGCTACCCTTCACATAGAGCACCCCTTTGTAGCGCAGCATCTTCTCCCCAAAGACCTCCAGAATGCCCCCAAGGAAGTCTTCCAGTTTTTTATGATCAAAGGGTTTATCACTACGAAAAACGAAGGATTGAATGCGATCCGTATGCCCAGCGTGGTCATGGTGCTGGTGGTCATGACTGTGGTCGTGCCCGCAGGTGCTGTGATCATGATCATGGCTATGGTCATGACCGCAATTCTCGTGATCGTGGTCATCCTGCTCCAAGAAGTGCGGGTCAATATCCAGCTTGGCATTTAGATTGAAGCCTTTGAGGTCCAAAACTGCATTTAAAGGGACAACGCCCTTAGAAATGCCCGTAATAGGGGCCCTCGGATTCATATGCATAAGGCGATTACGCAAAGCGTCTATTTCAGCAGGCATTACCAAATCGGTCTTGGTAATAAAGATTTGATCTGCAAAGCCAACTTGGCGCTGAGCCTCTTCATGCTCATTGAGCTGCTGCTGGCCATGCTTGGCATCAACCAATGTCACCACAGCATCTAATACGTAGTGGTCGGCAACATCATCATCCATGAAGAAAGTCTGGGCTACAGGGCCAGGATTAGCAACACCAGTGGTTTCAATCACAACGCGATCAAAGCTAATCTTTTTGTCTTTGCGCTGCTCCCAAAGCTCGTTCAGTGCATCAACAAGGTCGCCGCGAATGGTGCAACAGATACAGCCATTACTCATTTGCACTATGTTCTCTTGGTTGTCTTGCACCAAGATGTCGTTATCTATATTTTCTTCGCCGAACTCATTCTCGATCACAGCAATTTTTTTACCGTGTTCTTCGGTCAGAATATGTTTAAGCAATGTGGTTTTGCCGCTTCCTAAGAAGCCAGTCAAAATTGTTACCGGAATTAATGCCATGAATGATCCAATCAAAATCTAAAAGTAATGCGTTCCCAATAGGGTAAACCAAATATATTACCGAGTTCCTCAGCCTTTACCAGCCTTTGCACGCGGATGCGCTTTATCGTATGCCTGAGCTAGGTGCTGGAAATCAAGGGAGGTATAAATCTGGGTGCTGGCGATACTTGCATGCCCCAACATCTCTTGTACAGCCCGTAAATCTTGCGAAGATTGCAGCACATGACTTGCAAAGCTATGACGCATCATATGGGGATGCACGTGGGTAGGCAATCCAGCGCGCATAGCTAAAGTACGCAATCTGGCTTGTACGGTACGCGGTGATAGGCGCTTACCCGTCGCAGACAAAAATAAAGCGATGGATTCTTGTGGGTAACTTCCAGCATCGCGCAAATCTCGCCAAGCAGCAAGAGATTTCATCGCTGGTACACCAACAGGGACGGAGCGCCGTTTACCACCCTTACCTAATACCGTTACTTCAGCAGCATCCCAATCTAACCAGCCTGCAGACTCATGCTGACGATCTTTGCTTTGCATCACATCAATTCCTAGGAGCTCTGAAAGACGTAGACCGGAGGAATAGAGTAAATCAATAATTGCTGCATCACGAATCGATTCCAAATCCTTCTTTTCTTCAGCTTCTTTGACGGCTTGATTAACCAAGGCAAGGGCCTGTTCAACTGACAGCGCCTTAGGCAAGGACTTCAAGCGCTTAGGCGCCTTGACGTCGTCAACTGGGTTGGCCACCAAGTTGCCAGTGACTTTGCCGGCGCGTGCATCTCGCCTTGCATCTTTTTCGGTAAGCCAGTCATACCAACCACGCCATGCAGAGAGTGCTCTCGCAATGCTTCTCGAGGATTTCCCTTTGGAGTGCAAGCGCCCAGCCCAGCGGCGGACATGGCCATTGCTGACTTTTAATAGCTCAATAGAATCTTCAAGAGCAAAATTTTGGAGATCGCTCAGATCCAAGCCGTACGCTTTCAGCGTATGCGGCGAAAGTTGACGCAATACATGTAACTCATGCAAATACTCTTGCATGAGAGGGTGAAGATCAGTCGTCTTTAGTTTCATAAGCCTGGATGCGATCCAAAGCTGCAGCAGTTAATTCGGCAATCTGACGTAAGTAGAAGGCGCCCATATCTGCCGTAAAGCGGGATTCATCTTTGCTGGCTAACAACAACACTGCCGGCGATTGATTGGCGCCAATGCTCTTGCCTAAAGGCAGGCCAATGGCCACCATACTTTGCCACTCAGGATTAATCGTTGTTTGACTTGCCAACAGATCTACGCTCGCAGCAGCCAACTCTTTTGCCGAACCGCATAAAGGCGTATCTACCCAAGGGCCAAAAGCAGAGTTAGGCAATAGTAATTGCGCAGACTCCACTTCAAACACCTGAGCTAGACCAGAAGTAATTGCAGCCTCCACATCGGCTTTGTTATTAGATTTCATTAAGCGCAATAACCAGGCAACCAAACTTTGTTGGGTTTTATCGTTGCGGCTACCAAAGTGCAACATTTCACTTAAGCGACGATTGAGCTCTTGATTTTGTGTCCGCAATACCGTCATCTGACGCTCTTGCAAAGAAATAGCACGATCCTCATGCGGATGCTTAATCCGAATCTCATTAAAGAGATCGGCATATCGCTCAAAGAAACCTGGGGTTACGCGTAACCACTCAGCAACCAACTCTTCTTGCTCTGCTTGCTTCGGATCGATTGCACTCATGAACTTCTTTCTATATATGTTTTTTATTAGTCAAGCTTTTTACGCAAGAGCTCATTCACCTGACCAGGATTTGCCTTACCTTGCGATGCTTTCATAATCTGGCCAACGAGCGCGTTAAATGCTTTCTCTTTGCCGGAGCGGAACTCATCAACCGATTTCTGATTAGCTGCTAATACTTGATCAATGATGGCCTCAATTGCTCCGCTATCACTAATTTGCTTTAGACCTTTGGCATCAATCACTTGATCCACGGTGCTGATAGTCTTACCTGCGATAGCCTCTTCCCAAAGGATCGCAAAGATATCCTTGGCAATCTTGTTTGAGATGGTGCCATCAGCTACACGTGTCAGCAGTGGCGCCAAGTGTCCAGCGTTTAATGGCGCATCTACTGTAGCAATGCCAGCGCGGTTGATGGCGGATGCAAATTCACCGGCAATTAAATTAGCAGCCGCTTTGGCCAATGACTTACCTACAATTGCCAACAACTCTTCAAATACTTTTGCGGTGTCGCGATCTTGCGTGAGCAACTGGGTATCGTAGGCGCTTAAACCAAATTCGCCTTGCCATTGTTCGCGTAACTGGGCTGGCAATGCAGGCATCTTGCTGCGCACATCTGCTATCCAAGCATCATCAATCACTACAGGCAGCAAATCCGGATCTGGAAAATAGCGATAGTCGTTAGCATCTTCTTTACTGCGCATGCTGCGTGTTTCGCCGCGATCAGGATCATATAGCCGCGTCTCTTGAACGACAGTCCCACCATCCTCAATGAGCTCAATTTGTCGACGCACTTCATACTGAATAGCCTCTTCCAAGAAGCGGAAGGAATTCAAGTTTTTAATTTCACAGCGGGTACCAAATTCAGCCTGACCTTTGGGGCGAACAGAGACGTTCGCATCGCAGCGGAAGGAGCCTTCCTGCATATTGCCGTCACAAACTCCTAACCACACCACCAAGCCATGCAAGGCCTTGGCATAGGCAACCGCCTCGGCGGCGCTACGCATTACTGGTTCGGTCACGATCTCGAGAAGTGGCGTACCAGCACGATTTAAGTCAATTCCGCTAGAAGGTTCGCCATGAGGGCCTGTGAAGTCTTCTTCATGTACGGATTTACCAGCATCTTCTTCCATATGGGCACGAGTGAGCTCAACCACCTTCACTTCATCGCCCACCAAAATTTCGAGTTGTCCACCAACAACCACCGGAATTTCCATCTGACTAATTTGATAACCCTTAGGTAGATCGGGATAAAAATAATTCTTGCGCGCAAAGACGCTCGCTGGTGAAATCCTCGCATTCACTGCTAAACCAAAACGAATAGCATGTTCTACGGCTTGGCGGTTCAATACCGGCAGTACGCCAGGCAAAGCCAGATCAACAGCACATGCTTGTGTATTTGGCTCTGCACCAAAGCGCGTGCTTGCCCCACTGAAAATCTTAGATTGTGTTTGCAGTTGTGCGTGGGTCTCTAGACCAATAACGACTTCCCATTGCATCATGCCACCTCGCCTGCTTGACGCAAATGCCAATCACTGGCCTGCTGATATTGATGAGCCACTTGTAACAAGCGGGCTTCCGAAAAATAATTACCGATCAATTGCATGCCAATAGGCAAGTTATCTCCAT
Source organism: Burkholderiaceae bacterium (assembly GCA_947380285.1). The sequence continues at coordinate 1,704 of CANCQD010000040.1, read as the reverse complement.
TAAATCCACATGGAACGCTCATCGCCGGCAATCCTGCCAAGTTTGTTGAGAGCGTATAAATATCTTCCAAATACATTTGCACAGGATCTTTTGATTTCTCGCCCAAACGCCAAGCCACATCTGGTGCTACGGGGCCTAGGATGACATCGCACTGATTGAATGCTGCCTGAAAATCGGCTGCAATAATTCGACGAATTTTTTGTGCCTGAAGGTAATACGCATCGTAGTAACCATGACAAAGAACGTACGTTCCAATCATGATGCGGCGCTTTACTTCTGCACCAAAACCTTCGGTGCGTGATTTGGCATACATATCATTCAGATCGCGATATTCATTGGCACGATATCCATAGCGCACACCATCAAAGCGACTTAAGTTGCTGGATGCTTCTGCTGGGGCTAAAACGTAATACACCGGAATGGATAGTTTGGTTTTTGGCAAACTCACCTCAACCAATATTGCGCCTAAGTTTTCTAACAGCTTTGCTGCTTCATTAACGGATTTAGCAACATCGCTTGACAAGCCTTCTGCAAAAAATTCTTTTGGCAAACCAACGCGCAAACCTTCCAACGGTTTGGCGGGATTTACATTGCCCTCTTTCCAACCCTGATTAAGGTAGCGCCCATAGTCCTCTCCTGAATCAGCCAAAGAAGTGGAGTCGCGCGGGTCATGTGAAGACATCGCCGAGAGTAGTAGTGCGCAATCTTCAGCAGTCTTGCCCATAGGACCCGCTTGATCTAGTGATGATGCATAAGCAATCATCCCGTAGCGTGACACGCGCCCATAACTGGGCTTAATTCCAGTTAGGCCACAAAACGCAGCTGGCTGACGAATCGAGCCCCCCGTATCCGTGCCGGTCGCAATCGGTGCCAAGCCAGCCGCAACGGCTGCGGCTGAACCACCCGAGGAGCCACCAGCTACGTGAGCAGCATTCCAGGGGTTTAGAACTGGTCCAAAGGCAGAGTTTTCATTAGAGGAGCCCATAGCAAACTCGTCCATATTGGTTTTACCCAAACACACCATGCCGGCACCATGGGGGCTGTTTTCATCCGGTATTCCCAGATTGGCAACTACAGTGGCATCAAAAGGACTCTGATAACCAGCCAATATTTTGGAGGCGGCTGTCGACTTCCACCCACGGGTTACAAAGACATCCTTATGCGCAACAGGGATGCCAGTCAGCTTACCGGCCTTACCGGAAGAAATGAGCTGGTCTGCTTTATTTGCTTGCTCTAAACTTAAGTGAGCATTCACATCAAGGTAAGCATTCCACTGCTTTCCCGCCTCAATGCGGTCCAAAAAGTAGTGCGTTAACTCTGTGCTGGAGACCTCTTTTGCAGCAAGCGCTTTTGCCATTAGGGCGATAGGGGTAGTGTGCCAACTCATTCGATCACCCTTGGTACCAAGAAGTAGCCTTCCTGCTGAGCAGGGGCGGATTGCATGTTTTCAGCACGATGGTCTGATTCAGTGACCTGATCAACTCGCATGGGTTGGGCCAAATCACGCAAAAAGAGGATTGGATGAGCTAAAGGCTCAAGGCCGGTTGTATCGACCGCCTGCATTTCCTCAACCAAGGAAAAAATAGCCTGTAATTGAGGCAAAACAGCCTCAGCTTCTGCCTGATTTAACTCAAGCCTGGAAAGGTGCGCAATGCGCTGGACATCATCAAGTTTCATGGGGCGCTAGAGTATCATTCCTATATA
>CANCQD010000039.1 GCA_947380285.1 Burkholderiaceae bacterium | reverse complement strand
CCCGCGACATACGCCGCCATTTGGTCAGCGTCAAAATCTAAGAGATTTACGCGCGGGGAGGTCAATGCGCCTACTTATAAATAGGTTATTGATTAACGATTAAAAACATTCATGCCTGGGAAGAAGAAAGCAACTTCCACGGCAGCTGTTTCAGGAGCATCGGAACCATGAACAGCGTTGGCATCAATGCTGTCAGCAAAATCAGCACGAATAGTGCCTTTATCTGCTTTCTTAGGATCAGTAGCGCCCATCAAATCGCGATTCTTTGCAATAGCGCCTTCGCCTTGCAATACTTGAATCATGACTGGACCAGAAATCATGAAGCTCACCAAATCCTTGAAAAAAGGACGGGCAGCATGAACAGCGTAAAACTGCTCTGCTTCTGATTGTGAGAGATGCGCCATTTTGGACGCGATAATCTTCAAACCAGCAGATTCAAAACGGTCATAGATTTTGCCGATGACGTTTTTAGCGACAGCATCAGGTTTGATAATAGATAGGGTGCGTTCAATTGCCATTCAAGACTCCAATAGTGATTTCAAAGGTATTTGCTAGGGTAAGGTTAATAAACCGCCCCACTCCAGCGACCCCCGAATTATACATTGCTTGACCGTATTTACCCCTATGACTGTAGGGCTAAGCCCTTGAATTTACAGGGCATAAGCCTTTAATTTGTAGGTCTTTTATCTGGGGGCTTGAAATTGGGACATTTTGTCTATACTTAGTGTCAACAGCCCTCTATGGGCTCTTGTAATAACAATGACAAAGAAGGAGTCAATATGAGTGATCTGAACTCTTACGGCTTTGGCCAAACCGGCTCAATTAGCACTGTCCAGGTACGCAACCGCGTACTACGCAACACTTACGCCCTCTTGGCGCTCTCTATGGTTCCAACCGTTATTGGCGCCTGGCTCGGAGTTGCAATGGGGCTCGACCTGTTCTCTGGCAGCCCATTTATTGGCTTCATCGTGTTTATGGCTGTTGCCTTTGGCTTTTTTTGGGCAATTGAGAAGAATAAAGATACTGGTGTAGGCGTACTCCTGCTCCTAGGCTTTACCTTCTTCATGGGCATTATGATGTCTCGCTTAGTTGGCTACACCTTAAATAGCTACAGCAACGGCGCTACCCTCATCATGCTGTCCTTTGGTGGCACGGCTGCCATATTCGCGACCATGGCAACAATTGCTACTGTAAGCAAAAGTGATTTTGCTGGCATGGGTAAATGGTTGATGGTCGGTGTGCTGCTCTTGATCGTTGCTTCCGTAGCTAATATCTGGTTACAGTTGCCTGCCTTGATGTTGACTGTGATGGTTCTTGCGATTGCCATCTTCTCAGCCTTTATTTTGGTTGATGTACAACGCGTCATCAATGGTGGCGAGACCAACTACATCATGGCCACTTTAGCGATTTACTTAGATGTGTATAACGTCTTTACCAACTTACTCGCCCTCTTGGGTATTGTTGGCGGTAATAGAGATTAAAAGTCTCGTTTTGCACCCGTGAATAAAGGCGCCCAAGGCGCCTTTATTCTTTATAGATCTCACCCACCACGTATTAGTTGGCGGTTAAATCATCACACCATGCAAAGTAGGTATTAATCCATTGGCTAAATGGGCCTTCACTAGCTCGCCCGGAGCCGCAGCCCACTAATTTATTTTGACTAATGTCGTATACGCCAAAGCCACCCTTGTAGGCAATTTGCAATTTCTTTCCATCTGCAGAAATCGTCCCGATTTCATAGGCTTTATAAGTAGGATTTTGATACATGAACTCAACACTTTGACCGTCTTGTTTCAATATCGTTAAAGTGGCAACAAAAGTTTGGCTCTGTCTTTTAGGATTCTTTTGTGATGCGTTGATTGAAGTTTCAACAGTATTGCCACTATAGACTTTTGCTAAAGTTGGGATGGTTTGCGCATTTACAAGAACACTAAAGCTTAGGCCTACCGCTAGGCCGAAGATTGATTTCATAAAATACCTTTATGTGAAATAAATATAAGTAGTCAGTTTTATCACATAGAGACATCAATCCTGGTGAATCTCAGGAGGGTTTGATGCTGATCCCAAATTAATTCGCTACAAACATACTTATAGCGTAAGACAGTGCGATCAAAATTAATAAGAGTACAAAACTATCTGAGGCTTTCATGATGAGCTCCCGAAGGTAAAAAGGGTCGGCAGCGATACATTGGCTGCACGACTTCAATCTACTCTTCTATAAGACCTGTACTTAGACCTCTTGCACCCTAAATATGCCAAAGGCACTAATTCAGGGCAATAATCAAGGGGTGTATCTCTAAATCAAAGACTTATGGGTCTATTGGCGGTCAAATACCGCCATGGATTCAACATGTGAGGTGTGGGGAAACATATTAATGATTCCTGAGCTACTTAAAGTGTAGCCGGCCTGATGGCACAAGATTTCCACATCTCTTGCCAAGGTTTTAGGGTTGCAAGATACATACACAATACGTTGCGGTAGCAATTCACTTTGTTGCAGATGCAATTGGGCAAGAGCCTTACAAATCTCCATTGCACCCTCGCGTGGTGGATCCATTAACCAGCGCTCGGCCCTACCCCAGGCATAAATCGTCTCTGGTGTCACTTCAAATAAATCGCTTTGCATGAAGCTGACTTTATCAACCAATCCGTTATGTTCTGCATTCGCTTTCGCTCGAGTTGTCAAACTCTCTAAACCTTCAATCCCTAAAACTTGCTCCGCTTTTCTAGCCAGTGGAAGTGTGAAATTACCAATTCCGCAAAATAAATCGAGTACACGATCGGTTGATTTCACATCCAGCAAACGAATCGCCCTACTCACTAAGGCTCGATTCATCATGTGATTTACCTGAGTGAAATCAGCAGGCTTAAATGGCATCTCAATTTCAAATTCAGGTAGGCGGTAACAAAGCTTTCCTGTCTCAGGATAAAACGGGGCTACGGTCTCAATGCCCTTGGGCTGCAACCATATCCAAACCTGATGCTCGTCTGCAAACGCTCTCAAGAGCTGCTCATCTTCTGCAGTTAAAGGCTTAAGATTTCGAAACACTAAAGCCGTTACCGGCCTTGATTTTCTGGGATCATCCGATTGCGCATCTTCTGGCTCACCCACTGCAATCTCAATCTGAGGCATACGATCCACGATAGATAAACCCATAACTAAGATACGCATCTTTGGTAAAAGATCGGATACATGCTTGGGCAAAATCTCACATGCCAACATATCGGCAACGTAGCCACTCTTGCCTTCATGAAAGCCAATTAATACCGTACCTTTTTTAATCGAGCGATTCACAGCGCTTAAACGCGCGCGGTGACGATACTCCCAGGTGGGGCCACCCATTGGTCGCAGAATTTCTTCTGGCTTTACTTTGGCGATATGTTGTAAGTCATCTTCAAGGACGCGCTGTTTCATTGCTACTTGAGCACGAATATCCAAATGCTGCATTGTGCAACCACCACACACCCCAAAGGCTTTGCACTTAGGTTCCGCCCTAAATACTGCGGGCTTGAGAATATTGCGCACTTTAGCTTTACTAAAACGGGCTTTATCACTAGTGATGGTGTAGGTCACTAACTCTGTTGGCAGCGCACCTTTAATAAAGATCACCTTACCGCTTTGACCTTGTGAAGCCTCTTCTTCGTTAGGAACTAAGCGGGCTATCCCTTGGGCATCTAGATCTAGGGCTTCAACTTTGATCGGTTCTGCCACTTCAATATTGACTGGCTTATCCCCTCTACGCATCTGCTGAAAAACCTTGAAGATATTCTTGCCACTGACCGCCATTGGGTTCTTTGGATTCCTTCTCTAAATACGCTTTTACAAACTCGATCTCTTCTTGATATTCCTCTAGAGAAAAGCCGCCGCGTAGTAACTGAAAGCGGCAATACATCAAATATGTATTAACCACATCGGTCTCGCAGTAGCGACGAATGTCATTAATCTTGCCTTCTTGATACGCAGGCCATACCTGGCTGCCGTCCATACCCATCTTGCCCGGGAAGCCACAGAGCTTAGCCAAACCATCCAAGGGTGCATTCGCACGTCCATTAAATTTAGCTAGCAGGTCCATCATATCGAGATGACGCATGTGGTAACGACTGATGTAGTTGTTCCACTTAAATTCTCGACTATCGGATTCTTGACTCTCACCCATTTCCCAATAACGCGGGGCTTGCACATGATTTGCTAAGGCGCGATAGTGCAAAACCGGTAAATCAAATCCGCTGCCATTCCAAGAAACTAGTTGAGGAGTGTATTTTTCAATCAGATCAAAGAAGGCCTGTATTAAGACTTTTTCGTCATCTTGCGGAGTACCTAGAGTGCCGACTTTAATTTGAGGCAGGCCCTCTTTAGTCGTTCTACGAATCACGCAAGATATAGCAACGATCTTTTGTAGAAATAAGGGCAGAAACTCACTACCCGTTTTAGCGGCTCGATCCGCCATGGCTTTAGCAGCCACTTCAGAATCACTCATCGCATCTGGATAGTCTTCCAGACGACGCAGTCCGCCTACATCTGGGATGGTTTCAATATCAAATACAAGAACGGTGGCCATGCGTACTTACTGCAACATCACTGCAAATACGGCGTTGGATTAACTGGTTTACCATTGACGCGTAACTCAAAATGTAATTTAGGTGATGTGGCATCTGTATCACCCATCTCTGCAATCTTTTGACCCTTGCGCACAGAGTCACCCTCTTTCACCAAGAGCTTACTGTTGTGAGCATATGCAGTGAGATAGGTATTGTCATGTTTGACAATCACTAAATTGCCATAACCACGCAAACTATTACCGGCATAAACGACTTTGCCATCGGATGCTGCTAGTACTGGCTCGCCAACCTTGCCTGCGATATCAATACCTTTATTGGTTTCACTGAACTCACCAGTAACCTTACCTTTAGCGGGCCAAGACAAACGAATTCCGGGCTCAGCAACCACTTCTGTTTTTGCAGGCTCTGGAGAAGATATTGGGGCATCTGATTTATCAGCGGATGATTTTTTCTCAACCACGCGTGCTGTCTTAGATCCGCCAGGTGCTTTAATTAAAATTAAGTCATCAACCTCAATCACATTTGGATTAAAGCTTGGGTTGGCTGCCTTATTCCACTGCACTACATCGCGTGGTGCTTGTCCGTTATCCAAGGCAATACGCGCTAAGGTGTCCCCTTTTTTGACGCGATAGTATCCAGGAGGGGTGGGCTCACTTGAACTAGCTGTTCGATCAGTTACGCTGGCAGGCTTAGCGCGAGGTACGGAACACCCCGCTAGCAAAACCAGCGATGTCGATATCAGTGCAATCAGGAAAGTCTTAAATAGGTGTGGCATTAAATTGGGTTCTGAATTGGAGTATTCATCATAAATCTCATACTACCCCTGATTGTAAGGGCACAAAAAAGACCCCGTCCAGCACAGTTCTTTGGTAGCGCTGAGAGCTCATTCTTTCCACCATCACAAGCTGCTGCTCTTTGTCATTTTTGGCAACTGGGGCAACTAAGCGCCCGCCAATTGCTAATTGATCTAGCAAGGCGTCTGGGATTCCTAAGCCTGCTGCAGCCAGAATAATCCCATCAAATGGTGCGGCTTGAGGCAAACCCAAAATACCATCGCCATAGATTAGGCGCAGATTATTGATGCGAAATGGGCGCAACTTTGCTCTGGCCATATCATGCAATGGACGAATGCGTTCAATAGAGTAAACCTCATCTGCCAACAAGCTCAAAACTGCAGCTTGGTAACCGCATCCAGTACCAATCTCCAAAACCTTACCAAGCTTATGCTTGGGCTTATGAAGTAGCTCAATCATGCGCGCCACAACTGAAGGCTTAGAAATGGTTTGTTCATGCCCAATTGGTAGAGCAGTATCTTCATAGGCTTGCGCATGCAAACCCGCATCCATAAACGCATGTCTTGGAACAGTAGCAATTGCTTCTAAAGTTTTACCGTGCTTTACTCCGCTAGCATGCACTTTTGCGGCTAGGGCTTGCCTATAGGCAGCAAAGCGTTCGGTGGGAGCCTTCAACCGCGATCCCAACCATTTGCGCGCATAGCCGCTAAACGAGCATGGTGCGTTAAATCCAATTGCATTGGCGTAATCGAAATACATCCTTGGGCAACCGCATGAAAGTCTGTACCCTCTGAGCCTTCTTTGACATCGCCTGCAGCACCAATCCAATAGATCTTCTCGCCACGTGGGCTATCTTGAACCACTACTGGCTGTGAGTGATGACGATTACCCAAACGGGTAACTCGCCAGCGATACAAATCAGCATAAGGACGATTTGGAATATTGACGTTGAGTAGAGTTGCAACGCCGTCAGCATGATTTTTACTTAAGGCAGAAACCAGCATTTGCGCTACAACATCATGGGCTGCTTTAGCTGCATCTTCAATGCGATTCCAACCACGATCAATTTGCGAGAAAGCAATACCGGGCACACCAAACATGACACCCTCAACCGCGGCCGCTACAGTGCCAGAGTAAAGCGTATCCTCACCCATGTTCTCGCCTTGATTAATGCCAGAGATCACTAGGTCAGGCTTCTCATCTAAGAAACCCGTCATCGCAACGTGCACGCAATCCGTGGGAGTGCCGTTAATAAAGAAAAAGCCATCACGCTCTCCCCCTGCCACGCGATGAATCGACAATGGTCTTGATAATGTGAGTGAATTTGAGGCACCACTATGGTTCTGCTCAGGAGCAATCACCGTAATGCGACCCAAGGGACGCACTGCTTCTACTAAAGCTAATAAGCCAGGAGCTAAATAGCCATCATCATTAGAGACCAAGATGTGCGGTTGACGATTGCTCATGACTATTCAGCTCTTTCTCTTTGCTAATGCTTTAGATATTACTTGCTGGTGCAGCCAATGCGCGACCTCTAAACCAGCCGTAAATTACGGGCAGGACTAGGAGCGTCAATACGGTTGTTGTCACCATGCCGCCCACAATCACGAGAGCCAAAGGACGCTGTGCTTCCGAACCAATGGAGTGTGATAAAGCTGCTGGCAAGAGACCTAAACCTGAAAGCGCTGCAGTCATTAAAACAGGACGAACCCGCAATGAAGCACCCTCAACCATGATGTCTTTCATCTGACCATGCTCTGTAGCAGATGTCTTATTGATGAATGAAATGAGGATCACGCCATCCTGAATTGCAATACCAAAGAGCGATAAGAAACCAAAGAAGGCCGAGATACTTAATGTCTCACCCGCTAAGTGCAATGCAATCACACCACCAATGGCGGCAAAAGGGACATTAATCATCACAATGAAAGCGTCGCGGAAGTTTCCAAACGCACTCACGAGCAATAAGAAGATGCCCATCAAAGCCAAAGGCACAATTAACATCAATTTCTTCTGCGCTTGCTTCATTTGATTGAACTGACCATCCCAGCTAATCGAATAGTTTGGTGGCAATGTGATGTTCTTTTCTACCAAGAACTGCGCATCTTCTACAGCGCTACCCAAGTCACGATTGCGGACGCTAAATTTAATAGCAATATATCGCTTACCAGCTTCGCGATAGATAAAGAATGGGCCATCTGTCAAGCGCACAGTTGCAACCATTGATAACGGAATCTTTGTACCATCCGGAGCATCAACCAATAAATGTCCAATATCAGCAACATCATTGCGACTACCTTCATTTAAGCGAACCGCAATACCAAAGGTTTTTTCATCTTCGAGCAAGTTCGTTACTGCAGCGCCACCAATAGCATTGGTAACTACAGTCTGAATGTCATTCATATTGATGCCGTAGCGTGCAGATTTCTCGCGATCAATTTGAATATTCAAGGTTGGCTGGCCAAGCTCTTTGAGGATGCCCTCATCCGCTACACCCCTAACCAGCTTTAATTGATTGATAACCTCGTGCGCTTTTTGATCAAGAACATCTAAGTCGGTACCGTAAATCTTGACCGAGTTTTCACCCTTAACGCCAGACAAGGCCTCATTCACGTTGTCCTGAATATATTGTGAGAAGCTATAGGTAATACCAGGTATCTTATCGAGCTCGGTCTCTAAATTGGTAATTAAATCCTTCTTCGAAGAACCGCTTGGCATATTTTCTGGACTCTTTAAGTAAAGGCCATATTCTTGGTTAAAGACGCCGGTAGAGTCGGTGCCATCATCAGGGCGACCGATCTGTGCTGCAACCTTATCAATCTCTGGCTGTGCCATAAAGGTTGCTCGCAATTGGTCGGCAATCTTGACTGAGTAATCAAGATCAACCGTATTGGGCAATGTCACCCGCAACCAAATATTGTTCTCTTCAAGTGTTGGTAAGAATGCCGTGCCTAAGCGGGTCATACTTAACAAAGTGATGCCTAATACAAAGACTGCAACAGAGAAGATTGTTAATGGACGATCCATCCATTTTCTAAGCAAGGGCTTATATCCACCCAAAATCTTAGTAATGAAAGATGGCGGAGCATGGTGAAGATTTTCTCCAAACACCAATGAAATCATTGCCGGCAAAAATGTCAAACTGAGGACCATTGCAGCAATCAAGGCGAAGCCCATCGTAAATGCCATCGGCTTAAAGATGATGCCTTCAACTCCACCCATAAAGAATAGTGGTGAGTAAGCAACGATGATGATGCCAGTCGAATAAATCATGGCACGCTGTACTTCGCTAGTTGCCATGATGATGCTTTGATTCAGACGCTTGCCGCCCTCTTCCAGGTGGCGCATGACGTTCTCGGTCAGAATCACTGCAGAGTCTACGATGACTCCAAAGTCAATTGCACCCAAGGAAATCAAATTGGCTGGCACACTCCATAAATGCATTTGTATAAATGAGACGCACAATGCCAATGGAATAACCGCGGCGACCACAGCAGCTGCACGGATATTGCCCAAAAAGAAGAACAAAACCGCCAATACTAATGAAATACCAAAGAACAGCGTATGTTTAACGGTGCCAATAGTGATATCTAAAAGTACCTGACGATCATAAAAAGGCTTTACTTCGATGCCAGGAGGCAGGACGTGTTTATTAATATTTTCTACAGTACTGCGGACACGAGCCAGCACTTCAGTGGCATTTTCACCCCGACGTAAATACACAATCCCCTCTACGGAATCTGGATTGTCATTGAACTGGAACATACCCAATCGTGGCGCATTACCAATCTCTACCCGGGCCACATCGCCAATACGAATAGGTACGCCATTGTTAATAGTGATGACTACCTGCTTGATATCGTCGATATTTTTGAGAAGGCCTACACCGCGCACCACAAATTGCTGCTCACCACTAGGAAGCAAGCCGCCGCCGGTATTACTGTTGGCATTCGTTAAAGCCAAGATCAGTTGATTAACAGACACGCCCTTCGCCTGCAAACTTTCGGGACTCACAATCACCTGATATTGACGAACCTTACCGCCAAAAGAAGATACGTCTGCTACACCGGGTGTTTGCTTTAGCTCTTTATAGATTTCATAGTTCTGCAAAGTTTTGAGCAAAGTTGAGTTTGCATAGTCAGAGCGCACTTCGTAACGCATGATCTCGCCGGTAGCATCTGAGTCTGGACTAATACTAGAAGTTACGCCAGGAGGAAAACTGACGTTTGATAAATTAGTAATGAAAACTTGACGTGCTTTAAATGGATCTGCCGTGTCATTAAATTTTAGCGTGACGACTGACAAGCCAAATAGCGATACCGAGCGGAATGCTTGTAGCCCAGGAATACCTGCTAAGGCGTTCTCAACCGGAATTGTGACCTGCTGCTCAACTTCAGTTGTACTTCTGCCAGGCCATTGTGAAATAGCCTGAATAGTTAACGGCGCAACACCTGGGTATGGCTGAATAGGCAACTTACTCAGACTGAGCATACCAAGGCCAAGCAATACGATCGAAGCAAAAATAACTAATACGCGCTTCTCGATTACCCCTCGAATAAAGGAGGTGAAAACGCTCACTTAGTCCTCCTGCTTTGCAAAGCGATCATTTAACAAAACAGCACCTTCGGCTAATACTTGCCAGCCCTGCTCTACACCTTCAGTAATCGCGAAGCTTTTACTATTGAGGTCGTAGCCTTTAACAGGTACGCGACGGAAAGTCTCTGGTCCTGTCTTAATAATGGCATAACGATTTTCTCGAATTCTCACGATAGCTGATTGCGGAACAACAACTGCATCAGCTGTACCCGTAGTTAATGATCCTGAGGCATACATATCAGGACGCAAAAGATCATCAATATTTTCTACGTCCGCACGGATTAATAAGGCACGGGTTTGTGGATCAATCGTAGGCGCAATGTAATTAGCATAAGCAACAAATTCTTTATCTGGATAAGCCTCAAGATGCAAAACCATTTTCTGACCTTGCTTGATCATCCGAAAATCTTGCTCAAACACATTACCCAAAAACCAGAGTTGCTTAGGATCGGCCAACGATGCGATCACATCACCAGAATTCACGGTAGAGCCAGGCTCAACATTACGCTTAACGACAACACCCTTCAATGGTGAACGCATCACCAAATTACTTGTTGTCTTACCGGTGTTCTCAATACTCTTAATATCGCCCTCGCCAGCGCCAAGATTTCTCATGCGATTAGCGGCAGCTTGTTGAGTGATGCGCGCATCGCCTAACAAATCACTCATCGTTTTGCTCGCCTCAAGTACTTTGGCTGTCTTAGAAGACAATAAGTACTCTTGCTGTGCCGATAAAAATTCCGGGCTATACAGTTCGACAATTGGAGAGCCAATCTCTACTTGGGCACCATCAAAAGCATAGATGCGCTCCACTCGGCCTGGAGCACGAGCTGACAGTACTTTAGATTTTTCAGCATTAAACGCCAAACGACCAGGCACTTTGATATTGACTGGCACTTGAACTTTTTCAGCCGACTGGAATACATAAACCTCTGGGTTGAGTTGAATACCGGGTAGCTTTAATTCGAGAACGCCAGTCTTTTCGACTTTGAGCGCTTTGTCGGAGGTCTCAATCTTCACGGTGCGATTGACGTTGGTAACGCGACCTACAACAATGCCCAAAGAGAGAATGGCAAATGCAAAGGCGGCAAGGCGAACGCGGTAACGATTTTGGGGTGACAGATTCCAATACAAGCCCGCCAAACCAGCAGCGACAACTTTTGCATGATGCGCTCCGTGGTGAACGCCTTTATGAATAATCGGCTTCGTCTTTTCAGATAGCTGCTTTAGAAACGAAAGAATTTTGTCTTTCAAAACTACTCCTTAAAAGGGCTCTTTACCCGCTGAAACCATTAATACTGCTTGTGCCTGTAAAAGATTGCTCTCAGCTTGAGCTAATGCAATCTCCAAGTTACGCAATTGCGTTTGCGCAGTCAACAAATCATTAAATCCCTGGCCATTATTAGAGTACTGCGTGAGGCCAACCTTATAGGCAGCATCAGCCTGGGGTACTTGGCGATCTTTCAGAAACTGGGTTTGGTTCTTAGCCTGCTCATAAGAGGCATAAGCAGTATTTACAGCCAGCACAATTTGCTGACGATTGGATATATTGCCAGCCTCAGCAGCCGCTTGATTACGCTGCGCCTGCTCCACCCCATACTTTTCCTTGGTAAAGAAATACAAAGGAATGATGAGATCTAATTCAAATTGATAAAACAGTGCACCATTGTTAGCAGAAAATGGGCCACGTGGGGTATACGAAGAACCAATAATCTGAAAGTCTGGCAAGTAAGCTTTCTTCGCTAGATCAACACCTTTGCGTGCTGCGTCTAATTGCAGCGCAGAACTCTTTAAGGCGGGGTGGCTAGATTCTGCGTAGTCTTCAAGCTCGATTAAGGTTGGTACGCTACTCAGCGCACGACGTACATCACCGCGTAATACCAGCTTGTCACGAGAGTGGCGGCCGACTAGAGTATTAATGTTATTCAAGGCAACATTGAGTTGGCGCTCAACATTAAATTGATCTGCCTGTGCTGCACTTTGCGCTACTTGAGCATTTAAAAACTCTACGTAGGCTGCAGCATTATTGGAATAACGCGCTTTAGCCACATTCTTAATCATCTCGAGACGAACAACAGACTCTTTCAGAACTTGTAATTGCTTTTGCGCAGCCAGTGCGTTGTAGTACAAGGTAGAGAGCTGTGCACCAAGCTGTAGGTAAGTAGATTCAGAACTTGCTAACAGGGCTTCTGCATTAGTGTCGGCAATATCTGCTGCTAGGCTCTTCTTGCCTGGAAACTGAAAAGGTTGCGCTATTGATATGGCGTTATTGCTACTGATGCCGCCAGGGTATTGCTGAGATGGGGCATTTGCTCCACCCAAAGCTAAAGGAGAATTTACAGGCATACCCGACCACACCAACCCAACCTGAGGATTGGCTGGTGCATTAATTTGCGGAACAGTTGCCTTGGCAGATAAATAAGACTCACGCAATGAAGAAAGTTGCGGGTTATTAATCTTGAGCTCACTCCAGAGCTGACGTAAATCCATCTCCGTTGGTCCTGAAGAAACAGGCTTGGTATAAATTTTCGGAGTATTGGCTTTGGTAACGGGAGCAAATAGCTCGGCCGCTTTAGGGTTGGAGGCTGCATTTGGATCTTGCGCACCAAGTTGCACGCCAATCGATGGCGGCGCGGCCAAGGAAGCGTCACCTGACTGAACGGTCACGCTGGCTGGAGCATTCTCCGTAGAGGTTTGTGCAAACACTAAAACAGAAAAAGTGGAGGCGCAAACTACAAAAGCAGCCATTGAAAATGGGGTCATGCTTTTGAGCGGTTTAACTACGCTAGTTTTATGTTTGCCGGGAATCAACAAAAGCGGCTGCCTCTGAATCAATAAAAATGCTGTTTTTATAGCCCCAGATGTGGATTTAGAACCAGTCCAAAGCCGTTTCTGGGGGTTTTAAGGATTATAGGGTACAAAAGCCAAAAGTCTAATTATTGACAATTGCTATCTTATTGATTCCAAAGATAATAATGATGGTTAAAGCCTATAAAGTCTTTAAAACTCGGCATGGATCCTAAAAGACATGATATTAACCGGGCCCCGAGCTGAGTTATAGGCTGGATTATTGATGCGCTGAAAGTTCACACCTGCAAGTACATTTTTAACCACCATCGCGTTGTAATAGATTTCTCCGATACGCTCCGGGCGATAAGAGATGGTTTGACTGGGGCTTGCATAGTCGCCAATGAAATAAGATACCCCGCCAGCTTGCAAGTAACCCCTTCTATAACTAGAAAGACCATTTTGCATCATCGATACTCCGATGGTGTCGCTGGGACGCTTCCAGCTTGCTCCATTCAAGCCCATGCCAACCGAAACGGAATTATCTGCTTCAGTAAAGGACATGGTCTCTGTATGGCCATCTGATGTAAATGCGCGTCCATAGATACCAAGATCTTTAGTTAATGCCTGTTCACCATTAATACCAATACCGGTTTTGTATTGGTAGTTGTTGCGTACATTGTTAATAGCTTGTGTGCCTTGTGCATTATTGGCCACTACATAATTTGTCGCATCCTGAAAGCGCGCCAAGATCATACGATTACGATAAGCCAAGACACTTACCTTACCCGGCAAGTCACCTATATTGTGTTGCCGCTCGACCTCTACTTGGTCGCCATAAGTATTAAAAATCTGCCAGTTCAAATCTTTGCCGTTCGGTGATTTTGGTGCCAGCATGCGAGAGGCGCGCATGACCCAGTTATCCAAGT
Organism: Burkholderiaceae bacterium; assembly: GCA_947380285.1. The sequence continues at coordinate 4,809 of CANCQD010000039.1, read as the reverse complement.
ACCACTCCCCTGCCAGGCCCCAACTGTAGCCGCGCGCATCAGCTGAGTAGTCATAGGCTAGGTAAGTCATATTGCCCCAGTTCATAAACTGAATACGAGGATCTTTGGCATAACGACTATCGTCAAAAATATCTAAGGTCGAGAACTGGCCACCTGTGAGTACAACACGATTACTGCTTACTGTTTGTGTAATTTGATTGGCTTCGTTTTCAAGAACAACTTTTTCACCCTCTTGATTAATGGTTTGCCGCACAAATGCTCGCGCCGAATAAAATTTCGCCTGCGCACCAGCAGCTTTAGTGGCCTCTCCGTTGGTAAATCCACCTAAACCAACCAAACCTGAAAATGGCACACCAGAAACGACTTCTGGATTGAAATAAATATCCGTGTTGGGCGCTAAGCGAGCACCCATAAATAAAGTACCAGACCAGGTATAGCTCATTGACTTGGATTCAGACAAACTATTTTGTCCTGAATATGAAGATGTGAAATTGTTATAACGCTGATTAATATAAGTAGTTTGGCCATGAACGTTCACTGGCAAACCCCAAATACTTCCTTCGGTAGGTAAGACATCAATCGGGGCTGCAAAGCTTGCAACTTGGTCGGCGCCAGAACCTGCCCTCTGCGCAAACGCAGTTGCCCCAAACAATGTACAAATAATGCTCAGCAGGAGGAGTAGATAAATCTTGCGGGTCATTCACAATTTCTAATGGGGTTGCTAGTGCAATGCAATAGCAAGATGCCGGTGGGGAAAACTAGGCAAACACAGCTTGAGATTGAAGCCCAAGGGTGGTGCAGATAGGATTATCCCGAATAAAGAACAATTTAACTAGTGTTTATGTCATAGACATGACATAAACACTAGATCACATAAAGAATGCGGCTCAGTCTTTTAGACCCAGCAGCTTGGCTGGGTTCTTTTTCATCATCTTATCTACATCTGCCTGCGATACGCCAGCTGCTTTAACTGCCGCAATTTCGTTCTCCACACCATCTGGTGGGGTCATCATGCCCTGTTGGCCTAAATCGGTTGAGAGCACTAAATGGTCTGCACCAATCTCCTGCACGGCTTTAGCAACAACAGTTGCGTCCACTTTTTCCCAGTGCGTCATCCACTTATACTGAGCTGAGGGGCCAGTCATAAATTGTAGATAGCAAATCTCAATATAAGCACCCATTGCAGTAACTTGCTTAGCTTGCTCCCAAGAAAGCCCAGGAATGTTCGTTAAGCCGTGGGTAATAAGAATATTTTTCACACCCAATTCTTTTGCACGCTTTACTACTGCAACTACTTCCTCTGCGCTGATATGGCCCGTAGCAAGAATTAAATCCTCGCGCGCGATGATTTTTAATACCTCTTCCAGTTCTGGTGTGACTTGACCATTAGGCGCAACTACAATGCCAGATTGATTCTTATCGACTAGTGTCTTGACATGCTTATCGGAATCAAAGGTTGGTAACCACACAACTTTGCCTCGACCACCAGACATACGATGCATCCACTCTACTGCCGCAGGATTAACGCCACCAACCGATTTATTCAGAACAATACCGCCCCACACTTCAATGCCGGGGACTTGTTGCATTACTAATGCAGCTCGATCGTTTGTGGTGACCACATGATTTTTAATAACAATGCCGCGCATTCCTTTACGACGGGCAATCGTTGCTAATTCATAGTCAGTTAAAGATCTACCAAATACATCTGGATCAGGGTGAACGTGCATATCAATTACACCTGCTGCAGGACTTACCTTAGGCGGAGGTGGCGGAAAGCCCACTTGCGCTTGAGTAATGTTGGAGCTAAAAAGCAAGCCAGCACTAATTAAGCTGGCGACCAAGACTTTGGTTGATTGAAATTGACTCATTTACTATCCCCTGTTTATGTTTTTGTAATAAATTCACTCTAATGCATCTATAACAAGGGGTATTTAAGTAGTTCCCCTAGGACAGTGGGGAATAGCGCTTGGGAAGGCGCAAGTATTTAGACCGGAAGAACTAGCGTCGATCCATTAAAGCTCTAGCTAACGTGCCCGCGTCAACGTACTCGAGTTCTCCGCCCACAGGGATGCCGCGAGCAATACGGGTGACTTTGATGCCTTTGGCTTTAAGGACTTCGCCAATGTAATGGGCAGTGGCCTCACCTTCACTAGTGAAATTCGTTGCCAGCACCACTTCACGAATGGGCACTCCAGTATCAGGAGTTTCAATGCGACTGAGCAATCGATCAAAGCCAATTTCATTTGGGCCCATGCCATCGAGTGGCGAGAGACGACCCATCAATACGAAGTAATTACCTTTGAAGCTTAAGGTCTGCTCCACCATCACTTGATCAGCAGGTGTCTCGACAATACACAGCAGCGATGGATCACGACGACCATCAGAGCAGGTGCTACAAATCTGTGTTTCTGAAAACGTATTGCAACGTGCGCAGTGGCCAACTGTTTCTACTGCCTCACCCAATGATTGAGCGAGTACTGCTGCGCCATTGCGATCATGTTGCAGGAGGTAGAACGCCATCCGTTGAGCGGATTTAGGCCCTACTCCAGGCAATACACGCAATGCCTCGATCAAACGACCAAGCGCGTCTTGAGGTGCTTCTATGCGCGCCATCTAATTAGGCAATTCGTAAATAAACAAAATCAATTAGAAAGGCAGCTTAAAGCCTGGGGGCATAGGCATGCCAGCAGTTGCGCCAGACATCATCTGCGCACTAGCTGCCTCTACTTGCTTAAATGCTTCTGTGTAGGCTGTGACGATCAAGTCTTCCAACATCTCGCGGTCATCCATTGCTCCTGGATCAATCTGCACACGCTTGAGTTCGTACTTACCAGAGATGGTTACCTTAACCAAGCCACCAGCTGCTTGGCCAGTCACTTCTAGCGCAGTCAGTTGCTCTTGCGCTACTTTCATCTTCTCTTGCATCTGCTGAGCCTGTTTCATGAGACCAGCAAGTCCACCTTTCATCATCGCTTCTTTTCCTTAATGACTTATTTATAGAGTGAAAATTAAATTCGGTTTCTTTGAATTCTTTATTTAGAGTGGCTTAACTGAGCCACCAACCACTTTAGCGCCAAACTCTTTTTCCAATTGCTGAATAAATGGATCTGCAGCAATCATTTGCTCTGCGTTCATTCTTTTCTCTTGATGAATCTGGGCATCCACTTTGGCAACTGTCTTGCCCTCAACCTCACCCTTTTCAATCACGATCTTCACTGGCTTGCCAAAGTGAGCAGTGAGTGCGTCAGCCAATCTTCCAATAGAGGCTTCCGAAGCTAACTGTGGCATTGGCGTAACGATAGTCACACGCACTCCTGCGGCAGAATCATTCCAATCTTGTAACTCCGTCTGAAACGCCAACTGCTGCACCATCCCTTTCACTGGTAACTGACGCATCAAACTATGCCAGTCGGGACGCTCGGCTGAGCTGGCTGTGGCTGCTGGAGCAGCTACCGAGGCTGCTGGTGTTGGAGCCGCTGATTTAGCAGCAGGCGCTGGTGCAGATGCTCTAGCTGCTGGCATTGAAGGTGCTGGACGGGCAGTATTTACTGGTGGGGCCGATGGTGCTGGAGAAGAATTGCCTCCTCCGCCACCATTACTTCCAGGGCGAAATGCCAACATACGCAATAGCGTCATGGCAAAGCCAGTTTGCTCATCAGGAGCTAGCGATAAATCTGGACGGCTGGTAATCGTAATTTGATAAAAGAGTTGCGCTTCTTCTTTTGTCAGTTGACCAGCCAAGCGACGAATCTCACCCGCTTCTGGCCAATCTTCTAAAACGGATTCTGGAACAACTTGTGCTGCTGCAATTTTTTGCAACAAACTGGAGAGGTCTTGCAATGCCAATGAGAAAGACATACTGCGCTCACCCATCTCATTTGCCACTGCAAGCAGGCTTGCACCGTCTTTAGCAATCAAGCAATCCAATATACGAATGAGATAAGCATCATCTAATGTGCCAAGCATGCCGCGTACAGATTCTTCAGAAACTTTGCCAGCGGCGTAGGCAATGGCTTGGTCAGTTAACGACAAGGCATCGCGCATTGAACCTTGGGCTGCCTTAGCGAGAACACGCAAAGCATTTACTTCGTATTCCACTTTTTCAGCTGCAAGTACTTTTTCTAAGTGCTCCACAATCAGCGGTACTGGCATTTGCTTGAGGTTGAACTGCAAACAACGTGACAAGATGGTTACTGGGATCTTTTGTGGATCAGTGGTAGCCAGAATAAATTTGACGTGCTCTGGAGGCTCTTCCAAAGTTTTGAGCATAGCATTAAAGGCATGATTGGTGAGCATGTGCACCTCGTCAATCATGTAAACCTTGTAACGGCCATTACTTGGTGCGTAAGCTGCTTTTTCTAGGAGAGCAGCAATATCGTCAACACCACGATTACTGGCAGCATCCATCTCTATATAGTCAACAAAACGGCCGGCATCGATTTCCATACAGGCTGGGCATTTTCCGCAAGGCTCTGAAGTCATCTTGCCAGAACCATCAGATCCCGTGCAATTGAGGGCTTTAGCCATAATCCGGGCAATCGTGGTCTTACCCACCCCGCGAGTACCGGTAAAGAGCCATGCATGGTGCAGGCGACCCTGATCCAAAGCATGCGTTAAGGCCTTAACCACATGGTCTTGGCCAACTAATTCAGAGAAGGTTTTGGGGCGCCACGAACGGGCTAATGCCAATGCTGTCATGTCTTACATTCTAACAAGCTAAAATGGAATTGGATGGGCCTCCCCGCATGGTGGGTTGGATAACCTGGTCAGGTCGGGAACGAAGCAGCCAAACCCAATTTCTGCCAG
>CANCQD010000038.1 GCA_947380285.1 Burkholderiaceae bacterium | reverse complement strand
GAGCAAAATCACGAGAAGCTTGTTGCACAATTAGAGCGTCTAAAGTAAACAGTAGCCCAACAAAGCGATTGGAAGTTATATGCCATTAAGCACTAAAGCAGTCACGAAAGCAGTTTTTCCAGTCGCCGGTTTGGGCACACGCTTTTTGCCAGCAACCAAGGCAAGCCCAAAAGAAATGTTGAATGTAGTCGATAAGCCGCTTATTCAATACGCTGTAGAAGAGGCAATCGCGGCCGGAATCACTGAAATGATTTTCGTTACTGGACGCAGCAAGCGCGCCATTGAAGATCACTTTGATAAAGCTTATGAACTTGAAGCTGAGTTGGAAGCTAAAAATAAACAAGCTTTATTAGAGATTGTTCGTAGCGTCAAACCTAGTCATGTCGATTGCGTCTATGTACGCCAACCTGAAGCGCTTGGCTTAGGTCACGCAGTTTTATGCGCAGAAAAATTAGTGCGTGACGAACCATTTGCTGTGATTTTGGCAGATGACCTTTTAGATGGACAGCCTCCCGTTCTTAAGCAAATGCTTAAAGTATTTGACGAACAAAATGGCTCAGTCATTGCGGTAGAAAAAATTGATCCCGCTAAGAGCAACTCTTACGGTATTGTGTCTGGCGCCGAAGTCGTCAAAGGGATCTATCGCCTCAATGGCATTGTGGAAAAGCCCCAACCAAAAGATGCGCCGTCTAATTTAGCCGTTGTGGGACGTTATGTTCTTTCATCAAATATCTTCAGCCATATTCGCAACCTTAAGCCTGGTGCCGGTGGCGAGATTCAACTTACTGATGCAATTGCTTCTTTACTTAAAGAAGAGCCAGTATTTGCTTATGAATACGATGGAGTGCGTTATGACTGCGGTAGCAAATTAGGCTATCTCAAGGCCTCCGTAGAGTTTGCTCTGCGTCACCCCGAGGTCTCGGCTGACTTTGCCGCTTACCTTAAGAGTCGCTCTTTAACGTAATCACCATTGAGTTAAAAAAGGCAGAGAATCATCTCTGCCTTTTTTATTCTCCCAAACAGCTGAATCTATGGGCACGCAAGCTTGGAGATTTGAACTATCTGCGCTTCATAAAGAAGACCAAAACATCGCCCTCAGTAGTACTCGCAAGCAACTCATTACCCGTTTGCTTAGCAAAAGCAGGGAAGTCATGAGCAGCGCCTGCATCGGTTGCCTTAATCTTTAAGACTTCGCCTGACTGCATGGTCGCCAAAGCTTTTTTGGTGCGCAAGATAGGCAATGGGCAGTTCATGCCAATTGCATCTACTTCTGCGTTAAAAGCAATATTTACTGGTTCACTCATTTGCTAGCTATCCAATCCTTAACGCCATCTAAAGCTACATTTAACTTGCTAGGATCGGTTCCTCCAGCCATCGCCATTTCCGGTTTACCGCCGCCCTTGCCACCCACTTGCTGAGCAACAAAATTTACAAGATCACCTGCCTTCACTTTGCCAATCGAATCGGCTGTAACACCGGCAATCAAACTGACTTTATCGCCTTGAACAGAGGCCAAGACAATGGCAGCAGTTTTCAACTTTGCCTTCAGGGCATCCATAGTTTCACGAAGCACACCAGCATCGGCGCCATCAATTCGAGCAGCAATCACTTTTAGACCATTTACATCAATAGCTTGTCCTGCTAACTCATCACCTTGGCTAGCTGCTAACTTAGAGTTCACTTTTTCTAATTCGCGCTCCACTTGACGCAGACTTTCTTGAAGTTGAGCAACGCGATTTACTAAATCGCCTGGATGGGTTTTGAGAATCGCTGCGGCTTCATTAATCTTGTCTACTAAACCTTGCAAGAAATGTAGTGCGTTATTGCCAGTCACCGCCTCAACACGGCGGATACCGGCAGCAACACCGCCTTCAGAAACAATCTTCAAGCTACCGATATCGCCAGTACGCCCTACATGGGTGCCACCACATAACTCTTTAGAAGAACCAATCTCTAGTACACGCACCTCATCGCCATACTTTTCACCAAAGAGCATCATGGCGCCAGTCTTTTGCGCGTCATCCAAGGACATCACTTTGCCTGAAGTTGCCGTGTTTTCTAAAATCTCTTGATTCACGATATCTTCAATACGACGAATTTGCTCCGCAGTAATAGGCGCGTTGTGCGTAAAGTCAAAGCGGGTCTTAGTAGCATCCACCAAAGATCCTTTTTGCTGCACATGATCACCCAATACTTCACGCAATGCTTTATGCAAGATATGGGTAGCGCTATGGTTGCGCATCGTGTCGTATCTTTGTTGGGTATCAACCAGAGCATTAATTGAGTCACCCACTTTGAGATCGCCCTCGAGGACTTCGCCCTGATGGCCAAACACGTCAGCCTGAATCTTGAAGGTATCTTCGACTGAAAAACGGATACTCTCATTGCGGAGCTCACCTTTATCACCAACCTGACCACCAGATTCAGCATAGAAAGGGCTGTTATCTAACACGATCACGGCGGCATCGCCTGCTTTGACGGACGGCACGGCTGAACCATCCACATACAGGCCAGTCACTTTGGCGCCCTCATGTTTTAGGGTGTCATAGCCATGAAACTGGGTAGGCGCACCTTTGTAGTCCAGGCCTTGGGCTACCTTGAACTTGCCTGCAGCCCTTGCTTGATCGCGCTGCTTTTGCATCGCCACCTCAAAACCATCGGCATCAACGGTCACGCCACGTTCACGACAAACGTCAGCCGTTAAATCCAATGGAAAACCAAAGGTGTCATGTAAGCGGAAGGCTGTTTCACCATCAACCACTTTTGCTCCACCTGCTAAAGCGCCATCCAAAATTTCCATGCCGTTAGCAATGGTTTGGAAGAAACGCTCTTCTTCTTGCTTAATCACTTCGCCGACTTTGTCCTGCGCAGCACGCAATTCTGGATATGCATCGCCCATCTCTTTTACGAGCGCAGGCACCAACTGATAGAAGAATGGTTTGCGAGCACCCAGCTTGTAGCCGTGACGAATCGCGCGACGCGCAATGCGACGTAAGACATAACCACGCCCTGCATTACCGGGAATGACACCATCAACCACAATGAAGCTACAGGCGCGGATGTGGTCAGCAATTACCTTCAGTGAAGGGCTTTGTGCATCACAATTTTCACCGCCCGCTGCATCAACCGCCTCTTTGGAGGCCTTGAGAAGATTGACGAAGAGGTCAATTTCATAATTAGAGTGAACGTGCTGCAAGACTGCGGCGATACGTTCAAGACCCATGCCTGTATCAACGCTAGGCTTAGGTAATGGATGCATCACACCCGCTTCGTCGCGGTTAAATTGCATGAAGACGTTATTCCAAATTTCGATGAAACGATCGCCATCTTCATCAGGACTACCGGGAGGACCACCGGGAATATGAGCACCATGGTCGTAAAAAATTTCCGTGCAAGGGCCACATGGTCCAGTGTCACCCATCATCCAAAAATTGTCTGATGCGTAACGCGCACCTTTGTTATCGCCAATCCGAATGATGCGATCAGCAGGCACACCAATTTGTTTATTCCAAATCTCATAGGCCTCGTCATCTTCCGCGTACACGGTGACTAAGAGCTTTTCTTTGGGTAACTGAAATACCTGAGTCAATAAATCCCAGGCAAATTGAATGGCGTCTTTCTTGAAATAGTCTCCAAATGAGAAATTTCCCAGCATTTCAAAAAAGGTGTGATGACGTGCGGTGTAGCCTACGTTATCCAAGTCATTATGCTTTCCACCTGCCCGAATGCACTTTTGGGCAGTTGTAGCGCGGTTATAGGGGCGCTTATCAAAGCCCAAAAACACGTCCTTGAACTGGTTCATACCCGCATTAGTAAATAGCAGGGTTGGGTCATCCCCCGGCACTACTGGGCTGGATGGGACGATTTGGTGGCCTTTTTGGGCGAAGAAATCCAGGTAAGCCTGGCGAATTTGGGAGACTTTCATGCGAATAATTATCGCATTGGCACTAGCCTAGGGCAAACGCTAGGTAAGAAGCCTTAAACCTGCCTTACAATCCCACAACATCAATAAAAATCGGCAGTTAAGTCGACAACAAGGAGAGCAACTTGAAAATTCGCAATCAACGGGATTTTGGGGCCGGAATCATGTACATGGTTATTGGCCTCTTTTTCGCCATTATGGCAACCCAGTACCCCATGGGAACTGCCGCCAAAATGGGTCCAGGCTATTTCCCATTCTTTCTTGGGATCCTCATGACTCTATTAGGCGTTCTGGTATTACTACAGTCGCTCAATGCAAAAGCAGCCATTGAAAGTATCCCTAAATTCAATTGGCGCATCATTGCCCAAATTACTGGTTCTGTAGTCCTCTACGGACTGCTTCTACCTCGCCTAGGCTTCTTGATTGCCGTAGTTGTTCTGGTATTAGTCTCGGCAAGCGCCAGTAAAGAATTTACCTGGAAGGGCTCATTGATTAATGCCGGCTTCCTCGTTGCGTTTACTTATTCAGTGTTTGTGTTGGGTCTGAAACTTCAGTTCCCACTCCTGCCTGTATTTCTACAACAATAACGAACCGGGACTCTGAAAAATGGATTTATTTGCTAACTTAGCTCTCGGTTTCGATACCGCGTTCACATTACAAAACCTGCTTTACTGCCTCATCGGCTGTATCTTGGGTACCTTAATTGGCGTTTTGCCAGGCCTTGGCCCAATTGCAACGATTGCGATGTTGTTGCCAGCCACCTACGCCCTTCCTCCAATTGCTGCCTTGATTATGTTGGCTGGTATTTACTACGGCTCACAATACGGTGGCTCCACAACAGCGATTCTCTTAAATATTCCGGGGGAGACGTCGTCGGTGGTGACGGCGATCGATGGCTATCAAATGGCTCGAAACGGCCGCGCTGGTGTTGCCCTCTTTACTGCAGGTATGGGCTCATTCTTTGCAGGTTGCGTAGCAACTTTAGTATTGGCTGCTTTTGCTGCCCCACTTTCACAGCTCGCCTTTAAGTTTGGCCCTGCCGAGTATTTCTCCTTGATGGTCTTAGGCTTAATCGGTGCCGTAGTGTTGGCATCAGGATCTTTGATCAAAGCGATTGGCATGATCATTCTAGGCCTCTTGATGGGCTTGATTGGTACTGACGTGAACTCGGGCGTATCCCGCTACGCGTTTGATATTCCTGAATTGAGCGACGGTATCGGCTTCGTTGCAGTAGCGATGGGCGTATTTGGTTTCGCAGAAATCATGGGCAACCTCGAGAAGACTGGCGAGGATGAGGGCTTCTTGAACAAGATGACCACCATGATTCCGACCAAGCAAGACATCAAGCGCATGATTCCATCAATCTTGCGCGGCACAACAATTGGTTCTATCTTGGGCATCTTGCCAGGCGGTGGTGCAGCTTTAGCAGCCTTTGGCGCTTACTCTGTTGAGAAGAAATCTTCTAAGTACAGCCATGAGTTTGGTAAAGGCGCTATTGAGGGTGTTGCGGGTCCAGAATCAGCTAACAATGCTGCGGCTCAAACCTCATTCATCCCATTGCTCACATTGGGTATCCCACCAAATGCCGTAATGGCTTTGATGGTTGGCGCGATGACTATTCATAACATCCAACCAGGTCCACAAGTAATGACCAGCAACCCAGCCTTGTTCTGGGGTCTGATCGCTTCCATGTGGATCGGTAACGTGATGTTGATCCTCTTGAACTTGCCTCTGATTGGTATCTGGGTCAAGCTCTTGAAGATTCCTTATCGCTTCCTCTACCCAGCTATTTTGGTGTTCTGCTGTATTGGCGTGTACACCGTAAATAACACTGTGTTTGATGTTTATGTAACAGCAGGTTTTGGCTTGATTGGTTACCTATTCTTCAAACTAGGTTGCGAACCTCCTCCATTACTTTTGGGCTTTGTGCTTGGACCAATGATGGAAGAGAACTTCCGTCGTGCGTTATTGTTATCGCGCGGTGACTTCACTACCTTCTTAACCCGCCCACTTTCCTTGGGTTTGCTGATCGCGGCAGCCCTCCTGGTCGTGATCGTGGCTCTGCCAGCAGTGAAGAAGACACGCGAAGAGGCGTTCGTAGAGGATTAATTCTCGCGCGCCCTCCCAGAAATGAGCCCGCAGCAGTTTGCGGGCTTTTTCTTTATGGGTCTTGGGGTTTTCTCTACAATGTGGCTATGTCCCAAGATAGCAAAACCCCTAAAGCAAATACCGGCACTGTAGCCGAACCCTCCAACTTCTTACGTCAAATCATTGATCATGATTTGGCAAGCGGTGCTTTTTCTAAGCGCACGAATTTAGCGGGCGAACCCATTCCATCAATCATCACCCGTTTTCCACCTGAGCCAAATGGCTACTTACATATCGGTCACGCTAAAAGCATTTGCCTGAACTTCGGTTTAGCCGCTGATTACAACCATCAAGCTGGTGGTGCGCGCTGCAATATGCGCTTAGATGACACCAATCCCGTCAAAGAAGATGTGGAATACGCTGACAGTATTTTGGATGCAGTGAAGTGGTTGGGCTTTGATTGGGGTACCAATCTGTATCACGCAAGCGACTACTTTGACAAACTCTATGAGTTTGCAGAGATCCTCATTCAGAACGGCAAAGCATATGTAGACAGCCAAAGCGCCGATTATATTCATACCAATCGCGGGAACTTTGGCCAAGCCGGAAAAAATAGCCCTTATCGCGATCGCAGTCCAGAAGAAAATCTGCAACTGTTCCGCGATATGCGTGACGGCAAGTTCAAAGATGGTGAGCATGTACTACGCCTAAAGATTGATATGGCTCACCCAAATATTGTGATGCGCGATCCTGTGGTTTACCGCATTCGCCATACCGATCATCACCGCACAGGCAGCAAATGGTGTATTTACCCCCTCTACGACTTCACGCATTGCATCTCAGATGCCCTGGAGAATGTCTCCCACTCTATTTGTACGCTCGAGTTTGAGAACAATCGTCCGCTCTATGACTGGATTGTGAATTCCCTAAAAGAGCTGGGCGTATTTAAAGATCCAGTACCGCATCAATATGAATTTGCACGTCTCAACCTAACCTACACCATCACTAGCAAGCGCAAGTTATTGCAGTTGGTTGAGGAAAAGCATGTTGAAGGCTGGGATGATCCGCGGATGCCAACTATCGTCGGGATCCGTCGTCGCGGCTACACCCCGGAAAGTATTCGTTTGTTCTGTGAGCGCATTGGTGTCTCTAAAGCCGATAGCTGGATTGATATGAGCACGCTAGATCAAGCGCTACGCGATGATCTAGAGGCAAGAGCGCCACGCGCCACTGCAGTATTAAAGCCCCTTAAGCTCGTTGTTGAAAATTTTGACGCCTCAGCCAAAGAGGCTTGCTCCGCTCCACGCCACCCCAATCATCCTGAATGGGGTAATCGTGAATTTAACTTCACACGCGAACTGTGGATTGAGGCAGATGACTTCATGCAAGAACCGATTAAGGGATTCTTCAGGCTCTATCCACCCATTGGCGACCAGCCCGGTAGTCGCGTACGTTTACGCCATGGCTTTGTAGTGGAGTGCACCGGTTTTCAAACTGATGTCCAGGGCAATGTGACCCAAGTCAATGTGACCCACTTCCCTGATAGTAAGAGCGGTACGCCTGGCTCAAACAACTACAAGGTGAAGGGTAATATTCATTGGATCAGCGCTGCTGAGGCAATTCCAACTGAGGTGCGACTATACGATCACCTCTTTAGCGACCCTCATCCAGATAGTGGCGATAAGAATTTCTTAGAAGCAATCAACTCCAACTCTAAGAAAATCATTTCTGCCTATTTAGAACCTTGCATGAAGGACGCTAAACCGGAAGATCGCTATCAGTTTGAGAGGCATGGATACTTTGTTGCTGACAAGAATGACTCAAAACTTGGTAAGCCGGTATTTAATCGAACTGTTGGCCTTAAGGATTCTTGGAAATAGTCTTCAAAAAATATCCTACGCTGGGATAGCGTAGCGGTGTTTTGAGTTCATGCAAGCGAGTGTTAGTTACCCTACGTGATTCACGCATAAATGACCAAAGCATCGGGCTAACAATTTTTTGCAGCTCGTTACCAGGCAAACGAGTCGGTCTTTCCAACCCAAAAGCATCAGCTACTTCATCGAAATAATCACCCATTTTGGTTTCATCACCATCACAAGTGTTAATGATGCGCTGGGGTTTACCGTGATAGACCGCCGCAGATACCAGCCGAGCTAAATCATCACTGTGAATGTGATTGGAGTAAGCATCCTCCTCTGGCAAGAGCGCCGGTGTTTTTGCCTGCAGTCGCTCAATCGGCAGACGGTCAGCGGCATAAATCCCCGGAACACGCAGAATGGTTAATGCCACCCCATGGGCAGGGGCCCACAAACGGAGAACCCGCTCTGCATCCACCCTTCTTTTGGCCCGCTCACTTTGAGGGCTAACTGGGCTTACTTCATTTACCTTGCCGCCCTGATGGTCACCATATACGCCTGTAGTGCTGATGTAAATGAGGCGCCTGACGGCGCTGGAGCCTTGGGCTAAAATTCGAAGTAGGTTGCGGGTTCGGCAATCACGATTTCCACCATTTTGAGGTGGTGCCAGATGAATAACGGTTTGAGCTAAACCACTAAGGCGCCACAAGGACTCTGGATGATCCAGATTACCCAAAATAGGAATCGCGCCAACCTCCCTCAACTCCTGAAAGCGATTTTGTTGAGAAGTGAGTGCATAAATACGATGGCTTCGTGAAAGCTGTTTAGCCACCCGAAGACCAATATCTCCGCAGCCAATAATCAGGATTGAAGGTTTACCAAAAGATTGCATAAGTGACATCGTAACGATTTATTGAAAGGAATGAGAGTGTCTTATCAAGTCACGCTCAAAACGAGCGGCAAACAATTTACCGTCAATCCAGATGAAAACCTACTGGAGGCCGCTCTTCGTCAAGGCGTTAACCTACCTTATGGCTGTAAAAATGGTGCTTGTGGCTCATGTAAGGGAAAAGTTTTAGAAGGTCAAGTTACTCATGGACAGCATAGCGAGAGTGCCCTGAGCAAGACTGACGAAACAGCAGGCGGTGTTCTATTTTGCTGCTCCCACCCTCAATCAGATCTGCTGATAGAAGCCCGTGAGGTCCAAGGGGCTGGTGATATTGCGATACGTAAGGTGCCTTGCCGCGTCAATACCATTAGCAAGCCTAGTAGCGATGTAGCCATCCTCAAGCTCCAGCTACCTGCTGCAGAACGCTTTCAGTTCCTCGCTGGACAGTATTTGGAGTTTCTACTCAAAGATGGTCAACGCCGTGCTTACTCAATTGCAAATGCACCCGAGCAAGAAGGCCCGCTTGAGTTACATATACGCCACTTACCTGGTGGCTTATTTACGGACTTTGTCTTTGGCGCCGTCACTCCGGCTTTAAAAGAAAAAGATATCTTGCGCTTTGAAGGTCCATTAGGCAGCTTCTTCTTGAGAGAAGACTCTAAAAAACCAATCATCTTTGTGGCTGCTGGCACAGGCTTTGCCCCCATTAAATCGATCATCGAACAAATGCAGGCAAAGAAAATGAGCCGCCCAATTCATTTGTATTGGGGTGGACGTCGCCCAAGCGACTTGTATCTAAATGAATTATGTCAATCCTGGCAAAAAGACATTGCCAACTTTCAATACATCCCCGTAATTTCTGATGCTTTGGCAGAGGATGCCTGGCAGGGTCGCACTGGCTTTGTGCATCAAGCCGTGATGGCAGACTATCCAGATATGAAAGATTTCCAGGTGTATGCCTGTGGCGCCCCAGTAATGGTGAATGCCGCCAAGAATGACTTTTCATCCAAATGTCATCTGCCTGAGGAAGAATTCTTTGCCGACTCCTTTACCAGCGCAGCTGATTTGGCAACTGCATAAGTAAGTCTTGCGCCATAAATCTGATTCGGTTGGATAATAGAAACCTTATTTGCCCTCATTAACTTATCACCCCAAACTAGCATGAATAAGCCAGCTCAAGCCATCGATACCCATTCAGTCATGTTCATTACGCCACGCCCAGAGGTAACTATGGTCGAAGGCAAGGGTTCATGGCTCATAGACAACAATGGCAAACGGTATTTAGACTTCTTGCAAGGCTGGGCTGTGAACTGCTTAGGTCACTGCAACCCAGGAATGATTGAAGCCCTCAATTTTCAAGCCAAGAAGCTAATCAATCCAAGTCCTGCGTTCTATAACGAGCCGATGATTGGTTTATCCAATCTACTGACCCAAAACAGCTGCTTTGATAAAGTCTTCTTCGCCAATAGCGGAGCTGAAGCCAATGAAGGTGCAATTAAGTTGGCACGTAAATGGGGTCAACTAAACAAATCAGGTGCTTTTGAAATTATTACGTTTGATCACAGCTTTCATGGCCGCACATTAGCAACGATGAGCGCTTCAGGCAAGCCAAACTGGGATACGATGTTTGCCCCACAAGTAGCAGGCTTTCCCAAAGCAGATTTAAATGATTTGGAGTCCGTTAAAAGACTGGTTACTGATAAAACGGTTGCAGTCATGCTTGAACCCGTTCAAGGTGAAGGTGGCGTGATCCCAACTACTCAAGAATTTATGCGTGAGCTTCGTCAGTTCACTAAAGATAACAACATCCTATTGATTGCTGATGAAGTGCAGGCGGGCTGTGGACGTTCCGGC
The DNA here is from genome assembly GCA_947380285.1 of Burkholderiaceae bacterium. The sequence continues at coordinate 7,924 of CANCQD010000038.1, read as the reverse complement.
TCCCTCTTTGCTTATCAAAATTACGGTATAGAGCCAGACATCATGACCTTAGGTAAGGGTATTGGTGGTGGCGTACCTCTGGCAGCTCTATTGGCAACCGACGCAGTAGCTTGCTTTGTACCAGGCGATCAAGGCGGAACCTACAACGGCAACCCACTCATGACTGCTGTAGGTATCAGCGTCATTGAGCAACTATTGGCCCCAGGATTTTTAGAAAACGTCCGAGCCAAAGGCGAGTTACTCAAATCTGAATTACTGAAACTTTGTGCAGAATTTAATCTCGAGGGCGAACGTGGCGAAGGCTTATTACGCGCATTAATGCTCGGCAAAGATATTGGTCCAAAACTAGTTGAACTGGCGCGTGATCGTAGTCCTGAAGGCTTGCTGATTAACTCCCCAAGACCAAACTTATTACGTTTTATGCCTGCCTTGAATGTATCTGATGATGAAATTCGTCAGATGTGCAATATGCTGCGTGAACTCATGAAAGAAGTAGCTTAAGATCGCCATCTAATAGCCCTTCTACTCACCCAGATAGGCGGCCCTCACTCTTGGATCTTCTAGTAATTCTTTTCCAGAACCGCTAAGCGTTATTAAGCCGCTTTCCATGACATAAGCGCGATCTGACATCCGGAGGGCAAGGCGCGCATTTTGCTCCACTAGCAAAATAGTCATGCCGCTGGCAGATAAATTCCGAATCACCTCAAATATAGTTTCCACCATGATGGGTGATAGCCCCATGGATGGCTCATCGAGTAGCATTAACTTGGGCTGCGCCATCATTGCCCTACCCATAGCAACCATTTGCTGCTCACCACCTGAGAGAGTCCCAGCCAACTGAGATAGGCGCTCCTTTAATCTCGGGAAAAACGAATACACCTCTTCGAGCTTGCGCTCTATCTCTATAGCGTCTGACTGTAAGTAAGCGCCCATTTGGAGGTTTTCCAAAATAGTCATGCGCTTAAAGACGCCACGGCCTTCGGGAACCATTCCTAAACCCAAACGAACTAATTCGTAAGCTGGCAGCTTTTTGGTCACATGATTTGCAAAATCAATCTCGCCAGCGGAAGGTACTAATAAGCCAGCAATCGCTTTAAGACTAGAGCTCTTACCGGCACCATTTGCACCAATCAATGCCACGAGCTCGCCATGATTGACATGCAAATCAATTCCTTTAACGGCATTAATTCCGCCATAAGAAACCTTGAGATCTTTTACCGTTAATAGGGCACTCATCAAACAGCTCCGTGACCCAGATAGGCCCTGATCACTTCAGGATGCACTCGCACATCTGCAGGTTTTCCAATGGCAATGACTTTGCCGTAATCTAGCACTGTCAGGCTATCGCAAATTCCCATCACTAAACTCACATCATGCTCAATCAGCAGGATGGTTTTACCATCAGCTCGGATGCGCAATAACAATTCGCGAAGCTCTAATTTCTCAGTTGCGTTCATGCCAGCAGCAGGCTCATCTAACGCTAATAGCTTAGGCTCAGTAGCCAAGGCTCTCGCAATCTCTAGGCGACGCTGATGACCATAAGAGAGATTGCGCGCCTTGACCTGCGCAAAGTCACTGAGGCCAACGTAAGACAATAGCTTGTGCGACTTATCTCGTATCGCCTGCTCTTCACGCTTGGCAGAGGGAAAGCGAAAGATTGCACCCAATAGACCCGATTTTGTACGGCAGTGACATCCCACCATCACATTTTCAAGAACAGACATTTCGCTAAAGAGACGAATATTTTGAAATGTTCTAGCTAAGCCAGATTTAGTAACTTCAGATACCGACTCAGGGAAATACGCTTTGCCATCAAATAAAAAGATTCCGGAATCAGCAGGATATAAGCCGGTAATGACATTAAAAAAGGTAGTCTTGCCGGCACCATTAGGGCCAATCAAGCCAACTATCGCTCCTTGCGGCACTTTTAAGCTGACAGAGTCTAGCGCCTGCACACCGCCAAAACGTTTAGATACATCAGTCACATCTAATAACAAGGAAGCGGTCATTTCCCACCTCCGTGCTTTTGCCATATGCCACCTGGGCGATAGAGCATGATCAAAATCAAAGCTAGGCCATAAATTAATTGGCGGATGACCTCAACATCAACAATCACATGACCAAACAAAAACTGCTGAACTGGTTGTGCAATGCCACGCAATACCTCTGGAAATACCGCCAAAAGAACGGCACCTAAAATCACGCCTGGAATATGGCCAATACCCCCAAGGACGACCATAGCCAAAACTACGATGGACTCCCATAGAGTAAATGATTCAGGGGAAACAAAGCCCTGAAAAGCAGAAAACAATACACCCGCTACTCCAGCAAAAGAGGCGCCAATTGCAAAGGCAAGTAACTTCATATTTCGCGTATTGATGCCCATCGCCTTGGCTGCGATCTCGTCTTCACGTATCGCAATCCACGCTCTTCCTATGCGCGAATCTTGTAAATGCAAACAAACAATGGCTACCGCAATAGCTAACAATAAAAATAAATAAAAAACCAAATACAGACCCGGGATTTGGATGAGGCCTAGGTCTAAGTGCTTGTTAAATGGGATGCCAAATAATTGAATCGGATCAATTCCAGAAATTCCTTTAGGACCATTGGTGAGATTTAAAGGACGGTCTAAGTTATTCATGAAGATCCGAATAATTTCACCGAAACCTAGGGTAACAATCGCCAAATAATCGCCGCGCAACTGAAGCGTCGGCAAACCCAAGATTAGCCCAAATAAGGCGGCTAAAATAATTGAGAACACCGCCACCATCCAGGGTGAAAAATGCATCCCCTCTGGAAAGGTCGCTGCAATAGTTTCAAACTGAGTAGGTAGATGTGGTGAAGCCAATAACGCAAAGCTATAGGCGCCCAAAGCATAAAAGGCGATGTATCCCAAATCCAAAAGGCCCGCAAAGCCCACTACGACATTTAAGCCCAGAGCTAGAACGATATAAAGCAAGGCAAAATCGAGTACCCGCACCCAATAGTTACCACCGCCAGCCCCAACCACCCAAGGCAAAAGTACTAATACGAGAACTCCAAGCCACAGATATACAGAGCGACTCAAGCGATTGGCCGCAAGAATCTCAAGCACGATCTGAAACCTTCTCACCCAATAAACCAGTGGGTCGCAATACCAAAACCAAGATCAACACTAGGAATGCAAAGATATCTTGATAGTTGGAGCCAAAAACTCCACCAGTGAGATCACCAATATATCCAGCACCCAAGGATTCGATCAAACCCAGAAGTAGACCTCCCAGCATCGCACCTTGTAAATTTCCGATGCCACCAAGAACTGCAGCTGTAAATGCCTTAAGGCCAGGAATGAAACCCATATAAAAATGCACGTTACCGTAATTACTTGCAATCATGACGCCCGCTAGTCCCGCTAATGCACCACCCAACATAAAGGTGATTGAGATCACACGATTCGGATTAACACCCATCAGCGCAGCAATTTGTGTTTGCTCAGCAGTTGCCCGCATCGCCCTGCCAAGCTTTGTTTTTTCAACCAAGAACAATAAGCCGGACATTACCGCCAAAGCCACAACGATAATCACGATTTCTTTACCGGTAATCGTGGCACCGCTTCCCCATAAATCAATTGGGCTAGAGGGTAATAATTGTGGATAAGTCATGGGATTGCGTGACCAAATCATCATGGCAATCGTTTGCAGCAAAATTGACATGCCAATTGCCGATATCAGTGGCGCCAGACGTGGTGCATTTCGTAGGGGGCGGTAAGCAATTCTCTCAATCCAATAACTTAATCCTGCGCAAACTGCCATCGTCACTGGCAGTACGATCAAAAGCATGAGCCATCCCGGCAAATCACTGGTTAAATTTAGAATCAAGCGCAATAGCGATAGAGAAACCATTGCGCCAATCATCAATACTTCGCCGTGTGCGAAATTAATAATCCCCAACACACCGTACACCATGGTGTAACCCAAGGCAATCAAGGCATAGATACTGCCCAGCACTAAGCCGTTAATGATCTGCTGAAGAAGGATATCCATGAGGTCGAGGATTGATTGAGTCTTAAAAAAATAGCACCGCATTAGCGGCGCCATTTTTTATTGAGGAGGCATTACATCTTAATGACTTCAAGAACGTTTTTCTTTTTGTCCTTGAAGTCGTACAAGGTGATTACCCCTTCTTTCATATCGCCTTTGTTATCAAAAGCAATATTACCTACCAAGCCTTGCATTTTTGTATCAGGCATAACAGCCAAAATCTTTGCAGGATCGGTTGAGTTTGCACGCTTCATAGAATCTACAAAGACATAGACAGCATCGTAGGTAAAGGGCGCATAAATCTGTACATCAGAATTAAAGCGCTCTTTATATCGCTTCTGGAAGTCGGCACCTTGAGCCATCTTCGATAAAGCCATGCCAGCTTCGGAGCAGGTCACATTTACTATGGCATCACCAGCTAATTCAGAAAGCTTCTCAGTACACATGCCATCACCGCCAACCACCTTCGCCTTAATACCCAGCTCAGCCGCTTGCTTGCTTAATGGACCGCCAGTAGCGTCCATGCCACCATACATGATGACATCGGGCTTACTGCCTTTAATCTTCGTCAAGATTGCCTTGAAATCAGTAGCCTTGTTATTACTTGCTTCACGGGTCACCACTTTCATGCCAGCAGCTTTAACCGTTTTCTCAAATTCGTCAGCCAAACCTTTGCCATACTGGGTTGAGTCATCAATAATCGCTACAGTCTTTGCCTTCAAGGTATTCACAACGTAATTAGCTAACGCTGGACCTTGTTGGGCATCAGTTGCCACTAAGCGATAGGTTGTCTTAAAACCTTGCTTGGTGTAGTCAGGGTTAGTTGCCGATGGAGAAATTTGTGTAATGCCTGCATCGCTATAAATACGTGATGCCGGAATACTTGTTCCAGAATTCAGATGACCCACTACTCCTGCCACCTTAGTATCTACTAATTTTTGCGCAACCTGCGTAGCCGTTTTTGGATCTTCTGCATCATCCTCGGGCACCAAAGTCAGAACTACTTTTTTTCCATCAATCGTTAAGCCTACTTTATTGATCTCCTCAATTGCAAGGCGAGCGCCATTCTCATTATCCTTGCCCAAGTGCGCAATAGGCCCAGTGAGCGGGGCTACGTGGCCAATCTTCACTTCAACGCCATCGATTGGAGATGCGGCAGACTTATCGCCAGCTTTGCTGCAAGCAGCCAATAGCAAAGCAGAGGCCGCCAAAGCAAGGGTACTTCTTGCAAAAGTAATGCGTGATCTGAAAATATGCGGCTCCTCTGTTATGAATAGATGCTTCAATCAACTAAATTTTTTGGCAAGGAAAAGGTAACGTCCTCGACTACACCATCAAGCGCACGCACACTTCTAGGCCCAAACTCCTGTATGCGACTGACAATAGACTGGGCCAAACTTTCTGGTGCAGATGCTCCCGCAGTTAAACCAACCCGTTTTTTTCCAACAAACCATTCTGGCTTGAGCTGCTCAGGGGCATCCACCATGTAAGACGGAACACCGAGCTTTTCAGAAAGTTCACGCAGGCGATTAGAGTTTGAGCTCGTCGCACTTCCCACCACAATAACCACCTCAACCTGAGGTGCCATGAATTTCACAGCATCCTGACGATTCTGAGTGGCATAACAAATATCTTGTTTACGGGGCTGAACAATATTGGGAAACTTTTTGGTTAGCGCTTCGACAATTTCTTTCGTCTCATCTACTGAGAGTGTTGTCTGGGTAACAAATGCAATCTTTTCATCTGGCAGGAATGGTAAAGAGCTCACATCGCCAAGTTTCTCAATTAAGAAAACACCTTGTTTAACTTGCCCCATCGTGCCTTCAACCTCAGGGTGCCCTGCATGACCAATCATCAATACCGTAAAGCCGTCTTTACACATTTTGACAACTTCAAGATGAACCTTGGTAACCAAGGGGCAAGTGGCGTCATACACCTGCAGGCCTCGTGCCTCAGCCTCCTTACGCACTTCCTGAGAAACGCCATGAGCACTAAATACAACGATGCCGCCTTGCGGAACTTCATGCAATTCATCTACAAAGACTGCGCCCTTATCGCGCAACTCTTTTACTACATAAGCGTTATGCACAATTTCATGGCGTACGTATATTGGTGCGCCAAAACGATCAAGTGCCTCATTGACAATATTGATCGCACGATCTACACCCGCGCAAAAACCACGCGGCTGAGCCATCAAAATTTCTGCGTTATTGAAATCACTCATGGTTTACAAAATCGCCACAATCTCTGCTTCAAAAGTTACGGGCCTTCCTGCCAAGGGATGATTAAAGTCAAACCATGCACCATCATCATTGATCGATTGCAATACACCCGCGTACTGAGCCCCTCCTGGCGCGTTGAACTCAATCACATCGCCTGGATTAAATTCCACATCGTCATCGCGACCTTCTTTAAGCGCCTTCAGGGACACCCATTGCACTAAATCTTCTTTGCGCTCACCAAAACTTTCCTCAGGGGCAAGAATCGCACTTTTTTTCTCACCAACAGATAAGCCCAGCAAGACATTTTCAAAACAAGGAGCAAATTGTCCAGACCCCATCAAAACCGTCGCAGGACGATCGATAAAAGTATTGATGTAATCCTCCCCATTGGGCAAAGTGAGCCGATAGTTGAGAGTCAAATAGGAATTAGGCAAAACGGTAAACTTAGTCATAAGGTGATTGTATCTAGGCCTGCGTTAGCTGTGCACCCTCCCATTACGGACTGGCCCAAAAATGAGCAGCCTCGAGAAAAGCTACGCTTAAGGGGCGCTGCTGCCCTTTCTGATGCAGAGCTACTTGCCATATTTTTGCGGGTCGGGGTAAAAGGCAAAAGCGCTGTTGCCCTAGCCAAAGACCTCCTTCATCATTTCGGAAGCCTTCCCCGACTTTTAGCCAGTACCTCTGAAGAATTTACCCGAATTCATGGAATGGGGCTCTCCAAATGGTCCCAAATTCAAGCAGCCTATGAATTAGTTAAACGCAGCCTGGAGGACGGTCTTAGCCAAGACCCCATCTTTTCATCACCCAACAACGTCAGAGAGTTCTTGCAGGCCAAAATTGGACGCCTTCCCCATGAGGTCTTCCTGTGTCTCTACCTGGACTCACGCCTCCACCTAATTGAATGCGATGAGCTTTTTAGGGGGTCAATTACCCAGACAGCTATCTACCCCCGGGAAATCCTCAAGGAAGCCCTTGCCAAAAATGCCAGCGCCCTGATCGTGGCGCATAACCACCCTAGCGGCAACCCATTACCAAGCGATGCAGACCAAGAACTTACTAAGTTGCTAGCAAATGCCTTACAACTAGTAGATATTCAACTTCTGGATCACTGCATTGTGAGTGGCAGCGGTTTTTTCTCTTTTTCAGACTCAGGCCTTATGAATAATGGGAATAAATGATAGTAAATGCTAACTTTTAACTCTATATTGCACCGAATCACACGTTTTATTTCTAATTACCTTACAACAAAGCCATTTAGGGCTAGCCCAAAATGGGCTAGGACTGATACAATCTTCTTTTTTCGCAATTAATGGAGTTATGTCATGGCAAAAGTTTGCCAAGTCACTGGGAAGAAGCCGATGGTTGGCAACAATGTATCCCATGCAAACAATAAAACGAAGCGTCGCTTTTTGCCGAATTTGCAAAACCGTCGTTTCTGGGTTGAATCTGAAAACCGTTGGATTAGCTTGCGCTTAACCAATGCTGGTTTGCGCGTTATCGACAAGAACGGCATCGATGCCGTGTTGTCTGATCTGCGTGCACGTGGCGAAATTTAAGGAGCGCACAAATGGCTAAAGGCGGCAGAGAAAAAATCAAGTTAGAGTCATCAGCAGGTACTGGTCACTTCTACACAACTTCAAAAAACAAGCGTACTAAGCCTGAGAAAATGGAGATCATGAA
>CANCQD010000037.1 GCA_947380285.1 Burkholderiaceae bacterium | reverse complement strand
ACCTTCTCGTCTGCCTGAACTTCAGCTGGTTTACCTTCTGCAATCTTCTGACCGAAGTCCAATACAGAAACGGTATCGCAAACTGACATCACCACATCCATGTGATGCTCAATCAGGATGAAGGTAATACCGCTATCGCGGATCTTACGAATAATGCGCAAGAGCTCTTTAATATCAGGAGCAGTCAATCCTGCAGCTGGCTCATCCAACAAGAGCAGTTCTGGATCTAAAGCCAAAGCACGGGCAATCTCTAACAAACGCTGCTTACCGTATGGCAAGTTACGCGCTTCTTCGTTGGCTAAGTCATCAAGACCAACGAACTTAAGAAGTGCCATTGCACGAGCATGGGCTTCAGCCTCTTCATTCTTGTAACGCGGTAGATGCAAAGCAATTTCTACCATGTTTGATTTAAAGGTGTGATGTAAACCAACCAAAATATTTTGGATGGCAGTCATTTCACCGAAGAGCTGAACGTTTTGGAAAGTACGCGCGATACCAGACAAGGCGATGTCCGAAGAAGTCTTGCCGACTACGCTTTCGCCAGCGTACAACACGTTACCTGCTGTAGGTACGTAAATACCAGTCAACACGTTCATCATGGTGCTCTTGCCAGAACCATTAGGGCCGATCAAGCCATGAATAGTGCCGCGCTTGATGCTCAGATCAACATTGTTCAAGGCTTTCAAGCCGCCAAACTGCATCAATACAGAGTCAACTTTGAGGAGCTCAGCACCAGTATTTTGATTGGCAACAGTACTGATAAAGCTAATGGAATCATCCACTTCTTCATGATCACCACCACGGGTAGTTTTAGCTTTACCGACCATGGATTGATAAAAGCTTTTCGCAAAGCCAACAATACCGTTTTGCAAATAATAGACAACAAGCAAAATCATGAAGCCGAAAATACTCAAGCGCCAGTCAGAAATGCTGTTGAGCCAGAATGAAAACGCAGCCAAACCTACAACGCCAGCAATCGGAACTGCTACACGTCTAGGGGTAGTTAATTGCTTGGATAAAGCCATGCCAGCACCTACCACCACCACGATTGCAATAATCGAAGCAACGATACGGAACAGGAAGATATCGTCAAGCAGTTTTGGCAACAAAACGATGATGGCAGCACCAATCACCGCGCCCAAGCGTGACTTACGTCCACCCATAATGATGCCGAGTAGGAACAAAACAGCTAATTCATTGTTATAAGTGTTTGGGGAAATGTATTGCTCAGAGTAAGCGTACAAGCAACCAGCTAAACCAGCAAAGCCCGCGCTAATGACAAACGCGATCACCTTAAAGCGGTAAACGGAAACACCCATACAGTCACAAGCAATTGGGCTATCACGTAAAGCTTCGAAAGCACGGCCGATTTGGGATTTCACAAAACGATCAACTACGATCATAGAAATAATGAGGACTGCAGAGACCAGCCAGAAATACTCTGCCTTGGTCATTGGGACACCCATGAGTTCTGGCTTTGGAATCTTGATACCTAAAGGACCCTCGGTCAACCAAGTCATTTCATTAATCAAAATCTGAGCGATCGTACCGAATGCCAAGGTCACCATCGCAAGATAGGGTCCGATTACCTTCAAGGCTGGCAAGGCTAATATCCCGCCAAAGATTGCAGTAACAATAATAGAAGCTGGGATATTGACCCAAATTGGCAATCCAAAGTGGAAGTACAGAACGCCAGCGGTATAGGAACCAATTCCAAAAAGGGCTGCGTGCCCCAAAGAAACCTGACCTACATAACCCACCACAATATCCAAACCAAATAACAAAATGGTATAGATCAGAATGGTTTCAACTAAGTGAATGTAATAAGGATTATGGATAAATAAGGGCAATACAAATAGCCCCGCAATCGCAATTAATATCGGTAATAGAGACTTCAATTTCATCATTAAACTTTCTTAATCGCAGATTTGCCGAAGAGGCCAGATGGTTTGTATGCCAATACAAGCAATAACAAAATTAAACCTGGAACATCTTTGTAACCAGTAGAGATATAAAAACCGGTAGCTGTTTCGACAATACCCAAAATCAAACCACCCACAATAATTCCGAGACCGCTCGATAAGCCGCCAATAATCGCTACCGCGAAAGCCTTCAAACCTAAGGCGCCGCCCATAGTTGCGCCAGTTAAAGTCAGTGGTGCAATCAATACACCTGCGAATGCAGCTGTTAAAGAAGAAAGTGCATATGAGAATGTAATGACTACGCTGGTATTGATACCCATTAAGCCGGCAGCATCACGGTCGTTTGCAGTAGCAACCACAGCTTTACCGTAAATCGTTTTACGGTTAAAAAATTCTACCAATAACATCATTACAAGTGCGCCAACAACCACCAATATTTCCATCGGGAGAATATTCGCACCCAAGAAATTCATTGGCTCCATTGGCAATGGGGATGGGAATGGCAATGCATCACGACCCCAGATATTTTCGGCCACGTTCTTGAAAATAATACCAAGTGCGATGGTGGACATAATCCAACCGAACTCAGATTTAATCTTGATCGCAGGACGCACACCAATTAGCTCAACGAAGCTACCCTGAATCATGCCAAACAAACAAACTACAGGGATCATTACCCAGTAGTTCATCCCAAAAGTGTCGACGCAGGTTAAACCTACTAGCGCGCCTAACATCAAGGCCTCACCTTGACCGAAGTTCAAGGTGCCAGATGTGGCAAAAGTGAGCTGGAAACCGAAGGCGATGACCGCGTAGATCATCCCCACCGCTATACCGCTCGAGAGGATTTGTGCAAACATGTCCATGTTATTGGCCTAAATATTCTTAAAACTGTTTTATTAACGAATCCGACATTGTAAGCAAAACGCCGCTTTTTGGGCGGCGCTTTGTTTTATTAAATGTTGCAGTGCAAAATAAATGTTAGATTGCCTGCCTAATTTAAATTACTTCTTCTTAGCTACAGCGTCCTCAGCATTCAAGAACTCAACGCGGCCGTTTTCAACTACGCCCATTACCACGTCTTTTGACTTAATTGCTTCATGGTCTGTTGCAGAGAATGGCTTGTTGTATGTCATTACTACACCATCAACCGGAGCCTTTAGATCTTGCAATGCTGCCAAAATCTTTGGTCCATCTGTACTGTTTGCTTGCTTAATAGCAGCTGCCAAAAGGTAAACAGAATCGTAACCTTGGGCTGCTGATACTGGGGAAGCGATGATGCCATTCTTTGGCTTGAACTCTTTAAGGTAAGTATCCACGAATACCTTACGCTTTGGCGTAGTAGCAGGCTGCTGAATGAAAGTCTCCGGCATTGTTGCGCCGTTACCATTTTTACCCGCTGTATCAATAAAGCTAGCCATAGACAATGTCCAGCTACCAATCATTGGTTTTTTCCAACCCAACTTAGCCATACCGTTAGCAATTTGTGCCAACTCAGGTCCAATTGCGTAGGTCAAAATTACATCAGCCCCAGCATTTTTTGCCTTGAGCAATTGTGAAGTCATATCTACGTCACCAATGTTGAATTTCTCAACGGCAACTGGCGTTACGCCGTAACCCTTCAAGGCCTTTTCCAAGTCCTCTCGGCCTAACTGACCGTAGTTTGTTGAGTCAGCCAAAATTGCCACTTTCTTCAAGCCACGCTTTTCAACTGCTTCTTTAGCAATCATTGGTGCTTGAATATTGTCAGCAGCGCCATTTCGGAAAACATAATTCTCTGGCGCGTTAGGAAATTGCTTAGTAATCAATGTCCCAGTCGCAACGTTATTCATTACCGGAATCTTTGCGTCTTGATAGAAACGCTGTGAAGCCAAAGCAACACCAGTGTTGATGTAGCCTAAAGTAGCAACAACTTTCTCGTTGTTAATTAACTCTTGTGCAATTTGCACGCCACGTTCATTTTTTGCTTCATCGTCGCGCTCAACCAATACGAGCATGTTGCCGTTAACACCACCAGCAGCATTAATTTCTTTAGTTGCAAGGCGCACGCCATCACGCATGCTCACACCCATTGAGGATGAACCGCCGGTAAATGGGCCAGAAACACCAAGTTTGATATCGGCAGCGTATGCACCGGATGCAAGCATTGCAGTTGCAGCTACCGCAAAAATGTGACGACGAATATTCATAAAGTCTCCATGACTAAAAATTGCTATTAAATAAATACTTTTTTATAGATAAAACTCAGACGAACAGTTATCTTACTGTTAATACAAAGGCAAAAAAAGAGCTTTGTATTAGGGTTTTACACTAGCCTTAGCCACTTAGGCTAAGCGCTTTTTAAGGCTTCGCTCAATATTGGGCCAAAAGAGGTTGATAACCAATCCTGCGATCACCAAGCCTGCCGCCAAGATCTTCCATAAAGGCAATGGCTCAGCCAAGAAGTAAGCGGCAGTACCCATGCCAAAGATAGGCACAAGCAGCGGTGCTGGCGCCACTACTGCTGCCGGATGCTTCGATAGCAGCCACGCCCAGGCGGAATAGCCAAAGACGGTATTTCCCCAAGACTGCCAAAAGACACCGGCCCATGCCCCTACTGGGGCCGAGGTTAATGATGCATTCATATTTTCCCAGCCACCCTCATAAAAATAAGAGATAGTAAATAAGGGTGGAATCGCAAAAACACTTGCCCAAACCACGTATGCCAGCATATTGATCGAACCCGCCCTACGACTGACGGTGTTTGCCACACCCCAAGAAAACCCAGTAAATACAACCAACGCCAAGCCGAGGAAGGTCGTACTCGCATCAGTGTGCAGCGCAATAATTCCCAAACCGGTCATAGCTACCAATACCGCTAGCGTCTGATAAGTGCGTAAACGCTCTTTCGCAAAAAACATTGCAAAGCCGATTGTGAAAAATACCTGCGTCTGGATGACTAGAGAAGCTAGGCCTGGGGAAATGCGCCCATCAATCGCAAAGTACAAAATACCGAACTGCCCCACCCCGACTGCCAAGCCATAAATACAAAGGTTGGCCCAAGATGTTTTGGGTCTTGGCACAAAGAAAACCAGCGGAAAAAATGCGAAGGTATATCTCAGTGCGGCAAATAAAAATGGTGGAAAAGCTGCAAGCGACAACTTAATCACGACAAAGTTCGTACCCCACACTGCCACAATGGCCAACGCCAGCAATAAATGACTAGCAGGTAATGAATAGCTTTTCTGTGGGATCTTAGGCACGCGTCAGCAATTCCGCTACGCGTTCAGCAATCATCATCGTAGGTGCGGCAGTATTACCAGAGGTAATCGTAGGCATGGCTGAAGCATCTACAACGCGCAGATGATGAATGCCCATCACGCGCAGCTCCGAATCAAGTACAGCCATTGGATCATCAGTACGCCCCATCTTGCATGTGCCCACTGGATGGAAGATCGTTGTTCCAATATCACCAGCAGCTTTTACCAACTCATCATCAGTTTGATATTGCATGCCAGGCTTATATTCCTCTGGAGCGTAATGACCGAGCGCGGCTTGCTGGACAATCTTGCGAGTCAAACGCAAAGATTCTGCTGCCACTTTGCGATCTTCACCAGTCGATAAATAATTTGGGCTAATGACTGGTGGCACCTCTGGATCTATTGAGTTGATATGCACACTACCTCGCGATGTGGGGCGTAAATTGCACACACTCGCTGTGAAGGCATTGAATGAATGCAAGTCTTCGCCAAACTTCTCCAAAGACAATGGTTGCACGTGATACTCCACGTTTGCACTCTTTTGTTCTGGCGAACTATAGGCGAAGGCGCCCAACTGCGAAGGCGCCATCGACATTGGGCCAGAGCGCTTAAGCATGTACTCTAAGCCGATCATCATCTTGCCCCAGAGCGTATTGGCTTTGGTATTCAAGGTCTTAATACCATTTACTTTGTAAACCATGCGCAGTTGTAAATGGTCTTGCAGGTTCTCGCCAACCCCCGGAAGATCGACGATAACAGGGATGCCCAATTGATTGAGATGTGCAGCAGAACCAATACCAGAGCGCTCCAAAATTTGTACGCTACCAATTGCACCGGCACTTAGCAATACTTCACCACCCTGCTCAATTGCACATAAAGCTTCGCGGGCTTGACCATTCTTAATGTATTCCACTCCAAAACAATTTTTTGTAATGGGATCAATTTTGAGTTTAGTGACTATGGCCTCAGTAAGAACCGTAAGATTGCTTCGCTTGGCAGCATCTCTTAAAAAAGCTTTGGAAGTATTTAAGCGCCAACCGGCACGCTGACTCACATCAAAGTAACCTACGCCAAAGTTATCACCCCGATTAAAGTCGTCGGAGGCCGGAATACCAGCTTCAACCGCAGCTTCCTTAAATCGATCCATGATGGGCCAACGGAGGCGCTGCTTGGAAACAGTCCACTCACCACCTTTGCCATGCCATTGATTAGCAGCGCTGTGGTAATCCTCAAATGACTTGTAACGCTGAAGCGCATTTTCCCAAGACCATGAATCATCTCCAGTTGCCTGCACCCAAGACTCATAATCGCCTGCTTGGCCGCGCATATAAATCATGCCGTTGATGGAAGAGCATCCACCCAAAACACGGCCACGGGGATATAACAATGAGCGTCCGTTCAAGCCTTTTTCTGCAGCAGTTTTGAAACGCCAATCTGCTCTTGGGTTATCGATGCAATACAAATACCCCACTGGAATATGTATCCAGATGTAGTTGTCGTTCTTACCCGCCTCAATCAACAAGACCCTCTTATTAGGATTCTCTGTCAAACGCTTAGCCAACATGCAGCCGGCACTGCCTGCCCCAATGATGATGTAGTCGTAAGTATTAGATTGATTCATGGCCTTAACAAATACCTATTTAGTTAATGGTCTCTATTATTTACTAAAATTATCTTGGCCATGCAAAGCGGAGTAGCTTACAAAAGCAGGCATTTTTAGCTAGGCGAGACTAAGTGCGCTCTAATCAATCAAACTATAACCATACGCAAGTATTTGGACACCTAAGAAATGCAATCTTTTCAGCGGAAGAGGCTGCGGAATTTTTAGAGGTCTCACTTCCCACCCTACGTAGATACGTTCAGGCCGGTAGATTGAAGCCAACATCAATCATTGGTAGAAGCCAATTATTTTCAAGCACCGATCTAAAACTACTAAAGCAGAAAATCAGCAAAGAATAGTAAAAGTCCAATACCCGTCTAAAATACCCGTATGCATATTAATGAGAAGAATCGCACTCCCAAGCTGGTTGAGGCTGATGATGGGCCTAGTAAGTCTGAGCTAAAGCGCCAAATGACTGAACGCCAGAAATTGGCGGAAGTTTTGGCCGCCTTAAGTAGCGATGCCTTAAAAACCATCCCCATGGATGAGGCGATTAAAACGGCAATCTCAGAGACGAACAAGATTAAGAGTTTTGAGGCAATTCGCCGTCATAAGCAATATCTTGGCAAACTCATGCGCTTCTTAGATGAAGAAGAGTTAGATACTATTCAGAAACGTTTAGATGCAATCCAAGGCGTTAGCAAAGCAGAAACAGCTAAGCTGCATTTTTTAGAGAGCTATCGCGATAGGCTGATTGCAAATGATGAAGCCTTCACCAAAATGATTGAGCAATATCCTGATATGGATATTCAGAATATGCGTACCTTAATACGGAATGCGCGTCGTGAGAAAGAACAAAATAAGCCCCCCAAGGCTTACCGCGAGATTTTCCGCGTACTCAAAGATATGGGTCTATAAACTAGACTTTAAGTTTGTTTGCAGGAACTTCTATCCAGCGATAAACATAATTAGCCGCAAAGATGCTACAAGCAATAACTCCTAGCATCAACGCAAGCGCTAGAGCACCGCTTTCTTGTGTATGAAAACCCAGAGCAATATAGAGCGTATTCGCTAACAAGATAAATGCGAAGTGAATTAAGAAAGCGCAGTAAGAGCGCTTACTTCCCCAAGAAATACCTTTTAATAAGATGCTTCCACTAAGGCTTTTTGGGTAATGCGTGTTACCCCATAAATACAAAGCCAACGCCACAAACCAGGCAAGGAAGTTTCTTAACCAAATCTGCTGAAACGAGGCAGCAGCAATGATCAGGCCAATGAAGATCAGAGCTATCTTCGCCACGCGCTTCACACCGGCATCTTGAAAGCCGCTAGCCAAATAAGCTAAGACACCTAATCCATAAGAGCCAAGGAAATAAATAAAAAACGCCTCATATTCGGTCGAACGATTAAAAAATAGCAAAGAGCTCACCGCGAAAATACTAATCAACCAAATCAGTGCTCGATAACTTGGGAAAGAGACAAACACGATAGCTAATACTGAATATAACTGCCAATCAATTGCAACATACCAAGCGCCTGCAGAAATGGAATCAAGCCCTAAGATGCCCTGAATAAAGAAAAGATGCGCCAAAAATTGCGAGAGAGTTTCTGATTGCCCAACAAACTCATCATTCACCCAAAGACGCGCAATGTATGCGCACACAATAGTAAAAATTAATGCGGCAGCATACGGGGCAAATAAACGGAGATAGCGATTCAGAATCAGCTTGAGCAAACCATTGGCACTAAATTTGGTATTGGCATATCTACTCAAAGACTGGGCAGCCAAATAACCTGCCATGACTAAAAAGATTTGTACTGCGTAACGCCCGTACTCAAATAGCCAAGTCATTAGATCCGGAAGGACTCTACGAGCGTCCTCAGCAATTTGCCCATAACTCGAGAGATGATGAAGAATGATCATCAAGGCCGCTAGGACCTTGAGGATATCAACCAGAAAAAGCGGGGATGTTTGCTTCAAGAACTACTTAGATTTAGTCTTGCCCATCAAAGAAGCTAGCAATGGATTTGCGCTTGCTAGTTCTTTTTTAGACCTTGCCTTCTCATCTGCGCCGAGTTTAGGGGTCTTGGAAGCGTTCTTCATTCCCTGCGCAGTTTTCAAAGCTAAATTCTTATAGAGATCCGTTTTTTTCATTGACATGATGAAGACTCTTTTCTCTGCTGTGCTTGATTAAATTACTTACTGAGTTATTTAGTAAGTGAGCGAGCCGCTAAACCCATAAACAACAATGACCAGCCCTGTAATAGCAATTCAATCGCAATCAACATTCCAGGAAGCCAAAGGCTAGACTCTGGATAGCCGCTTATGATGAGAACACCCATCAAGATAGAGATTGCTGAAGAAAGAACCAACCAGAACCATTCGCGGAAGTGGCGATGCTGGAATGCAGAGATCAAACGCAAAGCACCAGTTACAAAAAAGATTGCTGCTAACCAAAGCGTAATCGCCTCAAGCGCTGGGATTGGGAAGGCCCAAGTAAAGATTGCTGCTGCAATATAGAGAGCAGCCAAAATGAGTTGTACGCCAACACTTTTCCAGCCTTGTGATTTCAAGGCATGAGCACCTTGCAGTACGCCGCCAGCAAATAAGAAAATGCCTAGGACATTGACTGTAATAAATGAAAACAAGGTTTGGCCTGCGATACCAATCATGCCAAGCACGATGAATAAAATTCCAAGTCCAATGAGAGTGCCAGGAACCTTGGCAGCTGCACCCAATACTTTGGTACGGAGCTCTTGAATCTGAGCATTTGATAGTTCGGTCATAAGGTGCTTTCTTTTTCTATGTAAATACTGTTAATTAAATCTAAATCATGCAGTTGAATTACAAAGTGTCATCAACGGAATCTATAAATTGACGCACTGTCTTATTAAAAGCTTCTGGCTGCTCAATATTGGATAAGTGGGCTGCTTGCTCAAGTATCACCATTTTGGAGTGATCTATTAAACGATGCAACACAATACCTTGGTCAACAGTACACGCTGGATCATCGCGTCCTGAAAGCACTAGGGTGGGAGCTTTAATCTTTAGAAGCATTGTACTTTGGGCCATATCACGCACCGCACTGCCGCAAGCCATATAGCCATCGACATTGGTACCCAAAATCATCTGGCGCACCTTTTCAATTTCTTGAGGGGCTCTTTCAATAAACGGCGCAGTAAACCAGCGCTTAATCGTGCCCTCCACTAATCCAGCAATGCCTTGAGAGCGAGCAATTTCAAAACGCTCCTCCCACAAGCTACGTGGTGGCATTTCTGAAGCGGTATTACAAAGTGACAATGAAAGAATTCGATCAGGGAATCGCACACCCAATTGCTGACCAATCATGCCGCCGATGGATAAGCCCATAAAGTGAGCTTTCTGAATACCAAGCGCATCCAATAATCCGATTGCGTCATCTGCCAATTGAGCAATGGTGTAAGGGCCGGCACTGAACCCAGAACCTCCATGTCCTCTTTTGTCATAGCGCAATACGCGATAGCGGTCTGCTAGTGCAGCCACGTTTCCATCCCACATGCTGCCATTGGCCATCAAACTGTTCGCGACCAACAAAACAGGGCCGTCTTGTGGGCCATCAAAACGATAGGCAATATCGACACCATTTACCTTAATAATTTTCTGATCCTGCATTTGAGTCATTTATCTCCACCCTATCTCAAGTTCTGTTTATCTTCTATTTATCTATTTGTCAGAGCATGTTAGATTATCCAACGAAACTATAAAAATACTCAGGAGACAAGATGTTTACACCACTCAGACGGGGGCGAGGCGCTCATCAGTTCAATAGTCTTATCCTCACGTTTTTCCTCGCGTTTTTCCTCAACTTCGGGGCTAGCCTTGCTTATGCTCAAGGCTATCCCAACCGCACCGTGAAAATGATTGTTCCCTTAACCACAGGCTCTGGTGCCGATATTGCTGGACGGGTTGTAGCAAAAAGTCTTACAGAAACGTGGAAGCAGTCTGTCATTATTGAAAATCGGCCTGGTGCTGGTGGCCTGATTGGCACTGGAGTGGTTGTGAACTCAGATCCAGATGGATACACCTTGCTAGTGCAATCCGCTTCATACGCTGCTAATCCTGCAATTTATAAAAAGCTGCCGTACGATCCACTCAAGAGCTTGGTGGATGTCGCTATTTTGGGACAAACACCCTATGTCATGATTACTGCAGCAGATGGCCCCTATCAAACCATTCGCGATCTGGTGATTGCTGCCAAGTCCAAACCCAATGAAATTACTTTTGCTTCTGCTGGCGTTGGCAGCTCAACCCATCTGGCAGCAGAATATTTCAATCAGGTCATGGGCATCAAACTCATTCACGTTCCCTACAAAGGTTCGCCCGAAGCGATTCAGGACACTATGTCTGGCCGCACTGCTTTTTATATGGCACCTTTAGACACTGCTATTGGCCAACTCAAAGGCGGCAAAGTGCGTGCCTTAGGAGTGACCAGCAAAACTCGCAATCTTGCCGTCCCGGATATTCCGAGCGTTGCCGAACAAGGCTATGCCAATTTTGAAATTGGTTTGTGGTTTGGAGTGTGGGCACCAGCAGCTACTCCACCCGCCATTGTGAAAAAGATTAATCAAGACATTAATCAAGCAATGCAAGATCCCGAAGTCAAAACTGCTTACGAGACTAAAGGCATTAAGGCAACACCAATGACTCCCGCAGAGTTTACGAAGTTCGTCCGCGAAGAGATGGGCAAGTATCAAAAGATCGCTAAAGAAGCAGCGATTGAACCGCAATAGTTCAGCACCACTAAAACCATCTCTCACTTGAATCCAACACTTACAGCACCACTTTGCCAGGCGCCGATCGCAGCAGTGCGTTCGCCCCTTATTAAGCTACCTGCAGGGTCAGTGGATTGTCATGCCCATGTCTGTGGGCCTGCTACCCAATATCCCTATGCACAAGATCGCATCTACACACCCCCGGATGCCACACTCGAAAGCTATCAATCATTACTGCAGACGCTAGGAGTAGATCGTGCTGTATTGGTTCAACCTAGCGTTTATGGTACTGACAATAGCGCAATGCTGGCTGCCCTGAAATCTAAACCACAACAATTTAGAGGTGTTGCAGTTATTCCCAACGATCCCACAGCAGTGAGCGATCAAGAGCTTACTGATTTGCATGCAGCTGGGGTAAGAGGATTACGCTGCAATATTGTCGATATCGCTGATAAATCGGGTGGCCTACCAATTGAGCAATTGAGAAGCCTGGCTAGACGCATTCAAGCGCTTGGCTGGCACTTAGAATTATTGATGCACGTGAATGAATATCCCAATCTTGCCAAAACTTTCGAAGATTTTCCGGTGGATTTAGTGTTTGGCCACTTTGGTTATACCCATGCAAAACATGGTGTTGCCGACAAAGGATTTCAGGGTCTTCTGGATTTAATGAGAAACCAGCGCGCGTGGGTAAAAATGACGGGACCTTATCGCATCTGCGATGGTGATCTTCCCTACCTCGATATGCGTCCATTCTCTGATGCTGTGATTCAAGCAAACCCTAGCCGACTCATTTGGGGAAGTGATTGGCCGCATGTCATGGTGAAAAAGCAAATGCCACATGACGCCGATCTATGCGACCTCTTTGGGGAGTGGGTGCAGGACGAAAACCTCAGAAAATCGATATTGGTTCACAACCCCTGTATCCTGTATGACTTCCCGGCATGAGGCCAGCCGAATGACCCAAAACCTGAAAGCTGCGGGGCATCACATTATTAAATTTAGCAAGAAAGTTTATAAATAAATATGGATAACACGCTTACCGTTATTTTAGGAATCGTCGCCATTCTCCTGCCACTAGTTGTGGGGCGTATTTTTTGGAAACGCTTTGATCATTACTTCGGTAGAGGTGACGAGGCATACATGGATACCTTGGAATATTTCCTGAAAAAAATTGGCTCAACTGTTTTAGTTGCTTTTATTATTTTGTGGATTGGCATAAGCCTTGTATTTAACGGCAGCGCCTCATAAAACCATGGGCGATCAATTTAAGATTATTTTTCTCAAAGCAAAGCTAAACTTTGCAATTCTAGCTGCCATTCTGGGTATTGCTGTGATAGGTAAATTCATCAACCCTGAACTCACGAATACTATTTTTGTAACCGCTGATCAGCTTGTCTCTGATCTTTACATCGTATTTATTGCCATTACATTAGGCGCTTTTGTTCCTAACTTTAAGTTGGTCGCACTAGGGTCGATTGCTGCTTTCATTGCTGCAACTGCCTTGGTGCAGCTAGGCATCTACACCTACCTCACCATTGAATACTTATTTGCAGTCCTGATTGTTGTTCTTGGCTTTGCATCGATTGCCAATCTTTATAAGCACTATCGCGAAAACGGGCTGTAACATCCAGTAATTAAGTTACCTGGCCTCTTAACCAATTCGCAAATTCGATTTCTGATTTTCTATCAGATGCAATCTCAATAATCCAATCCCCCAAAGTAAACCCAGGGAAATCAATTTCAACTCCATTTGCGCTTAAGATAAAGAAGAGGACTGCAGCGGCCGTTCTTTTATTAGCGTCATTAAAGCAGTGTGCTTTGGCAAGAAATGCTGCGTAGCATGCAGCCAAATCAAATACATCTGAAATAAATCCATATTGCAGGCGATTTTGAACTCTCTCAAGTGCAGCCTCTAAGGATTTATCCATTGCTAATCCCTGCAACTCGTTACTACTAATTACTGCATCGTGGATCAAGATAACATTTTTAACATCTATAACGATAAATCGAGTCACCTATTATTTATCCTTCAAATAATCAATAACATGGTCTATCTTTGCCAACTTGGTCTTGATGAATTCATTTACTTGATCCCCAGAAGCAAGCTCCAATTCAATATCAGCAACAGCACTTTTAGGAACAAAGTACCCAATAGCCTCATTTCGATTCAGAATTGCCACAGGTTGATTGCCTGCACGAGCAATTACCTTATTAGGCTCCCTTAACTCTGTAAGGGAGGCGGTAAGGGATGTTAATAAGTTTTCCATATTGACCTCATTTAAATATATATTTAAATATATATTAATTCCCCAACATTTGTCAACCTAAGCATTTGAAAGGTGTGTATTGGGTCCTTTATATATATTTTTAGATATATAGAATCAACTTTTAATTATTTGTAGAAATATCTGACAAATATGACAATAGCATCCTTATGTACAAATACGATGCCATTGACCAAACCCTTTTAGATCAACGGGTTGCCCAATTCCGCGATCAAGTTGCCAGACGTCTTAACGGCAGCCTAGCTGAAGAAGAATTCCGACCCCTGCGTTTACAAAATGGTCTTTATCACCAGCGCCATGCCTATATGCTGCGTGTTGCGATTCCTTACGGCTTATTTAGCGCGAAGCAATTACGGACTATGGCGCTGATTTCTGAAAAATATGACCGTGGTTATGGTCACTTCACCACTCGCCAAAATATTCAGTACAACTGGGTAACCCTCGAGGAAACTCCAGATATTTTGGCTGAGCTTGCTAAAGTAGAAATGCATGCAATCCAAACCTCAGGTAATTGCATTCGCAATATTACGAGTGATGCATTTGCTGGCGTTGCTGCTGATGAGTACGTAGATACACGTCCGATATGCGAACTCCTGCGTCAATGGTCTACGCTTCATCCAGAATTCGCGCACTTGCCGCGCAAGTTTAAGTTTGCAGTGAATGGTGCCAAAGAAGATCGCACCGTACTGCTTTGCCATGACGTTGGCATTGAACTCAAGAAAAATGCTGCCGGCAATTTAACTGCTGATATTTATGCAGGCGGAGGTATGGGTCGCACGCCTATCTTGGGCTCACTCATTAAACAAGGTCTTCCTTGGAATGTATTGCCAAGCTATCTCACTGCTCTTCTGCGTGTATATAACCGCTTTGGAAGAAGAGATAACCTCTATAAAGCGCGCATCAAGATTTTAGTCAAGGCTTTAGGTCCAGAAGAGTTTGCTCGCCAAGTTGAAGGTGAATGGGCACACATTAAGAATGGTGATGACAACTTCACTCAAGCCGAGTGGGAACGTATTGCTAAGCACTTTACAAAACCAAACTATAAAAACTTGCCAGCCCTCACATCTGAGCAGCTTATTAACCAAGCAAACGAGGTTGACAAGGCTGCTTTTACTCGTTGGTTAGAACGTAACGTTAAACCTCATCAGGTGCCAGGCTATGCAAGCGTTATTCTGTCACTCAAGCCCCATGGAACTGTTGCCCCCGGAGATGCTACTACAGCGCAGATGTATGCAATTGCCGATTTGGCCGACAAATATAGCTTTGGTGAACTGCGCGTCACCCATGAGCAAAACCTCGTACTTGCTGATATTGAGCAAGCGAAGTTATATGAGCTCTGGCAAGAAGCCAAAAAGCAAAAAGTAGCGTTACCGAATGTCGGACTTCTCACCGACATCATTGCTTGCCCAGGTGGTGACTTCTGCTCACTCGCCAATGCAAAATCATTACCGATTGCTAAGGCTATTCAGGAACGCTTTGATGATCTTGATTACCTATTTGATCTAGGTGACATCAGCTTGAATATCTCTGGCTGCATCAACTCTTGCGGTCACCATCACGTTGGTAATATTGGCGTTTTAGGTGTGGATAAAGATGGTGAAGAGTGGTATCAAATTACACTCGGTGGCGAGCAAGGTAATAATGCGTCGATTGGTAAAGTCATCGGGCCTTCTTTTTATGCTGATGAGATTCCTGATGTGATGACCAACATCATCAATACTTATGTTGCTCAGCGTAATAGTGATGAGCCTTTCATTGAGACTTATCGTCGCTTAGGTGTAACACCATTTAAAGAGGCGGCATACAAGAACGCCAAGAAAAAAGATAAAGAAGCCCATGGAGAAGTCGCATGAGCCTAAACAACATTACTTCACATCAATCCATTTTGCATTTTCCAAAAGATGGCAAACCCTCACTTGCTGAAAATAAATGGCAAGTATGGATCGGTAGCCAAGATGAAGGTGGATTACCTGATTTAGAGCATGGCGCTCATAAAGTGTTGGTACCATTTACTTGGTGGTTAGAACATCATCATGAAGCAGATGTCATTGCAAAATCCCAGAACGGTCAGATTGGAGTTTGGTTTGCAACGGATGATGACATTCTCAAGCATGCTGATGTTATTAACGCTGGCAAAGCAATATGGCCCTTAATAGCCGCTCACTTTCCTATTTTTAGGGATGGTAGAAGCTTTAGTACAGCAGCCCTACTCAGAGACCGTTTTCAATGGACTGGTGAGATCCGTGCTATTGGTGATGTGCTTATTGATCAACTGCTACAAGGCGCTCGTGTTGGATTTGATAGCTTTGCATTGCGCTCAGATCAACCATTAGAACTTGCATTAAAGCAGTTTTATTTATATACAGTGACCACCCAAAACAGTTGGCGTGGACTAAGAACTACACGTGCTGCAGTAACTGCATAAAACAGTCATCGTGACCATTGCCAACACTGAGAACAACGAGACCAAAAATACACTAGGAAAAGTGTATTTGGTTGGTGCTGGACCTGGAGCAGTTGATCTCATTACCGTGCGTGGCGCTAAGCTCTTAGCGCAGGCAGATATTATTTTTTATGACGCCTTAGTTGACCCAGAGATACTGACTCTCTGCCCTCAAGCTATTCTGGTTGAAGTGGGCAAGCGTTGTGGCAAGCTTTCTTCAGCACAGCAATTTATTAATAAGCGTTTAGTGGATGCTGCGCAAAAGCATCAAGTTATTGTTCGCCTGAAGGGCGGAGACCCGATGCTCTTTGGTCGTGCTGATGAAGAAATTCAGACCCTGAAGCAAGCAGGTATTGGGATTGAAGTGGTACCAGGCATTACTGCTGCCTTAGCTGGTGCCGCTAGCATTCAACAATCACTAACATTGCGTGGCGTCTCTCGTAGCGTTGCATTTATAACCCTATCGCAGGGCACTGAGAATATTCCTCACGCTCAATCCATGGGGCCAATATCGAATCCTAGTGCTGATACATTGGTTTATTACATGGGTCGTAAAGATGCCGCCCGCATCGCTCAGCAATTGATTGAGCAAAGCCCTAATCAGAGGAGCGACACCCCTGTACATATTTTGGAAGCAGTGAGCACCGCACGCGAGCGCTTGTGGACCAGCACATTACAAGAGCTAGCAACTGGTCAAGCGGATCAGTGGTTCGATAGCGGCTCACCAGCCTTAATCATGATTGGTGAGGCCTTAAGAAGCCGATCACCAGAACAAGACTTACAAAGCGCTAGCTCCGAAATCGACAATGGCCTGCAAGACAGCCAAGTCATCACCCACGGCGCTCGTCGCGCGTAGTTGAACACCAGGAAACTTAGCCCGGCACTCTTCAAGCAACACAGGAAAATCATTTCTGAGGTGCCCACCCTGACCAAAGAAAACCGGTACGATCGTCACATCGCTAGCGCCTTTAGCGTTTAAGGTAGTAACTGCTTGCTCTAATGAAGGTTGCATCATTTCCAAAAAAGCCAGCTCCACAGGAGCATCAGGATATTGCTCCTGCCAAAGCGAGACCAAGCGATCAAAAGGCTCGCGCCAACGCTGATCACGCGCTCCGTGACCAAATAAAATAATGGCTTTCATGGATAGCTATACACTCTCATTATGAAGAATTTGCACGGGCTAAAATTTACCCCTAGTGCTGATTGACTATAGCTTAACCTGATTTTCCAGTACACACTTATCTACCCCCTATAAACAAACATATGACAGCTCTACTTAGCCAAACATGGTTCATTATTCTTATGGGCATAACGCTCATTGGGGCAGTCCTTTCCGCCGTTCACCATGCCGAAGTTATAGCCCATAAAAC
Organism: Burkholderiaceae bacterium; assembly: GCA_947380285.1. The sequence continues at coordinate 1,216 of CANCQD010000037.1, read as the reverse complement.
CGGAGAGCCCTATGGCACCTTAGTGCTCTCCATTAGCGTCACAATTATTGAAGTGTCATTAATTATCTCGATGATGCTCACAGGCCACGATGGATCAGAATTTATTGCACGCGATGCCGTGTTTGCAACCGTCATGATTGTGATTAATGGGGTAATTGGTTTATGTATCTTTTTGGGCGGTCTTACTCATCATGAAATGAGTTTTCGTAATGAAGGAACCAACTCTGCTTTAGCCGTACTCACTGCATTAGCCACCTTCATTTTGGTGATGCCAATCGTCACTGTGAGTACCCCTGGACCTGACTTTACTAGGAGTCAATTAGCCTTTGCCGGCATTGCTTCATTTGCCCTCTACATTGCATTTTTATTCTTTCAAACTGTCACGCACAGAGACTATTACCTTCCAAAAACGAAAGAGAAGAAGACTGATCAGAATGTTCATGCCCTAAAGCCTAGCAATCTAAAGACCGGTGTGAGCGCAGTACTATTGATTCTTTCATTGATTACTGTTGTAGGTCTTGCAGAATTACTAAGTCCCACAATTGAGAAAGCGGTAGACGCCGCTGGCGCACCCAAAACCATTGTCGGTATCGCCATTGCACTTTTGGTATTGATGCCCGAGGGATTTGCTGCTGCTAGAGCAGCAAAAGCGAATCGCCTGCAAAGCAGTTTGAACTTAGCCTTAGGTTCTGCATTAGCCAGTATTGGATTAACCATTCCCACGGTAGCGGCGATTGCGATCTTTTTTAATCTTCCTCTCAGCTTGGGTATTAGCGATCTCAATATGGTCTTGATGTACTTAAGTTTCTTTATTGGCGCATTAACCCTGGCCATTGGTAGAACTACCCTACTTCAAGGCATAGTCCATTTAATCATCTTTTTTGAATATCTTTTCCTTTCTTTGGTCCCCTAATGTATTTAATTCAAGGAAATGAATTAAATAATAGATAGCTATAATCCTTAAATATATGATTAATATCACTTTTTTATTAATTCCATGCAAATAAATAGCTGTAATTTTTAGTACAAAAGCTCTATTATTTGATAAGATTAAAGCTGTAAAAAGATTACGCATCTCCATTCACTTCTACTGAGTAAATTATGAAAATCTCCAAATTATTCCTAGCAACCTTAGCTAGCTTAGTCCTCGCATTTTCACCAACGCTTGCTCAAAATGCATTTGCGCAAGCAGAAACTGCTGGTGCCGCTGGTGCTG
>CANCQD010000036.1 GCA_947380285.1 Burkholderiaceae bacterium | reverse complement strand
ACTGGGTAGTACACCAGTAATAAAAAAGCCCGCAGATGCGGGCTTTTTTATATCTAGACCACTCCAAATAGATGGAGCGATAATTTATGCACTCTTGGCAATCATGACATCAGAAGCTTTGATAACTGCCCAAGCCTGATCTCCAACCTTGAGGTTGAGTTCATCAACCGCTTCATTGGTGATAGACGCAGTCACAATATGACCCCCTCCGATATCAAGCTTTACATGAGAAGTGGTCTGACCCATTTTGAGCTCCACTACTTTTCCGTTAAGGGTGTTACGTGCGCTGAGTTTAACTTTGAGTTCCATGATTTCTCCTAATGAACGTATTGCTTGGCATATGCAGCATCATTATAAAGAGGCTCTTGATATTTGGACTTTCCATAATTGCGAATAATTGTCTGACCTTCATTTGAGGCGACAAATTGAATGAATTTCACGGCTATATCGCGATTTGGGGAACTGCCAACAGGTGCCGCTAGAGCGTCATAGGTATTTACCAAGAACTTATCCCCGCGGTACAAAATCACCAGATTGGGTGCAATATCCTTTTCGGCAACCCAGGTGCTGCTATCAGTCATGAAGTAGGCATTCTCGGTATTGGCTTTTTTAAGCGATGCCGTCATGAAGTCGTTGGTAACGATATACCAACTACCTTCTGGAGTGATGTCCGTTTTTTTCCAGATATCCATTTCCTTCTGGTGCGTGCCAGATTTATCCCCTCTAGAAATGAAATTGGCCTTTGCTTTTGCTATCTTGGAGTAAGCGTCTGCGCCGCTGCTTGCTGTTTTAATATTCGCCGGGTCGCTTTTAGGTCCAACAATGTAAAACTCGTTAGAACCAATCAGTGTGCGGCTGGTCGCCCATCCCTCAGCAATGGCCTTATTGACCGCATCAGGTGCATGCACCATGATCATATCCACCTGTCCGGTTTTGAGTAAATTTAGAGAGGCGCCGCTGCCCGCTTTAATCCAGATTAAGCGAGCACCTTCTTTTTTATCAAACGCTTCACCAAGGGCTTGCAGAAGCCCTAATTCACCTGGACTGCCTGTAGCCAATGTAAAGCTTTGATTTCCTTGGCCGTAAATTGCTTCTGGTTTTATTGGATTGGTTTGTGCCATGGTAATTTGCACTCCCATACTAAGAGCAACACTAGCAACGAGAGTCTTGAAGGTGATTAGGGATTTCTGATTTTTCATTTCGATTACTTCTTAGCATTCGGGAAGAAGAGTTGTTCGCCATCAATCTTGTAACTGGCAATGACGTCCTGTCCATTCTTAGAGATGAGCCAATCGATAAATTCTTGACCTTGTGCTTTTTTCACATGGGGGAATTTCGCGGGATTTACTAACATCACGCCGTACTGATTAAATAACTTCGGATCACCTTGAACTAATATCACGAGGTCTCCACGATTCTTAAAGCTCAGCCAGGTTCCACGGTCGGCCAAGATATAGCCGTTCATTGCTGAGGCGGTATTGAGAGCAGGCCCCATGCCTGAGCCAGTTTCTTTGTACCAGGATTGGCTGGAAGAAGGGGTAATCCCAGCACCTTTCCAATAGCGTAGCTCTGCTGCATGCGTACCGCTTTTATCTGCGCGGGAAACAAATGGTGCTTGTGCTACAGCAATTTTCTGAAGTGCAACCTGAATATCTTTGCCACCACCGATTTTTGCTGGATCAGATTTAGGCCCAATCAGGACAAAGTCGTTGTACATCACTTCATAACGCTTAGTTGAATAACCTTCTTCAACAAATTTCTCTTCGGCAGGTTTGTCATGAACAAACACGACATCCGCATCCCCACGGCGACCAATGTCCAATGCTTGGCCAGTACCGACCGCAACTACTTTGACTTCAATACCAGTCTTCATCTTAAAAATAGGGAGCATGTAATTGAAAAGACCAGATTGCTCAGTGGAGGTGGTGGATGAAACCACAATACTTTTCTCTTGTGCGTACACCTGAAGTGATGTGATTGAAAGGGTGGCTAGGAGGGTGAGAAGAAGTCTGCGAATCATTTTTTTCATTGCTGCACTCTAATTGGTTGATTAAAAGTCTATGATCGCATACATTAATACTTATTGAATATGCAAAAGATTACATATGCAAATTGAAGTGCGCCCAACCCTTATTGTTAAAACCCACGCAGATGGAAAGAGCTCCGTAGATCTGATCTGGCTCTCTCAATTGCTCAAGGATATTGGCCGAGGAAGTTCTTTGGTAGTTGCCAGCAAAAAATCGGGCACTTCTTATAGGGGTGCCTGGGGCAAAGTGAATCAGGTCGAAGATGCCTTAGGCGTGCCCTTGATGATTCGAACTAAGGGTCATGGATCTGAACTAACTGAATTTGGTACCTTTTTGATTCAGTTTATTGAGGATATGCAGGCAGGATATCTAAAGCATGACGCTCAATACCATGACATTCTGCTCAAGGAAATTAAGAAAATACAAAAGTCAGAAAGTCTTCGTTGGAAATTTTTCTCTAGTAGTGATTCAGTGATTCAAAAAGCAGCTGGAGAAGTGATGGGGATAGATTTAAAAATTGCTGGTTCGGGAGAGTCTTTGGAGAGATTGTTGAATAACGAGGCGCATATTGCTGGATATCATGTCTCCGATCAGAAGAGCTCAAAAGCAATTTATCAGCGCTTATCAAAAAATGACATTCAGATATACCCAGTCATGAAGCGAACTCAGGGATTAATTGTGAAGAAGGGAAATCCTCTGAATATTCGCTCTATAGAAGATTTGGTTGGAAAAAAAGTGCGTTTTATTAATCGACAGATTGGCTCTGGTACTCGGCTCTTATTGGATACATTACTCATGGAGGATGGCATTGATCCGTCGGAGATTAATGGCTATGTGGCTGAGGAATTTACTCACTCAGCCGTTGCCAATGCTATTTTGGCTGGTAAGGCAGACGTGGGTTTGGGTGTAAAGAATATTGCCCTGGAAAATGGTTTGGGATTTGTGCCACTCAAAGATGAAATTTTCTTCATTGCGATGAATAAAGAAATGGCTACCCAATCGGAGTCTTCGAAATTGATTCGTAAGATACGGAGCGCATCTGGAGAGACGCTGGGATATAAAGCAGTTAGCCTCAATAGGCAAATACAGGATTGGCTGTAGCTTCTATTTGGATCGTCAAAGTTGAATGTATCCGCTAGAATGAATTCCATATGACCATGCGGATTCTTACTTTATTAGCAACATGCTTCTTATTTACTAGCAGCGTATTTGCACAAGTCGCGACTATTGCTGTAGCTGCCAATATGAAAGATGCCTTTGCGGAGATAGTTACTGTATTTAAATCTACAGGTCGACCCGAGATGAGGGTGGTTTATGGCTCTTCGGGTAATTTCACCACGCAAATTATGAATGGGGCGCCATTTAATTTATTTATTGCTGCTGATGAGCATTTTCCGCTGGAGTTGTATAAAAATGGCAAGACGCTGGACGAAGGTTCTGTCTACGCCATTGGTAAGCTAGCCATCATTGCTAAAACATCTTCTGGCATCAATTTATCAGGTGGCAAAACAGAAATGTCCAAAGCCATTGCAATGGCCAATAAAGTAGCCATTGCAAAACCTGAGCTGGCTCCCTATGGGAGAGCGGCAGTGCAGTATTTAAAAACAGAGGGACTCTGGGATCTCGCTAAAGATAAGCTGGTTTATGCAGACAATATCGGTGCCGCTACAACGTACGTAGTAAGCGGTGCTGCCGATCTTGGGTTTACTGCTTTGGCTTTAGCCAAGTCACCTGGACTCGGTAAACAAACGAGTTTCTTATTAGTCGATCCAAGGCTATATGAGCCTATTCAGCAGCGCATGGTGCTAATCAAGGGCGCGCCTCAAGAGGCAGTTGATTTATATCGCTTTATGCAGGGATCCCAAGCCAAAATGATCTTACAAAAATACGGTTACAGCACGCCTTAAGTATTCACTACTCAGGTGCTCTCATGTATTGAAGCATTTCTCGTAAGGCTTCTTTGGGAGACTTACTGAGCTTCTCCGCAACCGCGTCATAGTCTTGAGCAGCGCGGTTCTGGCTAAGCTTAAATTTGCCAATGAATTTTTCTATTTTTATCTCAATGCCGATGATGGCTTTGAGCATGGTTTGCACATATTCCTCAGGCGCATCTTCTAGCTTCCATGTGGATTCATAGGTAGGCTCATGAATCTGCGTCATTTGTGAGACGTGTGCTCTGATCCATTGTGGATCATCGATTAACTTAATGCTACCTTCTGCATGAACAGCAGCGTAGTTCCAAGTAGGAACTACTTTTCCACTTTCTTGTTTGGTGGGATACCAGGAGGGGGTGATGTATGCGTTAGGCCCATTAAAGATTGCAGTCACGGATGTATTACTACTGCTTGCTACCTTGGTAAGTGGGTTCATTCTGGCGACATGTCCATAAAGCTTGGTTCTGTCGGTACTTAACATCAGTGGGAGGTGGTTGATTTCAAGACAACCGTCTACATTACCAACAATGGTGGCAAGAGGGTATTCGGAAATTAGTTGTGCCAGTACTGCAGGATCTTCAACTGAAAAATGTTTTGGTAAATACATGTCTAAATATCATAAATGGGCTGTCCAACAGTATCCATTAATCATGCCTTTTTTGTTTTGGATCAAGCCTAAATTGGCATAAATGTCCCATTATTGCTGATGACATACCTCTTTAAACGAATGATATTCATTCTCATTTATCGTTATAATGGCTCATATACAAGCAAAAAAGCATATTGCATGAATTTAGACCAAGTCGACTTAGGCAGTCTTTATCGCGTTAGTGACATTAATGCCCCCAAGGGTGCCCCTCAAATCAAGGGGCAACTGGAAGATATTGGCTTTCTACCCGGTGAGCAGGTGACGGTATTGCGCAAAGGTCTTTTAGGCAAGGGCCCTTATATGGTTCGCGTAGGTGCCTCGACTTTTGCATTGCGCCAATCAGAAGCGCGCATGATTACAGTTGAGTCTGTCCCGCATGTCTGAAGCTAAAGTTCATTTTTACTCGAGTGAGCCACTCGTTGCGTTATTGGGTAATCCCAATTGCGGTAAAACAGCTTTATTCAATTTACTCACTGGCAGTCGACAGAAGGTTGCTAACTATTCGGGCGTAACTGTTGAGCGCAAGGAAGGGAGTCTAACCCTTGAGTCTGGTAAAAATATTCGTGTTCTCGATTTACCGGGTGCGTACAGCCTTTATCCCAGATCGCTTGATGAGAAAGTGACTTGCAATGTATTGCTTGGTAGGGCGGAAGGTGAAAAGCGTCCCGATTTAGTGATCTGCGTTTTGAGTGCCATGAATTTGCGTCGAAACCTGCGCTTAGTATTAGCAGCCAAGCGCCTAGGTTTACCCTGCGTTGTGGTCCTGAATATGTTAGATATCGCTAAGCGCCAGGGCTTGCAGATCGACACAATTGCCTTATCAAATGAACTCGGACTACCAGTGCTAACTAGTATTGGGATTCAATCTAATGGTGCTGATGAGATCAAGCAGTTTTTATCAAATTTAGATTGGCGTAATTTGGATGGCTTACGCACCGGCGCAAGTGATACCACTCTCGAAAATGTTGCCTCTCATATTGCCCATACAGAAACCGATAACATTCAGGTCCAAAGAATTCTGCAAAACCTGAAGCTGGATCAAATCATCCCTGATCAGTTAAGTGATCGTTTGGATGCGATATTGTTGCATCCTGTTTTGGGCCCCATCATTTTGGTTGGCTTACTCTTTTGCATTTTTCAGGCAGTCTTTAGCTGGGCAATAGTACCCATGGACCTTATTAAGGGTGTCGTGGAATACCTTGGCGGTCAACTCGTTGAGTTTGTGCCTAATGGTTGGTTGCGCAGCTTACTAATCAATGGAATTTTGGCGGGCTTAGGCGGCGTGGTGATTTTCTTGCCGCAAATTTTGATTCTGTTCTTCTTTATTTTGTTGCTTGAAGAATCTGGTTACCTACCCAGGGCTGCTTACCTGCTAGATAGGGTGATGGGGTCGGTAGGCTTATCTGGCAGATCGTTTATTCCTCTGCTATCTAGTTTTGCCTGTGCCATCCCTGGAATTATGGCTACGAGAAGTATCTCGAACGCTCGAGATCGCATGGTGACGATTCTTATTGCGCCCATGATGACGTGTTCTGCGCGGCTCCCGGTTTATGCCTTATTGATTTCCGCTTTCATTCCGGAGCAAAAACTATGGGCTGGGATTGATTTGCAAGGCCTTGTACTGTTCTTGCTTTATCTTGCAGGAATTTTAGGGGCGATGGCAGTTGCTTGGATTCTGAAACGGTTTACTAGTGAGCAATTTCGGATGAATGCGCTCATGATGGAGTTGCCTAGTTATCACTTGCCACGCATCGGTAATTTAGCGATTAGTTTATGGCAGCGCGCAGAAATATTTTTACGCCGTGTTGGCGGCATTATTTTGACAATGACGATCGGTTTGTGGATCTTATCTAGCTTTCCACTTCCGCCTGATGGAGCAACGGGCTCAGCCATTCAATACAGTTTTGCTGGAATGATTGGGCAGGCCTTGGCCCATGTGTTCTCACCTATTGGATTTAATTGGCAAATTAGTATTGCATTAGTGCCTGGTATGGCAGCTCGCGAAGTGGTGGTAAGTTCTTTGGCGACGGTTTATGCATTATCTAGCTCGAGCATTAATGCTGCTGATGCTCTAATTCCTTTGATTTCCAGCGGATGGTCTTTGGCTACTGCATTGTCTTTGCTGGCTTGGTTTGTATTTGCACCTCAGTGTCTATCCACCATTGCAGCGGTGAAGCGGGAAACGGGTGGTTGGAAGATTCCGATCATCATGTTGAGTTACTTATTTGGCCTGGCCTATATCGCCTCCTTTATTACCTATCGCCTAGCCATTTTCCTGGGCCTAGGTTGATTCATCTCCGTTTATTTGTTGCGGCACCGCATAAATAGGTGCAGTAATATTCCTTTTGTGTTTAAAAAATAGATAACAACAATAGGAGATATAGATGAGTTCTCGACGTCAATTTATGAAAACCGCTTCAGCTGCTGGAGCGGGTTTAGTAGCAGCCTCTACCATGGGTGTAATGCAGGAGGCTTCAGCCCATCCTACTTCAGTCTGGGGAGGAGAGATCTATTCCGGCCCTCGTGAAATGGTCAGAAATAGCAAAATTCTCTCGCTTCAAAATGCGGATGGCACAGAAACCTTGGGCGTAGTAACCCCCAAAGGCGTAATCGATGTTCGTGCTGTCGCTAAGAAAATGAAGATAGCAGCGCCCGTAACCTTGGACCAATTATTACAAGAGGGTAATGCAGCAGGATTTAATAAAGTAGTTGCCAGTGCTGATATGTCTGGTGTGCCCTACTTGAAAGAGTCTGATATTACTTTTGGGCGTCTATTTAAAAACCCTGGAAAGATAGTTTGCGTTGGTTTGAATTACCGTGCGCATGCCGATGAGGTTGGTATGGCTCACCCACGAGTACCGCCACTCTTTAATAAGTACAACAATAGTCTTACGTCCCATAACTGTTTATTACAAATTCCACCACCATCAGTCTCGTATAAGCTAGATTATGAGACTGAGCTATTGATTGTTATTGGCAAGCAGATGCGTAACGTTCCTGAATCAGCTGCTTTGGATTATGTGGCAGGTTATTGCACCTCAAATGATTTCTCATCACGTGATTTGCAATTGGAGTTGCCGAGTGGGCAATGGATGATTGGCAAGACATTAGACCAATACGCACCAATTGGGCCTTACTTTGTTACTTCTGACTTGGTGGGTGACCCAAATAAGCTTCAGGTGAAGACATGGGTAAATGGTGAGTTGCGTCAGAACTCAAATACCGCAGACTTTATTCACAACACTCAAAAAATGTTGTCTTATATTAGCACCTACTGGACACTAGAGCCAGGGGATATTGTTTTCACTGGCACACCTCAAGGCGTCATCGCTGGTATGCCAAAAGACAAGCAGGTGTGGCTGAAAAAAGGCGACAAGATTGTCAGTTCAGTAGAAAAGCTCGGAGAACTGAAGTTCACTTTGGCTTAATCTTTATAGGATTGCATAAAAAAGAAAGCCACCTCAGGGTGGCTTTTCTTATGCTTGAATAGCTAATCGACTCAATCGCTTAATGGAGTTTATTGGGCAATAAAAGTGTTCTCTAGTTTTCCAATACCGCCCATCTCAACCACCACCACATCACCGTTGACTAAATACTTGGGAGGTTTAAAGCCAATACCAACACCTACAGGCGTTCCAGTGGCAATCAGATCGCCAGGGTAGAGCGTAATACCTGCAGAGACGGTTGCAATCATATTGGGGATGTCAAAGATCAGATCTTTGGTATTCGAGTTTTGACGTAATTCGCCATTGACCCAGCATTTAACGGAAATGTCTTCCGCATCAACTTCATCTGCTGTAACAACCCAAGGACCCATCGGGCAGAAGGTGTCAAAACTTTTACCTAAAAACCATTGCTTATGTCTTTGCTGCCAATCACGTGCAGTCACGTCATTGATTGCTGTGTAACCCCATACATGCTTCATGGCATCTGCTTCACTAATCCCCTTGCCGCCCTTGCCAATCACAATAGTGAGTTCCGCTTCGTAATCAATGCAAGTTGATACTGCAGTTGGAATGATGACATTAGTATTGGGTCCAGTTACAGACTCCGGTGGCTTTGTGAAGAAAATTGCATGGCTTGGAATATCTTCGCCAGGTTTAGCGCTGCCATCAAATCCACTGTTAGAAAATTCCTTAGCATGTTCATGGTAGTTTTTCCCAACACAGAAAATATTACGGCGTGGTCTTGGAACAGGGGCAAGAAGACGAATATCACTAAACGCATGGGTAGAAATGGGTTGTGGTAATTTCCCAGCTAGGTCAGATTTGAGGATAGCCACGATCCCATCCTCGCTAACATCAATACCTAAATCGAGCTCTTGAACTGTATTGCCGTCAGCAGAAACAATTCCCACGCGAGTTTTGGTGGGTTCTTTAGTCAAAACAAATGCTGCATATTTCATGATTGCTATCTCCGGCAGGGTTTTGTCTACGCCAACCCCTGTTTATTGTGATGAATCTTGTAGTAGGATAAAGATCATAAATAATAACTAAATTACGTATTAGAGACAAAAAATGAGGCAAAAATATCTAGCCATTCCAATCTCTGCCTTGTTATGGGTCAATTTGCTCTGTCAGAGTACTTACGTCCAAGCCCAAGATGCTTGGCCTACGAAACCCATCACTATGGTTGTCCCGTTTCCCCCAGGCGGGGTTGCGGATACCGTAGGTAGACCAGTAGCAGAAGCCCTTTCTCGTAGTTTGAGTCAACCAGTGATAGTGGAAAATAAAGCTGGGGCTGGCGGTGGCATTGGTATGGCTGCAGTAGCTAAATCCAAGCCTGATGGTTACACTATTTTGATGGCCTTGTCTTCTATATCGATTATTCCTGAGGCGGATAAGATCGTTGGTAGAGAGCAATCATTTCAGCTTAACCAACTGAAACCCATTGCTCGTTTTACAGCAGACCCAACGGTTTTGGTGGTTAGAGCAGATAGCCCTTGGGGGGACTACAAATCTTTTGTGGCGGCAATGCGAGCCAATCCAGGCAAATACAACTTCGGTTCGTCAGGCAACTACGGAACAATGCATGTGCCAATGGAGATGCTCAAATCTTCCGAGAAGTTCTATATGGTGCATATTCCTTATACAGGTGCGGGACCAGCCATTGTGGGCTTACTTGGAGGGCAGGTAGATGCCATTGCTACAGGGCCTTCTTCTATCGTTCAGCAAATTAAGGCAGGTAAGGTTCGTGCTTTGGCTCACTGGGGCGATGGAAGGTTGGCCAGCATGCCTGATATACCGAGCTTTAAGGAAATGGGTGTGAAGATAGAGTTTTCTCAATGGGCCGGTTTATTTGTGCCTAGTGCAACCCCTGACTACATAACAAATAAATTACGTGAAGCCGCAAAACAAGCCGCAAATGATGAGCGTGTTCGCGCTGTCATTAACGGCGCTGGAAGTCCAATTCAATATATGGATGCGCCTGAATTTAAAACCTATTGGGATAAAGAATCAGCTCAGATGGGTGAGGTTGTCAAAAAGATCGGCAAGGTGGAATAATGCACATTCGATTGCTTACTGCGTTTCTGATTTTCTTTATTACTCGGGTTGACGCTGCTCCCGTTCAGGAGCAGATGGATCAAAATCCAGCCGTCAAGACGGCGGTTGAAGAGCTTGTTCTAGCAAATCATATCTTGTACGACCAGAATGCAGTAGATGGGTATGGTCACATTAGTGTTCGTAATCCAGCCAATCCCAATACATTCTTTCTGGCGAGAAGTGTTGCGCCCTCGGTAGTTAAGGTTGAAGACATCATGGAATTTGACATGAACGGTAAAGCCTTAAATGGCGATACTCGAGTAGCTTACGGCGAGCGTTACATTCATAGTGGTGTTCTTAAAAATCGTCCAGATATTAATTCGGTGATTCATGGCCATGCTTCCCCAGTGCTTCCTTATGGTCTAACTGGAGTTAGTCTTAAGCCGGTTTATCACATGAGCGCATTCTTGGGTGAGGGCGCACCTGTTTTCGAGATTCGTAATTTTGCCAAGCCTAATCCAGATACGGATATGTTTGTTAGTAATGTGGAGTTAGGCGATGCCTTATCTAAGACCATGGGCTTACAGTATTTTGTGTTGATGCGCGGTCATGGGTATGCCGCAGGTGCAGATTCGATCAAGAAAGCTGTATTTAGGACTATTTATGCGATTCAGAATGCCAGTATTCAGGCTGAGGCAATGAAGATGGGGCAGGTGCAGTACCTTAGCCCTGGTGAAGCCGTCACGGCGCAAGAGACTATTGAGAAAACCATCGGTCGCCCTTGGCAACTTTGGAGCGAGCGCGTCAAAAAACCTTAATCATTGTTAAACTCACGCATCATGCAGATGCAAGCTCGACCTTCAATCAAAGCACTTATCCAAGGCTTGCTGTTAGCTTTATTCTTGCTTTTGCCTTCCATCAGTATGGCGGTGTTGCAAGATGAAATTCAGGTTTACGATGACGAAATTAATGCTAAGGGTGAGGCTAGTGTCGAGCTTCACCTCAATAGCACTCCCCGAGGCATTCAGGGCTCCTCTTATCCAGGGGAGGTAATGAGTAATAATGGCGTGCGGGTAACGCCAGAGTTTGCTTATGGTCTTGGCCATGACCTCGAGGCTGGTTTGTATATCTCTTATGTTAACTATGACAACAAGTTTCAATATGCTGCCACTAAAGTCCGCATGAAGTGGTTGCCAATACGCGAAGATAAGGGCGACTCTTTTTTTGCAGGCGCAAATCTAGAATTGGCTAACGTACAACCGCAGTTTGATGAGTCTAGGTATAACAGTGAAATGCGTTTCATTATCGGCAAGCATTTTGATGAGTGGCTTTTCTCTTTCAATCCAATTATAGATATGCCGCTTTCACAGCCTTATGTGCATCAAGCGCCCTATTTTTCCACGGCTACACGCCTATCAAGAGAGGTAACCCCAGAGTTGGCTCTGGGGGTTGAGTACTACTCCAATCTGAATCAAATTAATCAGCCAATCAATTATCAAAATACCCAGCAAATGGGTTTCTTGATGATGTACTACGATGGCAAACCGCTCTCTTTTCAGGCTGGAGTAGGTAAAGGCTTTTCTAACAGCACAGATTCATTAACGCTCAAAGCGATTTTCTCTGTTCCATTAAATTAGATACCGGCAGCCTCAATCAGGCTTGATGTTGGCGTCTTTAATCACCTTGCTCCACATATTCATTTCGCGTGTAATCCGTTTACTGGAGTCTGCTGGGGATAGGAAGTTCACATATACTCCAGCCGCCAACATCCGCTCTTGAACCTCAGGACGTTGCAAGATGATTTTGATATCCCCGCTGAGCTTATCAATGATTGGTTTAGGCGTACCTACTGGAGCCAAAATGCCAAACATACTGACTACGTCAAAGTTCGGCAAGCCAGTAGCCTCAGTGACTGTGGGCACGTCGGGTAGTTGGCTAATACGTTTAGCAGTGGTTACCGCAAGAGGCCTTAACTGACCAGACTGAATAAATTGTAAGGCTGCAGGAACGGTCTCAGACATCGTCAACACCTGCCCACCCACTAAATCGGTCATCGCTGGACCGCTACCTTTATAGGGTACATGCAATAAATCTAGGCCAAGTTGATAGCGAAACATTTCCATCGCAAGGCGTTGTGGGGCGCCAGCACCAGATGAAGCGAATGTAAGCTTGCCTGGGTTAGCTTTTGCATAGGCGATGAACTCTTTCATATTCTTTACGGGAACTGAAGGGTTGACTACAAACACAAGCGGGACGACTCCCACTACATCAACAGGAGTGAAATCCTTTTCTAGGTTGTATTTGATCTTGTCTTTATCTAGATTGGCATTGATAGAGTGTGATGTGAGGGCTCCCATTAACAGGGTATAGCCATCGGCCGGTGACTTGGCAACCATATCGGCACCGATATTGCCGCTATCGCCTGCACGATTGTCGGGAATCACTTGTTGGTTCAGCGATTTGGATAACTCTTGCGCCATGATTCGTCCGATGACGTCGGTTGCTCCACCCGGTGGATATGGAATTACCAGCTTAATGGGTTTGTCGGGATAGCTTTTGATTGCAGTGGTATTGGTTTGCGCAATCAGCGGAGCGCTGATTAAGCTGCTACAAAGGAGTAGGCCTAGGCCCTTAATAATGGGATGTCTCATGTTGTATTTTTAATGGTGAGTTGAGTTACGATTTTCTATTATCTACAGAATATAAATTCATGCGCTGCGTCAATGATTTGCAAATTTCTCTAACTACAATGGACAAATGACTCTAGAGCCGCACCAAATCGAGATTATTGGCTATTGCGCTGCATTTTTAACGACGATTGCCTTTTTGCCGCAGGCCATCCGTTCTTGGCGCACTAGGGATCTATCGGGGATTTCATTGGGGATGTATTCCCTATTTACGGGTGGGGTAGGTTTGTGGCTGGTATATGGCCTCATTATCGAAAAGTGGCCCCTCATTCTGGCTAATTCCATGACTTTTGCCTTGGCTCTCAGCATCCTGTTGTTGAAATTGCGTCATACTTCTAGACACCAGAAATAAAGCAGATATTCATCAAAAATTCTTAGAAAGGTTGTTATGTCCTCAGCATTCGTGATTGATCCACCAACAGTTATTTCACTGCCTGTAACAGGTGATAGTCGCCGCTTCGCAGTCAATCGCATTTATTGCGTGGGACGTAACTATGCTGATCATGCGCGTGAGATGGGTCACGATCCCGATCGTGAGCCACCATTCTTTTTTATGAAACCCGCCAATTCAATTGTCACAGATGGAAAAGAGATGGCATACCCAAGTCTATCGAGCGATGTGCATCACGAAATTGAGATGGTAGTTGCGATTGGGAAGGGTGGCGCGAATATTGCCGCCGATAAAGCCCTAGAGCACGTTTATGGATACGGGGTAGGTTTAGATATGACTAGGCGCGATCTTCAAGGCGAAGCCAAGAAAATGGGGCGTCCTTGGGATACCGGCAAGGCATTTGATCAATCTGCCCCTTGTGGTGAGATTACTCCAGTAGCTCAATGTGGTCATCCTACTCAAGGCGCCGTCAAGTTATTGGTCAATGGAGAAGTTCGCCAAGAGGGTGATCTTAATCAACTTATTTGGAATGTTCCAGACACAATTGCTTATCTCTCCACCTTATTTACTTTGGAACCAGGCGATTTGATTTTCTCTGGAACTCCAGCGGGAGTGGGTCCCGTGAAAAAGGGTGATGTTCTCGAGGGCAGTGTTGCTGGCCTAGCGAACTTAAAAACAAAAATTACTTAAATACGAAAGAACTTGAGAGCAATGAAAATTCTAATCAAGAAAATGGCGCTGCTTTGTGCGACGATAGCCGCGCCCATCTTCTTGATTTCATGCGCTAGCTCTGAACACGCATCTTCAACCCCCGTAGTGAGTCCTGTAGTGAGTCCCGCAGTCAGTCTTTATGCCAACGCAACCCCCTTAGATTTACGCATCAGTAAATGGCCTTACCCATATCCTCTAAAAGAATTTAAGACCTCTTTACAAGGGCAGCCCGCTAGCATGATGTATATGGATGTAGCAGCACTAGGTAAGCCAAAGGGTGTAGTACTCTTGTTTCATGGGAAGAATTTCTCCAGCGATTATTGGGCGCCAACGATTGCGGGCCTGTCTAAGGCCGGCTATCGCGTAATAGCACCTGACCAGATTGGCTTTGGAAAATCTACCAAGCCAGATGTTGAATATCACTTCGATGATTTAGCGTTGAATACCCAGGCTTTATTAAAGTCCCTCAATATTCAACGAGTCGCAGTGATTGCTAATTCCATGGGTGGCATGCTGGGCATTCGTTTTTCCCGTCTATATCCGCAGACCGTACAAAAACTAGTACTCGAAAATCCTCTAGGGCTTGAGGATTACAGCAAGGATATTCCCCCGCAGAAAAATGATGACTTACTCAGGTTAGAGATGGCCCAAACAGAAACGAGCTATCGCCGTTTTCTGCAGAGCTATTTTCCAAACTGGCAACCAAGCTATGAAAAGTTTGTAGAGGTTTACGTGCGAGTTCAAAAAGGCCCTGACTATGCGGATTATGCAAAGACTTCGGTTTTGACATATCAGATGATTGCAGAAAAGCCTGTGGTGAATGATTTACCGCAATTAAAGATGCCAGTCTTATTGGTTATCGGTCAAAAAGACCGTACGGTATTTGGCCGACGCTTTGCGCCGCCGGAGGCAGTGAAGTCTTTGGGTAATTTTCCTGAGTTAGGCAAGAAAGCCCAGGTGGCCATACCGAATGCAAAATTGGTTCCAATTGAAAATGTGGGTCATGTACCTCATGTTGAGGTACCCGATCAATTTGTAAAAACGGTCGTGGAGTTCTTAAATTCCAAGGGCTAGACTAAGAGCGGTACTTATTGTCCTAGCCACTGCGGTGAGCGACCTTGCAAGAAAGCGTTCACCCCCTCTTTAAAGTCATTGCTATTGTAGGTTTCACGCATTAGCGCAGTACAGTCTGGAAGATTGCTTTGAAGAAGGCGCGCTAGAGTGAGTTTGCTTGCTTTTTGAGTAATCGGCGCAAGAGTTGCTAACTTATGTGCCAGCGTATTTGTCGCAGAATCAATTTCCGTAGACGCTGCTATTTGATGCAAGAATCCCGTCTCTAATAATTCTGATGCCTTGATCAGTTCTGCAGTCAACAGCATTTTTTTGACTGTCGGAACGCCTAAATGAGCTGCGAGCCAAGATAGATTGCTTGGCGATAAACAGTTTCCTAAAGTCTTTGCTACTGGTATGCCAAAACGGGCATCTGGAGTGGATACGCGAAAGTCGCAAGCAGTTGAAATTAACAGACCGCTGCCTACAGCTAGCCCTTCAATCATGGCAATGGTTGGTATGGGGAGTTGTTGCAGTGAGGCAAAGATCTGATCGACAGCGACTTCATAGGCTTCATTTTTTTTGAGATCAACAAACTGTTGAATGTCGCTTCCTGAAACAAATGCTTTATCCCCGACACCCCTAAAAATAACTACCCTAATATTAGGATTGGTTGCTAGGGTTTCGCAGATCTTTTTGAGATCTTCATACATTGGCCAAGTCAGGGCATTGCGGGCGCTAGGGTTATTAAATATGACCCGCGCAATCTTTCCGTTGACCTCTACATTGATGCATGGCGGGGTAGGGCTTGTAGTCATGGATCCATTCTAAACAAAAGACCTTTCTCCAAGCCCTGTATTTACAGAATTACCCCTACTAATGGAGTCCTGCGCTAGAATTCTCTTATGTATATGTTCCTACCTTTTCTGACGGCTTTTATAGGACTTGTTTTGGTCTGGCTTGAGAAACGTATTGCGGGTTTGATACTTTTGGCGATTACCGTTGGAATCCTTTTAATTTGGTTCCGTGTTCATGCAACTGACCATCTCAACATTAGTTTGTAATTGATTGTGAGCAGACATTCTTTTCCTTCATTAGCGTCACTGGGTAATCAGCTTGCACTATTGGCCGTCGTTGGTATGCTTTCCTACGCATTTGTAGACCAGTTGTATTTTGGTGAGCTTCCTTGCCCTCTATGCTTAATGCAACGCATTGGATTTGTGATTATTGGTTTTGCATTGGTTTTAAATATTCGTTTTGGTGCTCACTCTTCTCACTATGGTTGGGGCATTATCGGCGGCTTAGTCGGAATGATGGTTTCACTTCGTCAGGTGTTTTTACATATTCTGCCTGGTGACAAAGGATTTGGCGCAACATTTTTAGAGCTCCATTTTTATACCTGGGCTTATGTGGGGTATACCGGCCTGTTAATGGGACTGGCAGTGCTATTGATGCTGCCTAATCGTGAGGTTCGTTCGCGTTCTTGGTTTGCAAATGTATTAGTCATTGCTTTTATTCTGTTGGTTTTGGGTAATCTCGTATCCACGCTGCTGGAATGTGGCGTCGGTCCTTGCGCTGATGATCCAGTGAAGTATGAGGGCTGGTTGTGGCTGCGCTCTCGCTTTGGCTTCTAATCTAGACCATTCGGTCTAGCCCTGATTTTTAACATGCAATTCTCCAAAGTTCTGAAGAGCTTCTTCATTGCATCGATGTTGTGGGCCATTGGGCTCCCGGCTCATGCACAAGCTGAGCAGAAAAATGCTGCCTGGCCTAAGCAAGCCATTCGCATCATTGTGACCTTCACCCCTGGAGGCGCACCGGATATTTTGGCGCGTGTTTTAGCAGAAAGTTGGCAGCAAACTTTGGGTGTGCCGGTGCTAGTGGAAAATCGTCCTGGCTATGGCGGCAATATTGGTGCTGATTTGGTTGCTAAGAGCGAGCCCGATGGCTATACCTTGCTCATTGGTACAGTAGGCATCCATGCAATCAATGGCGCTCTTTACGAAAAGATGTCTTTTGATCCTGTAAAGGATTTCACGCCCATTAGTTTTTTAGCCAGCACGCCGAATGTATTAATCGTCAATAAAAAATTAGGCGTGAACAATCTCCATGAATTAATTGAACTAGCAAAAGCAAAACCAGGCCAGTTGACTTTTGGATCATCGGGTATTGGTACTTCACTGCATATGTCTGGTGAATTATTTAAAGAAATGGCTGGTGTACAGATACGGCATATTCCATACAAAGGTCGCGCGCAATCCTTGCCAGACTTACTAAGTGGTCGCATCTCGATGCTCTTTGATAATCTTTCCTCCTCTTTGGCTCTCATTAAAGCGGGAGAGGTTCAGGCTTTAGGAGTCACTACACTAAAGCGTTCGCACGCCGCTCCTGAAATTCCAACCTTAGCTGAGCAAGGTCTGACGGGTTTTGAGGCGATATCTTGGTTTTCTTTGATGGCACCAGCAAATCTGCCGCCCAATATTCAAAAGCGCCTGAATCAGATGGTGCAACAAACCTTGAATAACCCAGAGGTTAAATCACGTCTTTTGACTAGCGGTTTAGATCCTGCTCCAGGCAGCCCCAAAGAGCTTTCTAGGTTGATTGCCGCCGAAGCAAGCAAATGGGGTAGGGTGGTACAGCAATCAGGTGCAAAATTAGAGTAAAAATCAGCGCAATAAAGAGATTTTCTTGTCAGCCCCAGCCTATTTTCAAGCGTTAAAGGAATGAGAACCATACGCTTGAAATCACTTTCTACTCATTACCCCATTTTCAAGTCCCTAAATTTGCCTAAATTATTAGCATTAGACTGTTCTAAATTTGGGGCAACTTTACTTGTTTGCTTATTGGTGGGCTGCGCTACGCAAACCCAGCAAATCAAAATGAATGAGTCCAAGGAGCAGTTTAAGAACGGCGACCTGCAAAATACAGCAGCTGCCATACAAGGTGCATTTAAAGATAAGAATACTCTGTATTACATGGAACTGGGCGAAGTTCAGAGATTACAAGGCTCTTCTCAGATTCCGAGTAGCACTCAAAACCTGCTGGCTGCTGACCAACTGGTTAGTCGTTGGGAGGTCACTACTGGCGACAAACTCAGGCGTTCCTTCTCTGGAGCGAGCTCTTATGTTTTGTCTGAAGGCTTTAGCAGCGAGTACGATCCTAAGCCATATGAAGTGAGTTTATTAAGTCAGACTTTGGCATTAAATCATCTCTCTCAAGGCCGCTGGAATGATGCGATGGTGGAAGCCAAAAAAATGGCGCAGCGCGAGAAAGTAATTGAAGAGCTGATTCAAAGCCAAGTTGCTGCGATATCAAACGTAGAGCGTGATCAACAATCTAATCCTAATACTCGGGGCGCTACTAGTCGTATAGAAAATATTAACGGCTATCCCATTAATTTATTAGATGATGAGGAAACGCGTAGCCTCAAGAATTCTTATCAGAATCCTGGCGCATATTACTTGTCTGGCTTTATTCACGAGTCTCAAGGAGAGGCCAGTTTGGCTGCACCAGGTTATCGCCTAGCAATTGAGTTAAGACCACAGGTGAACTTTTTTAAAACTAGTATTGCCAAGCTCGATTCCAATATTGCTAATCAAGCTAAAAAATCCTTTGCCGATACTTTGATCATGATTGATACGGGATATATGCCTAAAATCATTCCTTATCAAATTAGCCAATCTTTTAATATCGGCGGCAATCCAAAATTAGTCACTCTCACTTTTCCGGTGATTGAAAAGTCTACCGAGCGTTATCGGCCAACCATGGTTCAGCTTGGTGATAAGGTTGCCAATCCAGAGTTGGTGGCAAACATCGATGCCATGGCTCGCAAGAACTTGCATGATCAAATGCCGGCCTATGTTTTAAGGGCTTCCTCCAGGGCACTCGTTTCCTTGGCTGCACAATATGCAGCAGATCGCGCTGCACAGCAGGCAGCCAATAGAAATAACCAGAACAACCAAAATAATGGCGGTGCCGCTTTCATTGGCGCTATTGCAGGATTGATTACGGGATATGGTCTGCAAGCAATCAATGTGACTGATGTGCGACATTGGTCAACCTTGCCTGCGCAAACCTATATGGCCAGAATGGGTTTGCCAATAGGGCCCACTGTTCTCAAGTACACCTTACCATCTGGAGTAATCGCTTCTCAGATCGTCAACTTGGTAGGTGGCTATAACGTGGTGTATATCCGCATGTTCAGAAATCAAGCAACAGTACTAACCTCAAATGACCCGGCCGCACTTCCACCCAAAGCACCAGTTTTCAGCATCCCTCCAGTAGCTATCCCTACTGAGCCTGCTAGTGTGTTACCTGTAACAATACAGGCAGCTTCTGCAGTTCTTGTCCCGGTTTCTAGCCCCAATCTAACCCCAACTCCAACTCCCGGCAATAGTCCTGCTAGCGGTAATATAGAAGAGGCGAAGCCTTACGAGCCACCCAATCTGCTAAATAGCTTTCAGCAGCTTTTTAATTAGGAAAGATTCAGATGAAAAAATACCTTGCAATCCTGATGACGGCACTTGCTTTAGTAGCATGTAGCTCAACC
>CANCQD010000035.1 GCA_947380285.1 Burkholderiaceae bacterium | reverse complement strand
CTTTTAATGACCGCCGCATTCAGCACCATGTGACTATGATCACCAGCACTTGGGAAGTCGACTGTGACACCAATTTCTTGCAAAAGCTTGAGCATAGTACGCACATCTTGCAAATCAGGAACATTGCGCAATACAACTGGTTGATCAGTCAATAGACAAGCGCACAGAATGGGCAATGCGGCATTTTTAGCGCCAGCAATGACTACCTCTCCATTGAGAGGAGTGCCGCCAACCATTCGTAATTTATCCATGAAACGATTCCAGTAAAAACTTAGTTATTGATGTGCAATACGGCAATTTTTATACTGCTGAATTGTGTGCAAATTCTTCAGGTGTAAATGCTTTGATTGATAAGGCATGGACTTCCGCCTTCATGCGATCACCCATTGCACCATATACCAACTGATGACGTTGCACCAAACGCTTACCCTCAAACTCAGGACTCACGATGGTTGCAAAAAAGTGCTGGCCATCGCCTTCAACCTGAATGTGGGTGCAGACTAGCCCTTGCTTGATATAGCCTTCAATCTGTTCTGGGGTGGGTAGCATTTCTTTTCCTAATCAAACTCGAGTTTTCAACAATTAATAACGAAGCTTATAGCCCTTTTGTAATAGGCGTAAAGCAATGACTGACACCACCACAAAGAAGCAGAACACAATTACTAAGCTGCTCCAAGGGGAGTTGTCTGAAACCCCAAAAAAGCCGTAACGGAAACCATCAATCATGTAAAAGAACGGATTGAAGTGCGACACCACTTGCCACGCTGACGGTAAAGAGTGAATAGAGTAAAAGACGCCTGACAACATCGTTGCGGGCATGATGACGAAGTTCTGAAAAGCGGCTAACTGGTCATATTTATCAGCCCAGATACCAGCTATCAAACCAAGACTTCCCAAAATAGCTGCCCCCAAGAAAGCAAACGTCAAAATCCATAATGGATATTCCAAAGTGGGTGTTGCGAACCAGATGGTAATTAATAGAACGCCCAGTCCCACAACAATTCCCCGAAATACTGCAGCCAAAATATAAGCAGAGTAAAACTCGAAATGGCTTAGGGGGGCCAACAAAACAAACACTAAGTTGCCGGTGACCTTAGATTGAATCAAAGAAGATGAAGTATTTGCAAAAGCATTTTGCAAAACACTCATCATCACAAGACCAGGAATTAAGAAGGCCGTGTAACTTAAACGTCCGTAGACTTCTCTGCCCTCAAGCACATGGCCAAAGATCATTAGGTAGAGGACAGCTGTAAGCACCGGTGCAGCCACCGTCTGAAAAGCCACTTTATAAAAGCGCTTTACCTCTTTAAACAATAGAGTAGGAAAACCGCTGCCGTACTCTAGGGCAGGTCGATTGAGGCCATGTTTCATTGCGCACTCCCCGACATGATGTTGACAAAGACTTCTTCTAAGTCCGTTTTACCTTCACCATCTTTTTTGACAGATCCATAACGACTTAATAAATTAGCGGTGGTATCTAGAGCCACAATCTTGCCTTGTTTGAGCATGGCAATGCGTTGACACAAAGCTTCTGCCTCTTCCAAGTAATGGGTAGTCAGAACAATCGTATGACCGTCTTGATTCAACCGACTAATAAATTGCCATAAGGATTGACGTAACTCAACATCGACTCCAGCAGTCGGTTCATCTAAAATAATGACAGGCGGTCTATGAACTAAAGCCTGTGCGACAAGCACTCGACGCTTCATTCCGCCAGACAAGGAGCGCATATTGCTATCTGCTTTGGAGGTGAGATCAAGATTGGCCATAATCTCATCAATCCACGCATCGTTATTTTTAATCCCAAAATAGCCAGATTGAAAACGTAAAGTCTCGCGCACAGTAAAGAAGGGATCAAAGACCAGCTCTTGAGGAACCACACCCAGCATCCGGCGTGCCTCACGAAACCCCTTCTGAACATCAGCACCCATAATGGCTGCATAACCTTGGCTCGGCCTCACCAGGCCAGCCAATATAGAAATCAAGGTAGTTTTGCCGGCACCATTGGGCCCCAATAAACCGAAAAATTCCCCCGGCTCGATTGTCAGTGAAACATCATCTAAAGCCTGAAGTGCTCCGTATTGCTTGAATATATTTTGGATGGAAATTGCAGGATGCATCGTCATTACAAACCTAGCAATACATTTACGCCGTAAACACCAGCGAGGACTTTTAGCTTTTCAGGCGCATGCTCAACTGAAATAGATTGGCCATTGGCCAAGAGCTTTTTCTGCCATGCTAATAAAACGGTGAGTACGGTGGAATCAAAATCTTTCAATTCGGAGCAATCAATCGAGCGTAAATTTGGACTATTTAACAAGCCTTCTTTTTGTAGCTGCAATGCATTTTCTTGCGTCACTTTTTTTGGCAAAAGAAAGGGCATGATGTTTGTACTTATCAATTAATTGGCTGGTTTAGCTGTGGCTAATTGCTTATTGCGATCTTGCAAAAACTTCACCAAGCCTTCAATGCCGTTTTGACTGATTTGGTTAGAGAACTGATTGCGGTAAGCCTCAACCAACCAAACGCCCATGATGTTCATGTCGTAAACCTTCCAACCATTGGCTGTTTTTTCAAGGCGGTAATCTAAAGGTACTGGATCGCCACGACCAAGCACTACAGTTTTAACAACCACTTCTTTATCGTCAGGCGCGGCACGCAAAGCCTTGAATTGCACAGTTTGGTCACGTAGCTGGCTCAAAGCGCCTGAGTAAGTGCGAATGAGCAGATTCTTAAACTCGGAAGTCAGTTGAGCCTGTTGCTCAGGCGTTGCCTTTTTCCAGTTAGGACCCATCGCCATTTCTGTAGTGCGTCGCATGTCGGTATACGGAACAATTTTCTTCTCAACTAAATCTACGATCTTGGGGATATTGCCCTTTTGAATGTCGGGATCAGACTTGACCGTTGTCATTACGTCGGTAACGACCATCTTAATTAAGACATCCGGGGGAGTTGTTTGATCAGGAGCTTGAGCAAAAACAGTACTGGCCGCAAGCATCAAGCCTGTAAAAATGAAACTGGAGATTGTTTTAAAGCTTCTCATATTCCCGCCCACCGTCTTTATCTAAATTGAGACTGATTTTAGTCGCTTCATGCTGCATTGATAAATTGTTTATTGGTATGGATTCTCATAAACCGGCACCTGAGGCTCTTCATCATCTCGACCCTCATTAATTTGATAGGCACGCCTCTGAATATACGCATCACGCATAAAGCTGTACTTATCAATTGCAGCGCCATCCAACAAATCACCAGCCTCGTAATAGGTATTACGTGCGTTCACTACGCGTAAGCCAGTAATGCTGTTTCGTAAACCAATGTTCTTCACAAAACTAAATAGATAGTCCGACTCTAAGTCTCCCACAGTGCCAACAGTGTCACGTACGTTGCTTGGGCCAAAGAAAGGTAAAACCACATACGGTCCAGAGGGTACGCCCCAAACACCTAAGGTTTGACCCCAATCTTCTTTGTGCTTCTCAAGACCTCCAGGAGTAGCCAAATCCAAGAGTCCACCTAATCCCATAGTTGTATTCACCACTACTCGCATGAAGTCATTAAAGGCATAGTCTGGCTTACCTTGTAACAAGTTAAATAGGGCGGTGTAGATGTCGTTGTAATTACTAAAGAAGTTATAAACTCCATCACGTACGAATTCGGGTAGTACAAAGCGATAGCCTGCAACTACCGGCTTGAGAAGATAAGCATCTAAGCCTTCATTAAATTCAAAAACTGAGCGATTGAATGGCTCCCAAGGATCCTGGGGAGAGCGCTCTACGCCAGCAGGAATGGATGCGCAGCCAATTAAAGAGGCCATCAAACCAAGCAAGATTGCCATCTTAACTTTGCGCATAAAAAGCAAACTCACTTTGCTGCGCCCTTTTCTTGACCGCTATCTGCTGCTTTGTTGTAAAGGAACTGGCTGATCAAATTTTCTAAAACAATAGCTGATTGTGTCTGTGCAATCTTTTCACCATTGGTCAACATATCATCTGACCCGCCCGCCTCAAGACCAATGTATTGCTCGCCCAACAAACCGGATGTCAAAATCTTAGCGGATGAATCTTTTGGAAACTTATATGAGTCTTCAATGGTCATTACCACCGTTGCTTGATAAGTTTTGTCATCGAAAGAAATATTGGCAATTCTGCCAACCACCACACCGGCACTTTTCACTGGTGCGCGAGGCTTGAGGCCGCCGATATTGTCAAAGCGTGCAGAAATTTTGTATGTTGGCGCAAACGACACTGCATTCATATTGCCAACCTTCAGTGCAAGAAACAGAGCAGCCAGCAAACCAATGGCAACAAAGATTCCTACCCAGACATCAATTGCACTTTTTCTCATAAGAGCCCCAGTTTATTCTTTCTAATTTGAGAACATCATCGCGGTTAGCAAGAAATCCAATGCTAAAACCGATAAGGAAGAGATCACCACCGTACGGGTAGTCGCTTGCGAAACGCCTTCGGGAGTCGGCTTTGATTCATATCCCTGATAGAGGGCAATAAATGTCACCGCTACACCGAACACCATGCTTTTAATTAAGCCATTGCCGATATCAGAGAATAAGTCGACTCCGCCCTGCATTTGAGACCAAAAGGCACCTGAATCGACTCCAATGAGAGGAACGCCCACAAGATAGCCGCCCAATACACCTACTGCAGTAAAGATAGTCGCCAAAATTGGCATAGAAATAATGCCTGCCCAAAGCCTTGGTGCAATCACACGGCCCAAAGGATCTACTGCCATCATCTCCATAGCAGTCAATTGTTCTCCAGCCTTCATGAGACCAATCTCAGCAGTCAATGAAGTGCCTGCTCTACCTGCAAACAGTAAAGCGGTAATCACTGGACCCAATTCACGAGTTAAAGAGAGGGCGACTAATAGGCCAAGCGCCTGTTCTGATCCGTAACGATTTAAGGTGTAGTAACCCTGCAAACCTAATACGAAGCCAACGAATAATCCTGAAACTGCGATGATGATAAAAGAGTGATTGCCAACAAATAAAATTTGATCAATCACCAAGCGCGGTCTTTTGAGCAAGAATGCTGAGCGTGCAATTACTGCTACAAACATGCGTGCAGCTAAGCCAAGACTACTTAAGTTGCGACGAACAAAAAATCCAAGATCGCCAAATAAATTTAGGAGCGCAGTCATAGTGTCTTCACTCCAAAATCCTCTTCCAAACTTGCACCTGGATAGTGGAAAGGTACCGGACCATCTGGAGCAGCATCTAAAAATTGTCTGACAAAAGGATCAGTTGAGCGACTTAACTCTGCAGGAGTGCCTTCTGCACCAATGCGACCATTCGCAATGAAATAGACATAATCGGCGATCGCGAAGGTCTCTTCAACATCGTGGGTAACCAATAAACTCGTGGCTCCCAGGGCATTATTCAGATCACGGATTAAGCGCGCAGTAATACCAAGTGAAATAGGATCCAAGCCAGCAAACGGCTCGTCATACATGATGAGCGGGGGATCTAGAGCAATTGCTCTAGCGAGTGCAACACGTCTTGCCATACCACCAGAAATTTGTGAAGGCATTAAATCGCATGCGCCACGCAAACCCACTGCATTCAGTTTCATCAGCACTAGTGAACGTAATAATTCTTCACTAAGGTCTGTATGTTCGCGCAATGGAAAAGCAACGTTTTCGAAAACACTCAGGTCGGTAAATAAGGCGCCAAACTGAAATAGCATCCCCATACGACGACGAGCGGTCATCAATTGATCGCCATTCATTTTGCCGATATCTTGACCTTCGAAAAAAACTTGTCCTGACTGCGCGGTAAATTGACCGCCTATCAAACGAAGAATAGTGGTCTTGCCGCAGCCCGAGCCACCCATTACAGCAACTACTTGGCCACGTCGAAACTCCATATTGAGTCCCGACAAAATTTGCCTTTCACCTGGAGCATAGGAAAAGTTGACGTCTTTAATAGAGACGACAACTTCACCTGCAGCTTGCTTGCTTACATCCAAGGAGTTTGGCTGACCACTGTTCATATCCTCGATATTATCGAGGTAAAACAGAAGACCCCATTAAATACTCATCTACTGAACGGGCGCATTGACGACCTTCACGAATCGCCCAAACCACCAAAGACTGTCCGCGGCGCATATCACCTGCAGCAAAGACCTTTGGAATGTTCGTTTGATAGGCATTTTGACCATCCACAGTGGCTTTAGCATTGCCGCGCGCATCTTTATCCACGCCAAAAGCATTGAGGACTTGCTGAACTGGAGATACAAAGCCCATTGCCAAAAGCACTAAATCTGCCTTGATCTCAAATTCAGAATTTGGCACTTCTGCCATCTTGCCGTCTTTCCACTCCAAACGGACACCAATCAATTTCTCAACTTTGCCGTTTTTACCTTCGAAACGCTTAGTTCCCACTGACCAGTCGCGATCGCAACCCTCTTCATGGGAGGAGGAGGTGCGCAACTTTGTTGGCCAATATGGCCATACCAATGGCTTGTTTTCTTCTTCTGGTGGCTGTGGGAGCAATTCAAACTGAGTGATCTTTGTTGCACCGTGACGATTTGAGGTGCCCACACAATCAGAGCCTGTATCACCACCACCGATAACGACTACATGCTTATCCGTTGCGCGAATCTCATTTTTAAAGTCGCCAGCATTTTCTTTGTTTTGCGGGATCAAGAATTCCAATGCATAGTGCACGCCTGCTAACTCACGTCCCGGTACTGGTAAATCACGTGGCTGCTCTGCACCACCAGTAATCACTACTGCATCAAAATCTTTCATCAACTGCTCAGGAGAAACTGTCTTGGTGGAGTAATTTTTTACTTCAGCACCCATAGCTTCTTTTCCAACGAAAACGCCGGTCTCAAATTTGACGCCTTCAGCTTGCATCTGCTCAACGCGACGATCAATCAACCACTTTTCCATTTTGAAATCAGGAATGCCGTAACGCAGTAATCCACCAACACGATCATTCTTTTCAAACACGGTGACATCATGGCCAACGCGCGCTAATTGCTGCGCAGCTGCCATACCTGCTGGGCCACCACCAACTACCGCTACTTTTTTGCCAGTCTTGGTTTTAGGCGGTTGCGGTTTAACCCAACCACTTTCCCAGCCTTTATCAATAATCGCGTGCTCAATAGATTTGATACCCACCGCAGTGCTATTGATTCCCAGGGTGCATGCAGCTTCGCATGGGGCTGGGCAAATACGGCCAGTAAATTCCGGGAAGTTATTAGTGGACTGCAAAACATCTAATGCATTCTTCCAATCATTCTGAAATACCAGGTCGTTGAAGTCAGGAATGATGTTGTTTACTGGGCAGCCGTTATTACAGAACGGGATGCCGCAATCCATACAACGCGCACCTTGAACCTTAGCTTCTTCATCAGTTAATGCAGCTACAAACTCTTTGTAATGATGGAGGCGTTTAACTGGCGCTTCGTACGTCTCACCGACACGCTCAAACTCCATAAATCCAGTGACCTTACCCATATCGAATCCTTAGTATCTTTTCTTAGTGTCTTTATTGATTAAGTGGCTTATGCCGCAACTGTTTTGTTTTGAGCCTTTTCCCACAACTCACCTAGAGCACGTTTGTACTCAGTTGGGAGAACTTTCACAAAACGTCCGCGGGCATTGTCCCAATCAGCCAAGAGTGCTTTAGCGCGCTCAGAGCCAGTGTGACGGAAGTGACACTCAATCAAGCCCTTCAAAATTTGCTCGTCAGTTAAACGCTCGCCACCGTCTTTAACATCGACAGGAGCATGCCATTCAGACTTCGGCATCTTGGCAATCTGCTCAGCAGAAGGCAATACTTTTTCCAAAGTCGCCATGCTGGTGTTGCAGCGCTTATCAAACAAACCATCTTCGTCGTAAACATAAGCAATACCACCACTCATACCCGCAGCAAAGTTACGGCCTGTTGCACCTAGCACTACTACTGTGCCACCAGTCATGTATTCACAACCATGGTCGCCAGTACCTTCAACAACCGTTGTAGCGCCAGAGTTACGCACAGCAAAACGCTCGCCAGCCACGCCATTGAAGAACGCTTCACCAGCAATTGCGCCGTAGAGAACGGTATTACCAACAATGATGTTCTTCGCTGTATCACCACGGAACTCGTGAGGAGCACGAACAATCACACGACCGCCAGATAAACCTTTGCCAACATAGTCATTGCCGTCACCAACTAAATCTAGAGTGATGCCGCGCGCCAAGAAGGCTGCGAAGCTTTGACCAGCAGTGCCATTCAATTGAATATGTATGGTGTCATCCGGCAGACCCGCATGCCCATAACGCTGGGCAACTTCGCCTGAGAGCATCGCCCCAACAGTACGGTTCACGTTCTTCACTGGAACAATGAAGGAAACCTTCTCACCACGCTCTAATGCAGGCTCGCTCTTCTCGATCAAGATATTGTCGAGTGCGCTAGCCAAGCCATGGTCCTGTGTCAGCACTTGATAGCGTGGAACTTCAGCGGCAACCTGTGGTTCAGCAAAAATCTTACTGAAATCCAAACCATGCACCTTCCAGTTCTCAATGCCCTTACGGGTATCTAACAAGTCAACGCGACCAATTAAGTCATCAAACTTACGAATACCTAACTGCGCCATGATTTCACGCGCTTCTTCAGCAATAAAGAAGAAGAAATTCACCACATGCTCAGGTTTGCCTGAGAATTTCTTACGCAATTCTGGATCTTGTGTTGCCACGCCCACTGGGCAGGTATTCAAATGACACTTACGCATCATGATGCAACCTTCAACCACCAATGGTGCTGTCGCAAAACCGAACTCGTCCGCGCCCAACAAAGCACCGATCACTACGTCGCGACCAGTCTTCATTTGGCCATCAGCCTGAACACGAATACGACTACGCAAACCATTGAGAACTAATGTTTGCTGCGTTTCAGCCAAACCGAGCTCCCATGGAGAGCCAGCGTGCTTGATTGAAGATAGTGGAGATGCGCCAGTACCGCCATCATGACCAGCGATCACAACGTGGTCTGCTTTAGCCTTAGCCACACCAGCAGCAACAGTACCAACACCTACTTCGGATACCAGCTTCACAGAAACGTCTGCTTTTGGATTAACGTTCTTCAAGTCGTGAATCAACTGTGCGATATCTTCAATGGAGTAAATATCGTGGTGCGGTGGAGGAGAAATCAAACCTACGCCAGGCACTGAGAAACGCAACTTACCGATGTAGTCAGAAACTTTGCCACCAGGTAATTGACCGCCTTCACCAGGCTTAGCCCCTTGCGCCATCTTGATCTGAATCTGATCAGCAGAACGCAAATATTCAGTAGTAACGCCGAAACGACCAGAAGCAACCTGCTTAATCTTGGAGCGTAATGAATCGCCATCCAACAGAGGAATATTCGCTTCCACTACATCGTCACCCAAGATGCTGGCTAAAGTCTCGCCCTTCTTGATTGGAATGCCTTTGAGTTCATTCACATAACGATTTGGATCTTCGCCACCCTCACCAGTATTGGACTTACCGCCAATACGGTTCATTGCGATTGCTAAGGTAGCATGCGCTTCGGTAGAAATTGAGCCTAATGACATCGCGCCCGTTGCAAAACGTTTGACGATTTCTTTTGCAGACTCTACTTCATCCAATGGAATCGCCTTAGCCGGATCAATCTTAAATTCAAACAAACCACGCAAAGTCATTTGACGCTTAGTTTGATCATTAATGATGTTGGCGTACTCTTTATAAGTCTGGTAGCCCTTCTCAGCGCCAATACGTGTGGAGTGCTGCAACTTCGCAATCGTGTCAGGAGTCCACATATGGTTCTCGCCACGGATACGGAAAGCATATTCACCACCAGCATCAAGCATATTGGTTAAGACCGGGTCATTACCAAACGCAGATGTATGCATACGCAATGCTTCTTCAGCCACTTCAAACACGCCAATACCACCAACATTGGAAGGTGTGCCTTTGAAGTATTGATCAATGATGTCGTGATTTAAACCAATCGCTTCAAAAATCTGTGAGCCGGTGTAAGACATGTAAGTAGAGATACCCATTTTGGACATCACTTTTTGCAAGCCCTTACCAATTGCTTTCACAAAGTTTTTCACTGCTTTTTCTGCAGACAAATCACCGGACAACCCTTTAGCCATTTCAGCCAAGGTTTCCATTGCAAGGTACGGATGAACAGCTTCAGCGCCATATCCAGCAAGGAGTGCAAAGTGATGGGTCTCGCGTGCGCTGCCAGTCTCCACTACCAAGCCAACGCTAGTGCGCAAACCTTTTTGCACCAAATGCTGATGAATTGCAGAGGTTGCTAACAAAGCAGGGATAGCTACGTGCTTCTCGTCAACCTGACGATCGCTCACGATCAAAATGTTGTAACCAGAACGCACCGCATCGGCAGCTTCAGCACATAAAGATGCCAAGCGCGCCTCAATGCCAGCCTTGCCCCATGAAGCTGGGTAGCAAATATCTAACTCATATGAGCGGAACTTGCCATTGGTGTAGTGGCCAATATGACGAATCTTAGTGATGTCATCAAAATCCAAAATTGGCTGACTGACTTCCAAACGCATTGGGGGGTTAATGTTGTTGGTGTCTAACAAATTCGGCTTAGGCCCAATGAAAGAAACCAATGACATCACCATGTTCTCGCGAATCGGATCGATTGGTGGATTGGTAACTTGTGCAAATAATTGCTTGAAGTAGTTATAGAGTGGCTTGTTCTTATTAGAGAGAACTGCCAATGGGCTGTCATTGCCCATTGAACCAATAGCCTCTTCACCATTGGTGGCCATTGGAGCCATCAAGAATTTAATGTCTTCCTGCGTGTAACCAAATGCCTGCTGGCGATCTAATAATTTAGCCGCTGGACGAATGGTTGTTTTCTCGTCAATCAGATCTGCCTTGCTGGCATCAACTTCATCCAATTTGACACGAACTGCATCAATCCAACTCTTGTATGGCTTAGCCTTGGAAACGGCGTTCTTGAGCTCAACGTCATCAATGATGCGACCTTGTTCCATATCGATCATGAACATCTTGCCCGGTTGCAGGCGCCATTTTTGAACGATCTTGCTCTCAGGAATTGGCAAAACACCAGCCTCAGAGCCCATGATGACTAAATCATCATCAGTCACGTAATAACGTGCTGGACGCAAACCATTGCGATCCAAGGTTGCGCCGATTTGACGACCATCTGTAAATGCCATTGCTGCAGGGCCATCCCATGGCTCCATCATTGCTGCATGGTATTCATAGAAAGCGCGACGATTGTCATCCATCAATGCGTGTTGTTCCCATGCCTCAGGAATCATCATCATCATGGCTTGAGCCAATGGATATCCAGACATTACCAATAACTCTAAGCAGTTATCAAAACAGGCAGTGTCTGACTGACCCGGGGAGATTAATGGCCAGAGTTTTTGTAAGTCGTCACCAAGCACTGGGGAGCTAATCGCGCCCTCACGTGCATTAACCCAGTTAACGTTACCTTTAACAGTATTGATCTCACCGTTGTGCGCAATCATGCGATACGGATGTGCCAATTCCCAAGCAGGGAAAGTATTAGTAGAAAAACGTTGATGCACTAAAGCAAGTGCCGATACGGTACGCTTGTCTTGCAAGTCTTCGTAATAAGCGCCTACTTGATTAGCTAACAGCAAACCCTTATAGACAATGGTTCTCGCTGACATTGAAGCAACGAAATATTCTTTACCATGCTTGAGGTGTAAATCTTGAATAGCATGGCTTGCTGTCTTGCGAATCACATACAACTTACGCTCAAGAGCATCGGTTGTCATGATGTCGCGACCGCGACCAATAAAAATTTGACGGATAAATGGCTCGGTCATTTGCACTGTTGGTGACATCGGTAATTTCACATCTACCGGAACATCTCTCCAGCCCAAAACAACTTGACCTTCTAAGCGCACAGTACGCTCTAATTCTTGTTCACAAGCTAAACGTGAAGCATGCTCTTTCGGCAAGAAAATCATGCCAACGCCATACTCGCCCAAAGGTGGCAAGGTCACGCCTTGCTTCGCCATTTCTTCGCGATACAAAGTATCGGGAATCTGAATCAAGATACCGGCGCCATCACCCATTAACGGATCAGCACCAACAGCTCCCCGGTGGTCTAGATTTTCAAGAATCTGCAAACCCTGAGAAACGATCTCATGAGATTTCTTGCCTTTGATGTGTGCAACGAATCCTACGCCGCAAGCGTCATGCTCATTTCTTGGGTCATATAAACCTTGAGCGATTGGGCGAAGATCTGAATTTAATTTTGTAGTCATAGTATTTCCGATGGGCCATAAAGGCCTGATTACTTTTGGAGGATCAAATATAGGTGAATACCCACACCGATGCAATAGAAATAAAATGAGTCTGTCCCATTTATTTAGATGTCGCACCAATATGAATTCTATATATGGGGACAGAGTCGTAATATTCAATACCTATCTTGAATATCAGAACAAGGGAGGTGTCTCTAAGCTATTGAATTTAAAGTATTTATTTTTCTAGGTCGGCCACGATGTCGAATAAGCGTCAACTCCGGGGTATCTTTAAACAGCTTTTTCGCATAAATATCACTTACCCAGGGCTTAGAGCGAATGAGTGACTCTGTAATTTGTCGGTCTTCCCAGTGGGGTGCGCCCTCTTTTACAAAATTAGCCCAATTCATCTGCCGCTCAAATGGCGTGTTACCCAACTGCCAAAAATGCTGATGATCTACAAGCCAAGGCTCGGCTTTACCCCCAATATGGGTTGCAAAACTAGTCCAAGTAGAGCTTTGGGGGTTGGATTCATATCCCGCCCTAACTGGATTGAGTTCTATATAGCGCTGGCAGCGCAAAAAATAGTCTGGGTCAATTAAGGATGACCGATAGCGCCCCTCCCAAATTGTTCCAGAGCGATGATGTTGTTGATTAAAGTATTGCGCATAACGACGTCCTAATGACTGCATTGTCTTAGCAAGCGAATCTTCATTTTGAGGCGTCATCAGTAGATGCAAATGATTTGGCATTAATGCAAAGGCATGCACAGCACATCCGAATTGCCTTGCCGCTTCGCGCAACCACTCGAGGTATGTCCGGCGATCATTGTCGTTAAAGAAAATCGTTTCACGATTATTCCCACGGACCATCACATGCATTGCTTGACCTGGTATTACTGTGCGCGCTTGCCGTGCCATGTTGAAAACGAACTATTGCAGTTCGCGTACACCACCATTGTTTGAGAATTCCGGAATAAACCAGTCGCCATCAACTTGAGTGACGCCGCTTGGTACTTCACGTGAGATCTGTGGACTATCTCTTAATGCGGTCGACATGTAAGAAATCCACATCGGCAAAGCAAGCCCACCGCCAGTTTCACGGTCACCCAAGCTTGCCGGCTTATCAAAACCAATCCAGGCAATGGCCACTACCTTAGGGTTGTAACCAGCAAACCAGGCATCATGGGAGTCATTGGTAGTACCCGTCTTGCCAGCAATATCGGTGCGACCCAACTTACCGCGCGCCGAAGCTGCAGTACCGGTCTTCGTTACCTCTTGCAACATACTATCCATGACAAATGCAGTTCGGGCATCCAGCACGCGAGGCGCATCATCACCTGCACGAGTTGGTTTTGCTTCAAACATCACGACTCCTTTGGAGTCCACCATCTTGTCAATTAAGAACGGGTCTACGCGATAACCACCGTTGGCAAATACGCTATAAGCAGATGCCATTTGTAGTGGTGTTACCGAACCTGCGCCCAAAGCCATTGTTAAATAAGGTGGATGCTTTTCTGGCTCAAAGCCAAAACGCTGAATATATTCTTGCGCATACGAAGGGCCGATAGCGCGAATAATACGAACAGAAACTAAGTTCTTCGATTTTGCCAAGGCATTGCGCAAGCGCATCATGCCGTCATATTTACCGTCGTAATTTTTTGGCTCCCAAGCTTGACTACCTGTTTCCATGCTGCCTATTGATAAAGGCGCATCGTTCACCATCGTGCTGGGCGTAAAACCTTTTTCAATCGCAGCTGCGTAGATAAATGGTTTAAATGAAGAGCCTGGTTGACGCAAGGCTTGCGTAACGTGGTTGAATTGATTGCGACGGAAATCAAAGCCGCCTACCAAGGAAAGGATCGCGCCCGTCTCTGCATTCATGGAAACAAAGGCAGCTTCTACTTGTGGCAATTGGGCCAGCTTCCAAACCCCTCCATCTGACAGGAGTCGAACTACAGCACCAGGGCGCAAGCGTTTTTTAGGTTGGGTACTGTCGGTAATGGATGCCGATGCCAACTTCATGCCTTCGCCTTTGATAACGATGGTATCGCCCGTGGCTATCATGACCTGCATTTCCTTTGGCTTCACATCGAGCACAACACCAGATTGCAAGTCATCTAACTGTGGATAAGCGAGCAGGGCCTCGTCAATTGCGCGTTGACGCTTCACCGTGTCTTCTGGAAGATCGATAAAACCCTCTGGACCGCGATAGGCGTGTCGTAAGTCGTATTCAAAAATTCCTTTACGCACCGCCTTATAAGCCGCATCTTGATCTGCCTTCAGAATCGTTGTGTAAACATCGATTCCCTGCGAATAAATTGCCTCACCATACTGAGTAAAGAGCAGTTGACGAACCATCTCAGCTGGGAAGTCAGCGCGCACTGCAAATTCGTTACCAAGACCGCGAATATGCAATTCCTCAATCATCGCCTTTTGATATTCCTCTGGCGTGATGTAACCCAGATCGCGCATACGTTGAAGAATGTACTCTTGGCGAATCTTGGCACGACGGAAATTGCTAACCGGGTTATAGGCTGATGGTGCCTTCGGTAGACCAGCCAGCATTGCTGACTCAGCAATCGTGATGTCTTTCAACTCTTTACCAAAATAGATCTGTGCCGCACTAGAAAATCCATAGGCCCGCTGTCCTAAGAAAATCTGGTTCATATAGATTTCTAGAATCTTGTCTTTAGTTAGCTGCGACTCAATTTCCCAAGCAAGCAGTACTTCATAGATTTTTCGGCTGAACGTTTTTTCGTTACTAAGGAAAAAATTACGCGCCACCTGCATGGTGATGGTCGATGCACCTTGCGAAAGATGTCCACGCAAATTGGTTGCTGCTGCCCGCAATATGCCCACATAGTCCACGCCACCATGAGAATAGAAGCGATCATCCTCAATCGCTAAAACGGCATTACGCATACTTTGCGGAATTTCATTTAACGGAATGACTTTGCGACGCTCTTCGCCAAACTCTCCGATTAAGACTTTGTCAGCCGTATAAATACGCAGGGGCGTTTTAGGGTTGTAATCTGTTAAAGCAGAAATCTTGGGAAGGTTCGGCTTAGCAACCAAGAAGGCATAACCCATCAGCAAGGTAATCATTAAGGCGAAAACTACGCCAATGATCAACAAAGCCTTTACTAGTGGATTGCTTGAATTCTTACGTGGCAAGCCAGGCTCAACTCGTGTTTGCCGAGGACGTCTATCGGATGGACGAATGGGACGCTGGTTCAGCGGCGGCTTGTCTTTTGGAGGTAAGGCCATATGTCCAAATTATAGGGTGCTTAGACAATTTCCCTAAAAGCTCCAAAACCCTTGTTTTATAGATAGTGAATGCTTCATTTCTGACATAGGCATCAATCCAAGCCGATGGATTTTCTGAGCCCAAAACTGAAGAATGTGAGCATGCCAGCACGCCATATCTCCAGCCAATCCTTTGATGAAATTCTGAGCGATCTTGGCGATGATCCCGCTATTCCTGACCCCCATGGAATTCGTAAGCCCCCTCCCCAACAAAACACAACGACTAGAAGTCCAAGCCAGGCCAAAAGCAATCTTTTTGCGGACTCCTTAAATCCTATCCAAATCAAAAATTCGCTTCAAGGAATTGCACTTCCCATCCTCCTTCTTGGAATCCTCATAGCAGCTGCTGTCGCCTTTTTTATAGCCAATAACTCCCTGAATAATGAATCTCAAAGCGCCCTAGAGGAATCTCAAAATCAGCTCACCGAACTGAAGAAACAAATGACCGTTTTGCGCGATGAAATTCATCAAGAACAAGATGAGCTATATCAGATAATAGATGAAATAGAAGTGAGCATTCACTCATTAAAAGAGAAAAAGCCTGAAATGCGGATTTCCAGCAGGCCGCAAGCGCCTCCTCATGAGGCTGAACTCCGCCGCTGGCGTTACCTCGGCAGCTCCCAGATGGGAGTCTCTCATCAGGCCTATTTTCATACCGGAAAAAACCATCTTGTCTTTGACAAGGGCGCCCAGGTTTTAGGGGATTGGCGTCTGAGCAATATCGAAAAAGAGCAGGCCATCATCACACACCCTCAAGGTAAATCACTGGTTCTAAAGACCGCTAAAAGCGAATGAAAATCTGCACAAAATATATTCAAAATTACTTGCGACAGCTCTGCATTTGCCTTGCCACACTGATCCTTTTTTTAAGCAATACAGCCGTGGGAAATTCACCGCCACAAAATCATTTTTCGAGTCCCATTAGCCTGCAATTTACCGACATTGAAATAAGGGATCTTTTGCAGGCAATGGCTAAGTTAGGTAATACCAATTTTTTATTAAGCGAGTCAATTAAAGGGCAGGTTTCTATAGACCTAAGAAATACTCCTTGGCAAACTGCCCTCCACTCCATTCTTGCGAGTCGCGGCTTAAGACTTGTGCGTAATGGCGATATCTATTGGATTGGACCTCATGCTGAAATCCAAGCCTTTCAGAAATTCCGGCGCGAGGATGCTGCCCTTCCTTTTGGTGGAGACCATATTAATAGCCCAAGACAAATTCTGATAGAGGCCCGTATTGTGGAGGCTGATGAGCGCTTTGCCCGAGAGCTGGGAGTCAAGCTGGGGTACCAAGCCAGTGGTATTCGAGGGAATGCAGATCAAAAAGTAGTAGGCAATATTGATTTAGGTGGCTCAGGTTTGAGTGGCTTTAATCCCGCAACCGTAGCTGCCACCTTAGTCTCCAAAAGTGGGAGTGGCATTCTTCAAGCCGAGCTTTCTGCACTCGAATCAGAGGGTCAAGGAAAAATCCTTTCTAACCCCCGCATCATGACTGGCGACCAAGTGAAGGCTACGATAGAACAGGGCACTGAACTTCCCTATCAGACATCAAACCAAAATGGTAGTAAGTTGCAGTTTCGGAAGGCTAACTTACGCCTTGAGGTTCTTCCCAAAATTCATCCGGATGGAAAGGTATCTATGCTCGTAGGTATCAATAAAGACACCGTAGGCATGAAAACTGAGCAAGGCTATGCCATCGATACAAAAAGTCTTAGTTCGGAGGTGACCGTTGAAAATGGCGGCACAGCCATCATTGGGGGCATATTCCAAACAACTGAACGTGAGGATGAAGTCAAAATCCCCTTATTGGGAGATATCCCCCTCATTGGCCATCTTTTTCGCCATAAATCCAAATTACAAGATAAAACCGAACTACTTGTCTTTTTAACTCCGACCGTTCTCGACAAACCCTAATAAAATCGAAGGGTGAACTCTTCGACAAACAATATCTTTCTGATCGGCCTCATGGGCGCCGGAAAGTCGACCGTCGGTAAAGTCTTGGCAAAAAAATTAGGGCGTCGCTTTTTAGATGCCGATCATGTCATTGAAGAACGTTGTGGCGTAAAAATCCCTGTCATTTTTGAGATGGAAGGTGAAGAGGGTTTTCGCAAACGCGAGGCTCAAGCCATTCGTGAAATTACTGCTGAGCAAGATATTATTTTGGCAACTGGTGGAGGCGCTATTCTTTTGCCAGAAAATCGCCAGGCATTAAGCGAACATGGCACAGTCATTTATCTTCATGCAAACCCAATGGAGCTTTGGCATCGCACTAAAGGCGGCGAAGGACGTCCTCTTCTTAGAAATGGTGATGCCAAAAAAATCCTAGAGAATTTATACGCTATTCGTGATCCACTCTATCGCGAAATCGCCGACTATGTGATTGAGACTGGAAAGCCCAGCGTTAATCAACTAGTCAACACCTTAATCATGCAGCTTGAACTTTCCGCTTAAATACATTGGCACTATGATGAAAACACTCGAAGTTGATCTTGGTAATCGCAGTTATCCAATTTATATTGGTACGGATCTGATTGATCAAGCAAACCTCTTTAGCGCCTGTGAAAAAGCGACCTCTATATATATCGTTAGCAACACAACGGTTGCGCCGCTCTATGCTGAGCGCTTAACTAAAACGCTAAATACCTTTGGCAAGCCTGTTAGAACCATCGTACTACCTGATGGTGAGTCTTATAAAGACTGGAAAAATCTTCAGCTCATTTTTGATGATCTTTTGAAATTTGGAGCCGATCGTCAAACCATGCTGGTTGCCTTAGGTGGTGGAGTAATCGGTGATATGACCGGCTTTGCTGCAGCCAGTTTCATGCGCGGTATCCGCTTCATTCAAGTTCCAACTACATTGCTCGCGCAAGTAGATTCTTCAGTTGGCGGTAAGACTGGTATCAATCATCCATTAGGTAAAAATATGATTGGCGCCTTTCATCAACCAGCAGCTGTGATTGCTGATCTCAACACTTTAAAAACTCTGCCTCCAAGAGAGCTTTCAGCAGGTCTCGCTGAGGTGGTAAAGCATGGTGCGATTGCTGATGCATCATTCTTGGACTGGATTGAAGCCAATGCGACCCCTTTACTTGCTTGCGACACAGAAGCAATGGGTCATGCAGTTTTACGTTCATGCGAAATTAAATCCGCAGTGGTTTCGGCTGATGAAAGAGAGGGTGGCATTCGTGCAACCCTCAATTTTGGCCATACATTTGGTCACGCAATCGAAGCTGGAATGGGCTATGGCGAATGGCTACACGGCGAGGCTGTTGGTTGCGGCATGGTTCTGGGGGCGGATTTATCGCGCCGCCTCAATTACATTAGCGAGGCGGATGTGCAACGCCTCACCAAAATTATCCAATCCATGAATTTACCGATTACGCCGCCAAAATTTGGCGCAGAACGCTATATGGAACTCATGCAGGTGGATAAGAAAACTGAGGGCGGGCAAATCCGCTACGTTGTTTTAGAAAAAATTGGTAAAGCTCAGATTCAAAGCGTAGCTGATGCTCAAGTCATTGAAACATTGAGCGCTACTGGCGCAGCTTAAATCAAGCCAATTTTGACGGCTTGCCCTGCCTGAGCACTCGCGAACTCAGTTAGGTCACTCAAGAGCTCTTTGCCGGTTTTCGTATCGAGCCACAGCGGTTTTGCCACTGTACCTGCCCAGCGATAGTGATACCCACCAGACTTGGCTGCAACCCAAATCTCATGCAGAGGTGGCTGAGTGTTCACCACAATGACGCTTTTGTCCTTAAAACGAATGTTGATGACATTACCTCCTTGGCGCTCGACATCTAAATCGAGATCCAATGCATCGTCGGCAGCCTCTAATGCTACCTCGATAGACTGTAATAAATTGCTTCCCAGTTGGTAAAACTGCTTGTCATCAATGGTTTCTACGCCTGGGTTGTTTGGATTCATACTGGAGTCCTGCATGCTATATTCAATCATTCGTTTTAGAGACATTCATGATAGCGATTCT
>CANCQD010000034.1 GCA_947380285.1 Burkholderiaceae bacterium | reverse complement strand
CCTGAGGTGCTGGAACCTGAAGTAGAACCTGAGGTGCTCGATCCAGAGGTGCTCGAACCCGAAGTGCTCGAACCCGAAGTGCTAGAGCCTGAAGTAGAACCCGAAGTGCTTGAACCTGAAGTAGAACCTGAAGTGCTTGAACCCGAAGTGCTCGAACCCGAAGTGCTTGAACCCGAAGTGCTCGAACCTGAAGTAGAGCCTGAAGTGCTTGAACCTGAAGTAGAACCTGAGGTGCTCGATCCAGAGGTGCTTGAACCTGAAGTAGAACCTGAGGTGCTCGAACCTGAAGTGCTCGATCCAGAGGTGCTCGAACCCGAAGTAGAACCTGAGGTGCTGGAACCTGAAGTAGAACCTGAGGTGCTCGATCCAGAGGTGCTCGAACCCGAAGTGCTAGAACCCGAAGTGCTCGATCCAGAGGTGCTCGAACCCGAAGTGCTCGAACCTGAAGTAGAACCCGAAGTACTTGAACCTGAAGTGCTGGAACCCGAAGTACTAGAGCCGGAAGTAGAGCCTGAAGTGCTGGAACTTGAGCTCGATTTACCGCTAGAGCTTGACTCACCACCTGAGCTAGATTCACCGCCGGAGCTACTTGATTTAACTTTAGTAATTGAACCTGAAGTACCTGATCCCGAAGCGGATCTCGAATTATTTGATCCGGAAGTGCTTGAGCCTGATTTACTGTTAGAGCTTGGTTCACCACCTGGGCTTGAGCGCGGTAATTCATCAAGGTCTAATTTAGATAGAGCTAAAGATGTTTTCCCATTATTGCTAATCAGATTATTGGCGTGAACTAGTCCTCCATTATTAATGGTTGAGGAAAAGATTTGATTGGCAGCGGGAGCTGAAAAAATGATGGTCCCATCATCTACCTGCATAGCCCTACGATCATCAATAATCTTATTTAGAGTTGGTTTATCAACATTAACGCCGATTAATTGGTTTTGTGTAAATACCAATGAAAAGGATTCTCTGTTCTCCGTGGCGCTACTATTCATTGAGCCTATACGTGCAATGATCAATCCATCGTTTGTACTTTGGGAACCGAGAAGGGCAATGTAGCCAGATGGATTGGCATTTTCCAAGGTCCCTGGTTTCAACATACTTCGAAAGGTAGTTAATGCTAAGGACAGCAAACTATTGTCAAAATGTAGACGAGAATATGATTGAGTGCCGCTTCCAAAAATAAAAGGATTTTGAAACCCTGAGGTTGCAATAAGCGTGCCACCGAAACTTACTTGAGCCCCTTTCCCAAAAGTAAATCCATTTGGATTAAGCAGAATAACCTGGCCATTGGCATTTAGCACACCCTCGATTAGTGATGTACCTCCACCATTAACTCGATTTAGTAAGACTGAGTTATAGCTTGGTTGAGCAATGCTCACTTTCGCTGCTGAGCCAATATTAAAGTTCGACCAAATAATGCTTGCATTAGGCGAACTTTGATTAATATTCATCACTCCAATGCTAGGATTCAAAATGCTGACTGAGCCGCCAGTTACCTGTGGATTAGTCGGGAGGGACGTAGAGGTTTGTCCTTGCGCAACTCCTTGTGTTGGGACTGTGAGCACAGAAAATACTAGTAAGAAAAAAACTGCTAGTCTCATTTTTAGAGAAATAATCAGAGAGTTTTGTGAGTAATTTAGTACTAATGTCATGTGCTCTGAGGGTGTGGCATCTTATGTAATACGACATAATACCCATCAATCCCCTAATCGCAACGCAATATTTCTTTCAATAAAGAAAATTAACTTAGAAATTACTTTTAAATGCGTTATTACTTACTGACTGCTTTTGCAATTAGCCTATCAGCTATAGGACATTCAGTCTTTGCTCAGTCAAATGCTGGCGCTTTACAACAACAGCTAGAAAAGCAACTGCCCCTACCTAGCGCCTTACCATTGCCTGAACCGGTTAAACCAACTGTTTCATCGCCTATACCGGCAAAAAAAAGTCAAGACATTAGCTTCGTTTTAAATGGAGTAAATTTTGTGGGCGCCGATGTCGAGTATGTAAATGAACTCCAAAATTTAGTGAAGCCTTGGATATCCCAAAATGTCACGATCTCAGACTTAGAAAACCTCACCAATCAAATTGTAAAAATATATCAAAACGACGGAATTCATGTATTGGTGACATTGCCCCCACAAGAAATTAAAAATGGCATTGTTGAAATTCTGATTACCAAGTCTAAGCTAGGCAAAGTTAGTGTGACTATGCCCAATGGAGAAACTCGGTTTGGGGAAAGAAGGGTTCTTGCTTATGTAGAAAATACAAACTCTATCGGGGATACAGTTAATTTCAAAAAACTTCAGCGTACTTTAATGATATTAAATGAGACGCCTGGAGTTATTGTTCAGGGTCAAATAAAGCGAGGCGAAAATTCTGGCGAGACAGATTTTGAGATCAACTTAACTCAACCAAAGTTATTCGAGGGTAAGGTAGAGCTCAATAATTACGGCAGTGAGTACACGGGGTCAAATCAAGCTCTAGTGTCCTTAGTTGCTAACAATCCTCTGAATTACGGTGACCAGACAATCTTGAGTGCTCTCGGTTCTCAAGGCTCGCAATATGGTCAATTAGGGTATAACTTCCCGGTTGGTTACAGTGGGCTCCGCTTGGGTTTAGGGTCATCCATCCTGACCTTCAAAGATATTGGCAGTTACGCCTATCCCAATGGAATTGGAGGAAGTGCGTGGACAGTTGGCGCAAACGCAGCCTATCCATTATTGAGAAGTGAGGGTGCAAACCTTAACTTAGCATTGAGCTACGATATTAAAAGCTATAACAATTATTTATTGATTAATAATCAAACCACAACCGCTTACAACATCAAAGACCTTTCCTTTAGTATTTCTGGAAATGCATACGATGGCTTCCTAGGTGGCGCAACTTCTGCGGGAAGTCTGTCGATAATTCTTGGTTATCTAGATAATATTTATCCCAGCGGAAGTTTTGATTTCACTCCGCCAGCTAACTTTAATAAAGCCACCTTCTCGGGCAATCGAATTCAGGCTTTAAATTCCTCTGGGAGTACTTCGCTGTATATTGCGGCTTATGGGCAATACGCATCTGCTAATTTAAGTCCTGCTGAGCAGTTTTATTTAGGCGGTCCTTACGGAGTTCGAGCCTATCCAGTAGCACAAGGCGCTGGAGCGCAGGGCGCCTTGGGAACAATAGAGTTACGCCAAAAATTACCACAGCAATTTTTGGGATATGTATTTTTTGACACAGGAATTGTGCAGCAATATAAAAATACTTTTTTAGGATGGCAGGGTCTAACTAACGCCAATAATACGTACTCTTTGTCAGGAGCTGGCGTTGGTCTGAAATGGGTCTATGAGAATATAGTTTTAAATGCCATGATTGCTTGGCAGGTTGGTTCAAATCCTCTTTATACCCAGAATGGACAATCTACTAATTCTGATGGCAGTAATAAAAATCCGCAGGCATGGTTTTCTGGAAGCTTCTTCTTTTAATTGATCAAGATTTAGATCTGAGTTAGTCATAACCATGCATATAAATAAAGTTGGTATTCAAAAACCAAAATCAGCCACCCATGGTTTGGTTGCTCTTTCGGGCCTATTTTTTTTCTTCCTAGCCGCAATTTTTATTAAGTTTGGCAATAATTTTGGCGGTGACATTGTGATCTGCGCTTTATTTCTGATTGCATGTCAAACGGTAGGCGTTTTTGCGCCGGATCTTATTTGGCAGCAGACCTATAAACGACCCTCCACTGGCCTAAATTGGGGGCGTTTTTCACCTAACTGGAACCGAAGCATTATTAAGATTCTTGGCT
This sequence comes from Burkholderiaceae bacterium, assembly GCA_947380285.1. The sequence continues at coordinate 16,278 of CANCQD010000034.1, read as the reverse complement.
TTTGGGGGACGATAGGCCTACTGGCATTTTTTTATTGGCTTTTCCCAGAGTATCGTGGCGGCTTTTACGAAAAGTTCTTCAAAGCATTTGAATTCATTGCTCCTTATTTAGCAATCGCTTCAATACCGTATATTTTCTTTGTAGATGGGGTAATGCGAGAACCTCATGACGGTTATTGGAATATGGGACTTTTTTTGATGCTTCAATGGGGGCGCATAGATCAATTACTTTTTCGTCAGCACCTACTTTCATGGTTGGTGAAAGCTTTCTTTATTCCTTTAATGTTTATATACATGTGCAATGACTTGGTAAAGTTCATGGCCTTTGATTTTTCAACTGTCAATTCCTTTCAGAAATTTTGGGATTTTTCCTGGGACTTTTTGTATTTTATTGATGTGGGTATGGCGACAATGGCCTATATTATGGCGTTTCGAATTCTAGATACGCAAACGCGCTCAACTGAGCCCACAATGTTTGGATGGGTGGTCGCATTGTGTTGTTATGAGCCTTTTTGGTCGCTAATAGGACGTTTGTTTTTAGCATACGATACTGGATTTCCCTGGGGTGAATGGTTGTGGGATTACCCGCTCGCCTATGGATTGTGGGGCTCGTTGATACTATTTTTAACCGTTATTTATGTATGGAGTTCGGTTATTTTTGGAGGGCGCTTTTCTAATCTTACAAACCGAGGCGTTATTACAAACGGCCCATATGGTTGGACTAAACATCCGGCCTATATTGCTAAAAATCTTTCATGGTGGCTACTATCTATACCATTTGCCGCCGGTATGAATGTCTTTGAAGTTTTAAGGCATTGCCTTCTTTTATTAGGCCTAAATCTAATATATGCAATGCGTGCTAAAACTGAGGAGCGTCATATGTCAGGTGATCCAGATTATGTGGCCTATGCAAATTGGATTGATGAGCATGGTATTTTTCGCTGGATTAGCCGAATCCCAATTTTGAAATTATTTACATACAAGCAGGATCAGATTTCAAAGCTATAGACTGCAAGTAATAGCTTAATTTTTAGCAAGCAAAGCCTCTAGTTTTTCTGTATCAATACAGAAATTACGAATTCCCTCAGCCAACTTCTCAGTTGCCATTGCATCATTGTTCAGTTGCAAGCGGAAACTAGACTCATCTAGCTTTAATGGATTAATTTGTTCAAGCTGGGCATTGGCGGCATCCAGTTTTTGAATAACTGGAGCAGAGCTGCTTTGAAGTTCATCTAAAAGTTCTGGGCTAATCGTTAATAAGTCACAGCCAGCTAGCTCAAGAATCTGACTCGTGTTACGAAAGCTCGCACCCATGATTTCAGTGGGAATGCCAAAGTGCTTGTAGTAATGAAAAATTTTCTTTACTGAAGTTACGCCAGGATCATTCGCTCCACCATTAGTGCTATCGCTCCAGTTGGTGCCCAACTTCGCTTTATTCCAATCAGTAATACGGCCCACAAATGGTGAGATGAGTTTTGCATTAGCCTCTCCACATGCTGCTGCCTGTATTAAGGAGAAGAGCAGGGTCATATTGCAATGAATGCCTTCAGCCTCTAATTCTTTAGCAGCAGTAATACCTTCCCATGTGCCAGCCAACTTAATCAAAATGCGTTTGCGATCAATTCCATGAGATTCGTATAGAGCAATTAAATGCTTTGCTTTAGTTACAGTTGCTTTGGTATCAAATGACAATCGTGCATCTACTTCGGTGGAAACGCGACCCGGGACAATTTTCAAAATTTCCAAGCCAAACGCAACCAAGATGTAATCCACCAAGTTAGTTGGGCTTAAGGCTGTATGAGCATCCTTTACAGAGCGCACTAGATCTTGATAGTTACTTTGCTGTGCAGCCTTCAGGATCAGAGAGGGGTTGGTAGTCGCATCCTGCGGCTGAAAGGCTTGCATGCGCTCAAAATCGCCTGTATCGGCCACAACAGTAGTGATTTTCTTGAGTTGCTCTAGTTGGCTTAGTGACGAAGAGGTGCTATTCATGGGCTTGCTCGCTGCTAAAAAGTAGTTTTCTTGTGGATATCATATGATAGATGGATTAATCACTCTGTTCCAGTAAAGGCATTTGGTAAGGTATATGAATCAAGATCAACTAAAGCAAATGGTGGGTGAGGCTGCCAGAGATGAAGTGCTTAAGCTGCCGGCTGGACAGGTCTTGGGTGTAGGAACGGGCTCGACTGCAAACTGTTTTATAGATGCTCTAGCTCCACATCAGGATCATTTTGCTGGCACGGTATCGAGTTCCAATGCAACTACTGAACGATTGCTGAAGCATGGCTTTAAAGTGCTTAATCCAAACGATGTACTAGGTCTGCCGGCTTATGTAGATGGCGCGGATGAAATCGATCCAGCTGGTCATATGATTAAAGGTGGCGGTGGGGCGCTCACACGAGAAAAAATTATTGCCTCAATGGCAAAGCAATTTATTTGTATTTGCGATTCATCTAAGCAAGTGCCGGTGCTTGGTGACTTTGCGTTGCCAGTAGAAATCATCCCCCTCTCCCAGGGCGTTGTTACAAGGGAGTTGGAAAAGATTGGTGGAGTAGTCACATTGCGTTTGGCTAGAGATACGCGTGCAGATCTCAACCAAACCCAAAGCGAGCCATTTGTTACGGATAACGGCGGCTGGATTTTGGATATTGCTGGATTAAAGATTACAAATCCTATTGCATTGGAAGCTCAAATCAACCAAATAGCTGGCGTAATTACTGTTGGCCTTTTTGCCAAGGAAAAGGCCAATATTTTGCTTGTCAGCAATGCTGCTGGCGTTGAGAGAATTGTTCTTTAGATATTAAAAAACCCGACGGGGTATGCCCATCGGGTTTGTTTGCCACGTTCAACGTGGCGCAGATAATCGGAAGATATTGAGTTCCGACATCTATAAGTGCATAGATGCACTTATTTTTAGTGGCTTTCGCCAATGTGAGCAAGACACCAACTCTGTCTCACCACAATTCCATCGTACGCTTTTAGTTGGCGGTGTCAACAATAATCAAAAATATATTTTTATAAATTAATTGCTGTAACGCAATACAAGATAAATACTTACTCCGTAGGGGGTACGTAACCTTGGGCCATATCAGCGCCACCCTCGAAGAAATACTTCTCAACTTGCTTCAAAAGATATTGGCGTGCTCGTGGGTCTGCCATATTAAGACGATTTTCATTAATCAACATTGTCTGGTGCTTTAACCAAGCAGTCCAAGCCTCCTTGGAAACTTGATTCCAAATCTTTTTACCAAGCTCGCCTGGAAGTGGAGCGAAATCCATTCCTTCAGCCTCTTTATTGAGTTTGATGCATTGAACCATGCGTGCCATCTGTAATGCCTTTCTAATGTATTTCTTTTTTCTTATAGATCTTTAGTTAAAACCATGGACTTGCGGTCCCAGTTATAAATTTGTTTTCTTTCTTCAGGCAGATCATCTACTGTTGCCCGTTTAAAGCCGCGCTTTAAGAACCAGTGCTCGGTTCTAGTGGTAAGAACAAATAATTTTTTAATGCCTTCTTGCTTGGCCCGCATTTCCACGCGCTTGAGGAGACGCTCGCCATCACCCGATCCTTGAACATCAGCATCCACTGCAAGACAAGCTAGCTCACCAACACCATTGGGAAATGGGAAGAGGGCGGCGCAACCAAAGAGAACGCGGTCATGCTCAATGACCGAGAAGCGCTGAATATCACGCTCAATCACATCCTGACCACGCGCTGCCAGAATGCCCTCATCCTCAAGGGGCATAGTAAGTTGCAAGATGCCGCCAACATCATCTTGGTTGGCTTCGCGTAAGTTCTCAATATCGGATGATGCCAACATCATGCCAATACCATCGTGGGTAAAGAGCTCTTCTAAAAGCGCACCATCTTGATTACATGGCAAAAAATGCACACGGCTAACACCTGCCCTGATGGCTCTTGCAGAGGTATTGAGCAGACTCTTCATCCCCAACTCCATGTCTTGGTTCTGAGCTACGTAATCTTGTAGTTGAGCCATTGACATTTCTGTTATGAAATCACCTTCATCATCTTTTAAGCCATCGTATGGACTTAAGAAAATTAATTTATCTGCTTTGAGAGCGGCAGCGGTAGATGCGGCAACATCCTCGTAAGCAAGATTAAATGCTTGACCTGTTGGGGAGAAGCCTAAAGGCGAGAGAAGAATAATCTTATTGCTATCTAGGGATTGCCCAATCGAGCTTGAGTCAACTTTGCGAACGAGCCCAGTATGGATATAGTCAGTACCTTCTACAACGCCTACTGGCATTGCGGTAATAAAGTTGCCAGAGATCACAGAAATACGTGAGCCCGCCATTGGAGTATTTGGCAAGCCCCGGCTAAATGCTGCTTCAATATCGAGACGCAATTCACCGGCGGCCTCTTTAACGCACTCAAGCGCGGCAGCATCAGTTATCCGGTAGCTGTGCACGGCACTCTTACCAAACTTGCTTGTAATATTTCGGAGCATTAACTGCTCCTCTATCTGAGGGCGGATGCCGTGAACTAAAACAATGCGCATGCCCATGGCGTGCAACATGGCGATATCTTCAATCAGGTTCTCAAGACCAATTTCCTGGACAAGTTCACCGGCAAAGGCGATGACAAAGGTCTTTTCGCGAAAGCTATGAATGTAGGGCGCAACATCGCGCAACCACCCTACGAAAGGGAAGTTGGAGGTAGTTTCTTCGGCAATTAAGGCCTGATTCGGTGCATTTGTTGGCATAGTGAGAAAATTATAGGGTGCAAGAGCCTATAAACCAACAAAAACCCAAAGCAATGCCGCTGCCTGTGCCTGCTTCCAACACCCCACGTAGATTGGAAATTCGGTTTCCGGAGGAATTACCAGTCTCGGGTCAGCGTCAGTTGATCAAGGATGCCTTGCAAAACCACCAGGTAGTGATTGTTTGTGGTGAGACGGGGTCAGGTAAGACCACCCAGCTTCCGAAGATCTGCTTGGATCTTGGACGAGGTACGATTAATGGCGGCAAACTCATTGGCCACACTCAGCCTCGCCGAATCGCAGCAACTGCTACTGCCAAGAGAATTGCCCAAGAGCTGGGCTCCCCAATTGGTCAAGACGTGGGTTATCAAGTCCGTTTTGCTGACAAGAGCAGTCATACAGCCTCTATCAAGCTGATGACGGACGGCATCCTTCTTGCAGAAACTCAGCGTGATCCTCAGTTGCGGGCCTATGACACGCTCATCATTGATGAGGCACATGAGCGTAGTCTGAATATTGATTTCTTATTGGGGTACCTGAGGCAGTTACTTCCCAAGCGACCAGATCTCAAGCTGATCATCACCTCAGCGACTATTGATGCTCAGCGATTTGCAGAGCATTTTTCAATGAATGGGAAGGTTGCGCCGGTTATCGAGGTCAGTGGTCGACTATTTCCGGTAGAGCAGCGGTATTCACCGCTAGAACCAGATGTGAATTCAGGTAATAAGCCTGATGGCAAAAAAGAATCGAAGACCGCCAAAGAGATTCCAGATGCCGTGACTGAAGAAATCGCCAGTCTATGGCGTGAAGGTGCAGCTGGGGCCGGAGATGTATTGGTGTTCTTACCGGGCGAGAGAGAAATACGCGATTGTGCAGAAGCCTTACGTAAAGATCATGTGCTGCAGCAGCGCTTTCATCCTGAGATTCTGAGTTTATTTGCGCGTCAGTCCGTTGCGGAGCAGGAGAGGGTATTTAGCCCGGGCAATGGGCGACGCATCATTCTGACGACTAACGTTGCAGAGACATCATTAACGGTTCCAAATATTCGTTATGTGATTGATGGCGGTTTAGCCAGAGTAAAGCGTTATTCCTATCGTAACAAGGTAGAGCAGCTGCAGATTGAACCTATTTCTCAAGCGGCGGCCAACCAAAGGGCTGGGCGTTGCGGCCGTGTTTCTGATGGTATCTGTGTGCGCTTATATAGTGAGCAAGATTATCTAAGTCGTCCTAAATTTACTGACCCAGAGATATTGCGTAGCTCTTTAGCTGCAGTGCTCTTGCGCATGACTTCCTTGCGTCTGCCGAAGATTCAGCACTTTCCCTTTATTGATAAACCCCTAGGAAGAGCCATTGCAGATGGTGTGCAGCTTTTGGACGAGTTGGGTGCTATTGAATTTGATGAGGCAGGGCCGGCAGATGTTAAGGATATCAGCAAGGACATTAACAACAGTTTCAAACTCACTGCGATTGGTAAGCAATTAGCAGACTTACCCCTTGATCCTCGGATTGGCAGAATGTTGTTGGCTGCTAAAGAGCAGTATGCTTTGAAAGAAGTAACCATTATTGCCTCGGCATTAGCTACGCAAGACCCACGCGATCGCCCAATGGATCAAGCTGCTGCAGCCGATCAAGCGCACTTGCAGTTTGCAGATGAGCGTTCAGAGTTCTTGAGCTTTGTAAAGCTTTGGCATTGGTATCAAGATGCTTTGCAGCATAAGCACAGTAATCGACAGCTCGAGAATCTCTGTAAAAGTAAATTTCTATCACCACGACGCTTACGTGAATGGCGCGATGTTCACGGGCAATTACACACTATGCTTGGTGAGAAGGGCTGGAAAGAAAACGGCATAGCTGCAACATATGAACAAGTACACCTTTCTTTATTAACGGGGCTGCTTGGATACGTTGCCAAAAAAGAAGAAGACGAAAAATCTCAAGATCGCAATAGCAAAACAGGCGGTTACATTGGAGCGCGCGGTATCCGCCCCTTTATTTGGCCGGGTTCTACTATCGGCAAAAAGGCAGGCGCCTGGATTTTGGCTGGTGAACTACAAGAAACCAATCGTATGTATGCCAGGACGATTGCAAAGATCGAGCCTCAGTGGGTTGAGCGCGTTGCTGCACATCGCTTGATTAAATCTTTGAGCGACCCATTTTGGGATAACCGCCAAGGCGAGGTAATGGCATTTGAACGGGGTACCTTGTATGGTTTGCCTATCTACCACGGTCGGCGAGTACGTTATGAACCTCACAACCCCGCTGAAACAAGAGAGTTATTTATTCGCCAAGCATTGGTTCAGGAGGAAATGTTTGGGCGCATGGATACGCCAGCCTTGCAGCGTGAAACAGAAACCGACGCCAAAAAGAAATACCCCAATTTATTTGGATTCTTCTGGCATAACCGCCGCCTCATTAAAGAAATTGAGGCCCTAGAGCATCGCTCACGAAGACCCGATGTATTGGTGGATGACGATTTGCTATTTGCTTTTTATGAGTCTCGGATCCCAAAGGAAGTGCGGAGTCGTGAGAGTCTCAAGGCATGGTTTAGAAAAGAGCCGAATCTGGATGCACAGCTTCGACTAGAAAAAGCAGACTTGATGCGCCATGAGGCAGCGGGCATTACCGTAGACCGCTACCCGAAAACCATGTTGGTCGGTGGTGCCCAGCTTAGCCTGACGTATCACTTCGAACCCGGCAGCCCAAAGGATGGTGTAACGCTGGTCGTTCCCTTAACTCAACTGAATCAAGTAGATGGGCGCCGCTGTGAATGGTTAGTTCCCGGCATGTGTGAAGAGAAAGTGCTTCTCTTGCTGAAATCTCTGCCGCAAAAATTAAGACGCCATTGCGTACCATTGCCAGATTATGCAAAGTCCTTTCTTGATCGCAGGTTGGAAGATAGCCAATTTGGTGTTGGCGACTTTTTAGATGGCCTCATCAGCGATATACGTAAGGAGCGCGGCCTGGAGATCAAGCGCACAGACTTCAGGCCTGAGTCTTTGCCGCTGCATTCTTCGATGAACTTCCGCTTGATTGATGAGCATGGACGTCAACTCGAGGTGGAGCGCAACTTAGCTCGCTTACGTTCTGAATATGGGCAGACTGCTCGCAATGCCTTCCAAGCAATTGCTCAAGAGACAGCCCAGGTTGAGTTGGGTATGGAGCCATCAGTTGGCGAAAGATCTCAATCTCATTTAAATGGAAATACCAATACCACTGATGCGACTCGAAAGATAGAGCAGGGTGGTTACCGCGCTTGGGATTTTGGAGAATTACCAGAAACCTTAGAGATTCAAAAAGGCAATAAAACCTTATTTGGATATCCCGCCTTAGTTGATCGTATAGATTATTGTGATCTTGAGGTATTTGATGATTTAGAAGAGGCTCGTAAGCAACATGGCATGGGATTGCGTCGCTTATTTTCCTTAGGGAATAAAGATACTCTCAAGGCTTTGCAAAAACAGTTACCCGGTATTCGTGAATTAGGTTTGCTATTTATCAATGTGGGATCAGTAGAAGGTTTAATAGAACAGATTCTGAATCTTGCCCTTGAGCGTGCATTTATGACTGAGCCGCTCCCAGTAAATGCTGAGCAATTTGCAGAGTGCTTGCAAGCTGGCAAACCTAGGTTGTCACTGATTGCTCAGGAGATTTCTCGCCATGCCTTAAATGCGTTGCAAGCGCATGCTGATTTACAAAAGAAGATCGCCAGTGCAAAAGCGGCCTCACCGACTGCTTATGCTGACATTCAGACACAGATCCAGGGACTGATATTCCCCAAGTTCGTAGCAGGCATACCGTATGCTAAATTGGTTCATGTGCCGCGTTACTTAAAGGCGATTGCCATGCGGATCGATAAATTGCGTTCCAACCCCAGTCGTGATGCACAATGTCAAAAGGATTGGGAGTCGGTAGCGCGTCCTTGGCAAAAGCTGATGCAGGGTAGTATGGGCGCCGCTTCCTATGCAATGGCCGAGGATCAGGCCTTAACCGATTTCCGCTGGCAGTTGGAAGAGTTGAGGGTGGCTTTATATGCTCAGGAGCTTAAAACCCCAACCCCGATGTCCTTAAAGCGTCTTGAAAAGGTTTTATCAAGCTTGCGCTAGGTCAAATTTGTACCATTGCCATTTAATTTGGAGGTCTATTTGAGCCTTCTGATTGCTTACAATGGTGGTATGTACACATTTATCAAGATTAGGGGTTTTCGCACTATTGCGACCTCCGCTTTATTAGCGCTGTTGCTGGTCAATCAAAACGCTTTTGCGCAAGTCAGCAATCCTGCTACACCAGCAAGCTCTTCAAGCCAGCCAAAGCTAGCAATCATTCTTAACTCAGGCGCAGCTTCGGTGAGTTTGATTGATATGACTTCACGTCAGGTCATTAAAACGATTCCTGTTGGTAAAGAGCCTCATCACTTAATGATTACTCCCGATCAAAAAACACTCTTAATTGCAAATGCGGCTGGCAACGATGTTGTGTTGATGAATCCAACTACTGGTGAGTTGACTGGCAAGATTCCAAACATTATTGACCCATACCAAATTGGCTACTCGCCGAATCACAAATGGTTTGTGGCAAACGGAAATCGTTTGGATCGTGTGGATATTTACGCTGCCGATGGTGCCAATCTCAAATTAGCGAAGACTGTTAAGTTGGCTAAGACACCAAGTCATATTGCTTTTACATCGGATAGCAAAATTGCATTCATTACTTTGCAAGATTCCAGTGAGCTTGCTGCAATTGATCTGGAAACCCAAAACGTATTGTGGGTCATGCCTACAGGAAAAGTGCCTGCTGGTTTATGGATGACGCCTGGAGATCAATATCTCTTGGTTGGCATTACTGGCGAAGATTATGTTCAGGTGATCGATTGGAAAACTCGCAAAGAAGTAAAACGTATCCCTACAGGTAAGGGTGCTCATAATTTCCGTCCTTTAGGCGATAAAAAGCATGTATTTGTCAGTAACCGTATTGCCTCTACGATTAGCTTAATCAATATGCAAACCCTAGAGAAGGTTGGTGATATCACCGGACTTCCAGCCGGTCCAGATGATATGGAAATCACTCCTGATGGTAAAACCCTATGGGTTACTTTTCGCTTCTCCAAAAAAGTTGGGGTAATCGACATCCCTTCAATGAAGTTGCTAACAGTGATACCGGTTGGCAAATCTCCACATGGCGTGTTCTTTGCTCCAAGGGCTGGATGGGAATAACTAGCATCATGAAGCGCCTGGGTCATCAATTCATCATCCGTATCACAGCTGTGCTTATGCTCGGCTGTTTTTCATTGGGCGCTTTCGCCCAGACTGCAGAATGTAGTAAGAAGGTATACCTCACATTTGATACCGGCAATATGGCTGTAGCTGAAAAAGTAGCCGAGATTCTGAAGCGTCAAAATGTGAAAGCCACTTTTTTTCTGTCCAACGAGAAAACTTTTCGTGGCGACTTTTCTTTAGATGATTCTTGGAAAGCTTATTGGCAGGAGCGCGTTAAAGAAGGCCATCACTTTGGCAGTCACACTTACGACCATACTTATTTTGTAAAAGATGGCCCCAAAGGTGAAGTTTTTGAGAGACCCCAATTTGGCCCCAAAGCTGGCATGACGATTCTGTATAACGAAGCGGCGATGTGTAAAGAAATCCGTAAGGTAGACGAGCGCTTTCAAGAACTCACCGAGCATCCCATACAAAAGATTTGGCGTGCACCTGGCGGCAAAATATCATCTGCCTTGATTCGGATGGGGGATATGTGTGGCTATCAACACATTAGCTGGGCTTCTGATGGCTTCTTAGGTGATGAGTTGAACTCCGATAAGCATCCTAATAGTGCGCTTTTAGATAAAGCTAGCAGGGGCCTAAAAGATGGCGATATCACCATGGCCCACCTAGGTATTTGGTCAAGAAAAGATCCTTGGGCACCTGCTGTTCTGGAGCAGCTCATTATTAATCTAAAAGGGCGTGGGTTCTGCTTTGGGCTGCTACCCAAAAATTCTGTAAATCCATCAAAATAAGACATGGACTTAAATACCTTCACCTCATTTATTTCAAATGCCTATGCGAGTGTGCAGGAATTTCTTTTTTCTAATGTAGTGGGCCCGATTCTGTATCAATTTGATTTAATGTCTTGGGCGGAAGATGTGTTTGATGGTATTGATTGGTTTTTATTTGGCTGCATTCAAATTTTCTTAATCATTGTTGTATTAAGAACTTGGGAGCGATTTGCACCTGCAGAAAAGCAAGAGCGCTTTGCAGCAGCGAGTAGGGCAGATGTTTTCTACACCCTGTTTCATCGTCTGGGGATTTTTCACGGTCTGATCTTTATTGCTCTATCTGGATTCTTCTTTGAGATCGATTCGATCTTGCATGACTTTCGTTTCGGCCGATTGAATGTGGAATCGTGGTGGCCTGGTGTTAGCTCAATTCCGGTTGTTAGCTTCTTGATCTACCTGGTGTTACTGGATTTCGTTGATTATTTGTATCATCGCGCTTCACATGCATTTAACTGGTGGTGGCAGTTGCACTCTTTGCATCACAGTCAAACAGTCATGACTGCATGGTCTGACAATCGCAATCACATTTTGGATGACATCATGCGCGCAACCTTTATGGCTTTTTTTGCGTTGTTGTTTGGTGTATCTCCTGGTCAATTCATCATGCTGATTGCATTAAGTCAATTTATTCAAAGCTGGCAACATGCCAATCTCAAAATTCATCTGGGGCCTGCTAAATACGTATTGATTTCACCAATGTTTCATCGTATGCACCATGCAGTAGGTTATGGCCATGAGGCAAAAGGTAAACCCGGTGTTCTAGGGGGCTGTAATTTTGGTATTTTGTTTCCTTGGTGGGATATGCTTTTTAGAACAGCCATCTTTCCTAAAGAGGTCTATCCTACGGGAGTAAGGAATTTATCGGTTTCACAAAATATCCTCACTCAGCAATGGCAAGGTCTAGTACGTGCCGCTAAAGAATTCAGGCCTAAGTAGACTGTAGGTCTTCAGGTCTATAGGCAATAGGAGCTGTATGGTCGGATTACCGCAAGTATTTAAATCATTTGGAATGGCCTTAGTTGGCACCATGCATCCGCGTATGCTATGGCTGAGCTTGAGACCATTTTTGATCGTCTCGGTACTGTGGGGTTGCCTTATATGGCTGACCTGGACTCCCGCACTCGAACTCTTAAGTATTTTTCTAACAAATTCTATCTTTACTAGCTGGATACAAGACGGATTAATTTGGGCTGGTTTTGAGAATGCCAGAGCATGGATAGCGCCATTGTTTTTTGTCATGCTGATCATTCCTCTCATCACGATCAGTTTGCTCGTGTTCATTGCCTTTTCAACGGTACCGGCGATTGTGAAAATTGCTTCTAGGCAGTCACAGTTTCAGGATTTAGAATGCAAGCGTGGTGGCGGCTTTTTTGGTAGTTTGTTCTATAGCCTATGGTCAGCATTGATTTGTTTGGCTTTGATTATGTTGACTTTGCCGGTTTGGTGGGTTCCACCACTGGTAGCGGTATTGCCCCCATTGCTTTGGGGATGGTTGACGATGCGCCTCATGTCATATGATGTTCTTGCGAAACATGCCAGCGCTGAAGAGCGCGATCTTCTCATTGAAAAATATCGCTGGCCTTTGTTTTGTATGGGCATAGCATCCGGAATGTTGGGGGCGGTACCTACCTTCTTTTGGGCGACATCTGCATTGGCTTTAGTGCTGTTTCCAATAGTGAGCTTTATTGCGCTCTGGATTTATTCTTTGATTTTCGTATTCGCTGCCTTATGGTTTAGTTATTTCTTATTGGACGCTCTCAAGCAGTTAAGGGAAGATGAATTGGATCAGGCATTGACGGTGCAATCACGTGTTGTTGAGATGGAGCTTCCGCATCATAGTTAATACGATGGCTAATGAAATGAGTGACGTAATGAAAAAAGTTGAAGTAGACGAGACAAAAGAAGTGTCAGTAGTAGCGCAGCGTCGCTTTGGTTTAATTGTGATTGGCGATGAGATATTGTCAGGACGTCGCCAAGATAAGCATATGAGTAAGCTGATTGAGTTGCTGAATGAACGTGGCTTGAGCCTTGCGTGGGCTAAGTATCTTGCCGATGACCCCGAGCAAATTACCGCAACCTTAAAAGAAAGTTTTGCGAGCGGGGATGTGGTGTTTAGTACTGGTGGCATTGGTGCGACACCAGATGATCACACCCGTCAATGCGCAGCACTTGCTCTCGGTACGAAAACTGAATTGCATCCAACGGCGCAAGAATTAATTGCAGGGCGCATTCAGTCAATGGCAGAAGGCGATCCGATGAAGGCGGATTTAAGTACCCCTGAGAATCAACATCGTTTCAAGATGGGCGAGTTTCCGCTTGGAAGCGACATCATTCCTAATCCCTACAACCAAATCCCTGGGTTTCGAATTCAAGAACATCACTTTGTTCCTGGCTTTCCGGTGATGGCAGCACCCATGATGGCTTGGTGCCTAGATACTTATTACAAAGATCTTTTCCATCAAGAAAATTGGGCAGAGCAGAGTTTTATCGTGCCCAAGGGAATTGAATCAACATTGACCCCTTTAATGGAGCGTATAGAGGCCAACTTTCCTGGGGTGAAGGTCTTTAGTCTTCCCTCTGTAGGTGATGCCTCGAGGGGTGGGGTCTATAGCCAACGCCATATTGAATTGGGCATCAAAGGCAATGCCAACCTTCTAGAAAGCGCTTGGATTGCCTTAAGAGCGGGCACTCAAGAGTTGGGTTATGAAATTCACGATATCAGCTAAGAATAATTGCACTAAAAAGGTGCAATTAGGGGTAATTGAGCTTGTATGAAGGGTGTTTGGGCACTTAAATAGTGCAATAATGAGCGTTCCCATTTGTTTGCTTCAGTAAATTACATACATCCAGTAGGCATGTTTGATGCCTGGAATAAACAAGGGTGTATGCCTTGAGTTTTGATTCCGAGTTTAGTTAATAGAGGAGATTTGCATGACGAAGACCGTCGCTGATGTGATGAAGTTGGTTAAAGAGAAAGAATGTACTTTTGTTGATTTCCGCTTTGTAGATACAAAGGGTAAAGAACAGCACACGACAGTTCCTATCTCTGCTTTTGACGAAGACAAATTTGAGAATGGTCATGCATTTGACGGTTCTTCTATCGCTGGTTGGAAGGGTATTGAAGCATCTGACATGTTGCTTAGACCAGATCCAACGGCTGCCTACATCGACCCATTCTATGAAGAGCCAACCTTGGTGTTGACTTGTGATGTGATCGAGCCAGCTGACGGCAAAGGTTACGACCGTGACCCACGTTCTATCGCTAAGCGCGCTGAAGCTTACTTAAAGAGTACTGGCTTAGGCGACGCAGCTTACTTTGGTCCAGAACCAGAATTCTTCATTTTTGACGGCGTTCGTTGGGGTGCTGACATGCAGGGTTGCTTCGTGAAGATTGATTCCGAAGAAGCTCCATGGTCATCAGGCGCTGAAATCGAAGGTGGCAATACTGGTCACCGTCCAGGTAAAAAGGGCGGTTACTTCCCAGTTGCTCCTGTAGATACATTCCAAGATATGCGTTCTGAAATGTGTTTGATTCTTGAATCATTGGGCATTCCAGTTGAAGTGCATCACCATGAAGTTGCTGGCCAAGGTCAAAACGAATTGGGCACTAAGTTCAGCACATTGGTACAGCGCGCTGACTGGACTATCTGGCAGAAGTATGTTGTTCAAAACGTAGCGCACGCTTACGGCAAGACAGCAACATTTATGCCTAAGCCAGTAGTTGGCGATAACGGTTCTGGTATGCACGTTCACCAATCGATTTGGAAGAACGGTGAGAACTTGTTTGCTGGTAATGGCTATGCAGGCTTGTCAGAATTCGCATTGTTCTACATTGGCGGCATCATCAAGCATGCTAAAGCATTGAATGCAATTACTAACCCAGGCACTAACTCTTACAAGCGTTTAGTTCCAGGCTTTGAGGCTCCAGTGAAGTTGGCGTACTCAGCACGTAACCGTTCTGCATCTATTCGTATTCCACACGTTCCAAATCCAAAGGGTCGTCGTATCGAAACACGTTTCCCTGATCCATTGGCTAACCCATACCTCTGCTTCTCAGCATTGATGATGGCTGGTTTGGACGGCGTTCAGAACAAGATTCATCCAGGCGAAGCTGCTGACAAGAACTTGTATGACTTGCCACCAGAAGAAGATGCAAAGATTCCAACCGTTTGTGCTAGCTTGGAAGAGGCATTGGATGCATTGAAGAACGATCACGAGTTCTTGACTCGCGGTGGTGTATTCACTGAATCTATGATTGATGCATATATCAATTTGAAGATGGAAGATGTCACACGTTTCCGTATGACTACTCATCCAATCGAATTTGATATGTACTACTCCCTGTAGGCGAAGGAGAGAACTTGAGCGCAGGTCTGTTGCGCAATTCGTTCAAGGGAGCAGCTTCGGCTGCTCCTTTTTTTCCGACATTGCTTGATCAGATGCCCAATGCCATCGTGGTATTTGAGGCTGAGAACCAACAATTGGTGTACGTGAACCCGGCTGCCGAGTCAGCCTTGGACCTCTCGCGTAAATCACTTGAGGGTCAATCTGTGCACAACTTATTTGGTGACAACTTAGCATTAAGTGACATGATTTCTGAGGTGAAACAGGGTCATGTATTGGCCCAACGCCAAGAAATGGTTTTGCATTCATTGCCGGGCAGCATTCATCAAGACTCCATTCCAGCGCATGTAGTGGTTGCAGCTTTAGAGGATCCCGCACTGATCATGATGGAGTGGTTTCCGATTGATCAACAGTTGCGGAGTGAGCGCGATGAACGCGTGACACAGCAAGTTGAAGCAAATAAACAATTAATGCGTAACTTGGCGCATGAGATTAAAAACCCATTGGGTGGTATTCGTGGGGCAGCACAGCTTTTGGAGTTTGAGTTACCAGACAAAGGCTTGCGCGAGTATACGCAAGTCATTATTAAAGAGTCAGATCGCCTGCAGACTTTGGTTGATCGTCTCTTGGCACCGCATCGCAAGGCGCACGTGATGGAATCTTTCAATGTGCACGAAGCATTAGAGCGCGTGCGTAGTCTAGTCTTGGCAGAGTTTCCAAAAGGTTTACGAATTATTCGTAACTACGATACAAGTCTGCCCGATGTCTTGGGCGACCGAGAGCAATTGATTCAGGCAACCTTAAATATTGTGCATAACGCTGCACAAGCGCTTTCTGAAGAGATTAGCAGCGGTACTGCGCAAATTGAACTGAAGACCCGTGTGGCACGTTCCGTCACGATTGCAAAGCATCGCTACAAATTGGCGATGGATCTGCATGTGATTGACAACGGCCCCGGCATTCCGGAAGAAATTATTGAGCGCATCTTTTTCCCATTGGTTTCGGGAAGAGAGGGTGGTAGTGGGCTTGGTCTGACCCTTGCGCAAACCTTTGTACAGCAGCATCAGGGATCTATTGCTTGTAATAGCCGTCCAGGGCGCACCGATTTTCATATTCAAATTCCATACCGTAGGCAGGAGAAAGCATCATGAAACCAATTTGGATCGTT
>CANCQD010000033.1 GCA_947380285.1 Burkholderiaceae bacterium | reverse complement strand
TAATCGCTCTGCCTTTTGTTGAAAGCGCGTCATTTCATATTCTTCTGCGCCATGAACTTTAACGATTTTGTAACCTGCTGCTGCCTCTTCAACGATATAAGCCAGTTCACTGGTAAGCGTCTGCTGTTCTCTATTCAAGGATCTTAAGCGGCGATTAATTTTGCTCATGATGAATGCAATCACGGGGAAAATGACCAAGACGACTAGCGTTAATTGCCAGTTCAGGTAAATTAAATAACCCATTAATCCGACTACTGTTAACGAGTCTCTCACTAAGCTAATTAACATTCCACCCATGACGGAGAGAACATTATTTACTTCGAAGACCACCCCATTAATTAAAGTCGATGCAGAGTTCTTTTGAAAAAAAGTGGTACTTGCATGCAAGAGAGTCTGAAACATTTGCTCACGCAATTTGAGCAGCACAGAATTAATGACTCTCGTGAGTAAATAGTTCGACAAAAACTGAGCCAAACTTCGAACCAAAGCTAGCCCAACCAAGAAAACGGGTATTTGCCATAGTTTGCTATTGAGCTGACCGGTAAATCCGCGGTCTAATAAAGGCTTCATTAAAGCCGGAATCGAGGTTTCGGCACCAGCCACTAGCGCCATAGACAAAAGTGACCCAATAATCAAGCCAGTATGGGGCTTTAGGTAGGTAATTAAGCGATTTAGGGCGGTACGGTCTTGAGCATTCATATAATGAATTATGCCCACCTTATCAGTCATACTCATCACCCGCAATGAAGAGGCCAATTTGGACGATTGTCTAGCCTCCCTAGAGGGTATCGCCCAACAGATAGTCGTTGTTGACACCAATAGCTCCGACAACACCCTAGAAATAGCTAAAAACCATGGGGCAACCATATCTCAGCCGTCTGACTGGCCTGGTTTTGGCCCACAGAAGAACCGTGCCTTAGATCTAGCCACCGGCGATTGGGTTCTATCCTTGGATGCCGACGAAAGACTGACTCCCGCCCTTAAATCAGAAATTTTGACCGCAATAAACCACAGCGCCCATGTAGATTGCTTTGCCATTCCTAGACTATCTTGGTATTGCGGACGATTTATTCGCCACTCTGGCTGGAGTCCTGACTATGTAGATCGTCTTTTTAAGCGTGGGACAGCACGCTTCTCAGATGACCTCGTCCATGAACGCCTCCTTCCGAATGGCCAAGCAGCCAAATTAGAGAATCCCATGCTGCACTACAGCTTCATGAACTACTCTCAGGTATTACAAAAGCTAGATCGTTATTCCACTGCATCGGCAGAGCAAGCTTTTGCCAAAGGTAAAACTAGCAACCCTCTTAAAGCCCTACTGCATGGTGCTTGGGCATTTTTCCGGACCTATATTTTGCGCGCGGGATTTCTAGATGGTCCTCAAGGATTTGCATTGGCTGTATCGAACGGCCAAGGAACTTACTACCGCTATCTTAAGTTGTGGCACCTAAATCAGGAAGCGGGCAAATGATTTCAATATTGCTGGCCACCTACAACTGGCCACAAGCCCTTAAGCTTTGCCTAGAATCACTGGCAACTCAAACCGACAGAAACTTTGAAATCATCATTGCGGATGACGGCTCTACCGAAAGTACCAAACATCTAATTGAGTCTATTAAAGACTCATACCCAACATCCATCACCCATCTCTGGCAAGATGATCAAGGCTTTAGGAAAACGAAAATTCTGAATCAAGCAATATTTGCCGCTCATGGTAACTATTTAGTTTTCCTCGATGGCGATTGCATTGTGCAGCCGGACTTTGTTGCTCGGCATCGTGAG
Source organism: Burkholderiaceae bacterium (assembly GCA_947380285.1). The sequence continues at coordinate 18,730 of CANCQD010000033.1, read as the reverse complement.
TTGGCGCAAACCGGTTATTTAGTCACCGGTAGTAGAGTCCTACTGAATGAAAGCCTCACAACAGCATTACTCGCATGGCCCCACTGGAGTTTTCAAAAATTCTGCGCAAGCTTATTAAGCAAGCGCTTCAATGGTGGTATCAACAAATATTGGCCTCTTAAAATTAAACTGGGTAATGGCTCTTGGCGTGATTACAAAAAATTTGTATGGCGTCGCATTAAGGGTTGCAATATGGCCTGCTGGAAAGCTGATGCTGAAGCAATCAAGGGCTTTGATGAAACGATGACGGGCTGGGGTCATGAGGATGCTGATTTTGTATTTCGCTTGCAACGCCATGGCATTCATCGAAAATCAGGCTCATGGTCTACCGAAGTGCTTCATCTCTTTCATAAAATCAACGATCAAACTCAAGCTGCCGAGAATGCCCGTCTCGTCCGTGAAAAGATCTTAGCTAAGGCACTTTAAGCATTCACACTGCTATGACTAGTTACTCCAAGCTCAAACCTAAAAAGGTGCTATTTATTGCCACCCGGCAAATTGGTGACGTATTAGTAACAACACCACTGATTAGCAAAGCTAGGGAGCTCTGGCCTGATGCAGAATTTCATTTCTTAGGTTATCGCGGCAAGTTAGAGATGCTTCATGGAAATCCCGACATCGCTGAAGTAATTGAAAGTTCAGATCGCCCCAGCTTTAGCGAATACCTTGCACTCTTTAACCGTCTATTTCAGCGCTATGACCTGGCTGTTGTGACGCAACCAAGTGACCGAGCCTACCTGTATGGTTTAGTGGCAGCCTTTAGAAGGGTCGGGGTACTGGGCGGTCACCCTCAAGCTAAGGATGCGCAAGATCAACAGAAAAGAAATAAGAGCGAGAAGCAAAATGCTTGGAAGAAATTCATCTGCATGCATACGGTAGATGTTGACTACTTTCATCAGCATGTCATTACAGAAAAGCTTCGCCTCTTAGAGGGCTTTTTTAAAAGCCCGACTGAATTATTTTCCAAACCTATCTCGGTGACACCGCCCGCTGGCGAACCTCTAACACCCGCCATTACTAATGAACTCAAGCAACCCTATGTCGTTGTGCACCCGGGACCACTCACTGCATACAAACGTTGGCCGCTAGCGTATTGGCAGATGCTCATTACTTGGTTAGTTAAGCAGGGTTTTCAGGTGGTACTAAGCGCCTCTCCAGCAAAGCAGGATGTGCAACTCAATCACGACATCATTTCATTGCTGGATGAAGAAACTAAGGTCAAGGTGATCAATGCTGCCGGCAAACTATCCATTCCACAGGCGGGCACCCTTATTCGCAGTGCCGTTTTATATATTGGGGTAGATACCTCCATTACCCATTTGGCCGCTGCTTGCAATTCCCCCACCATTACCCTCTTTGGGGCCACCCCGCCCACGAACTTTGGCCCTTGGCCTAATGGCTTTATCGGCAAGCAGCCTTACCAATTGCGCGCCCGCTCTCAAACCATAGGAAATGTCACTATCCTTCAAGGCCCTGGTGAATGTGTACCTTGTCGTAAAGCGGGATGTCTAGATAAAGCAGATAGCTATAGCGAGTGTTTAGATTTACTAGAACCTCAGCAAGTGATTGAGGCTATCCAGAGAGTATTACCAAGCTAAAACCGGTTCAATTTTTAAAGGTATTGAATCTGCACAGGATCTTTTTGCTTAGAAGCTAGGATTTGATTTAAGCCATGTAAGCAAGCATCGTCCGGGTAAATGCGAAGCTCTTCTGGGAATTGCATTAAGCAGGCACCGCCACTAGTAGTAACAGCGGCCGTTAGCATCAAGCCCTTCATGCCATCGTTTGATCCCGGTGCAGCGGGAGCAGATGCGCCCAACTTCGGATCGCGTACGCGATTAGCCATGAGGTAGGGATTAATTTGACTGCGAAGCATCTTGACATCAATCGCGTTATCAATACAAACATGGACGTTACGAGCAAACCGCATGCGTGCGCCAGTAATATCCATTACTGCCTCAGAGACAATGCGCATACCTCCCGAGAATTTATCTGGCGTTACATTCACCTTAGCAACCAAGAGCTCATCTTCTTTTAACCAAGAACGATTTGGTTCATAAACTTCGCTATACAAAGTTACCTCTAGTGCAGCACTACCATCATCGATGGTTGCAATCATCATCCGACCACGTTGTCCAGTCAGCATCCGCGCAGAAGTAATAATGCCGGCAATAAGTTGATCCTTGCCCTCTGTTATCTTGGATAAAGGTTGACGAATGAAATGAGAGGTCTCATCCCGATATGCATCGAACATGTGGCCCGTTAAACAAAGACCTAAAGCGGTCTTTTCTTCTTGCAGGCGTTTTTTCTCGGACCAGGTTGGCTCGCGCACCAACTCTGGAAGATGTCGATTCTCTTCGCCGGCCACATCAAACAAACTCACCTGATGAATAGATGCCTCAGCCTGTTCAGCAGCCTCAATCGCTCTTGCTAAAGAGGCGAGTAAAGTAGATCGGATGTCGTATAAATTCCCACCCACAGGCACAGCGTCACGATATAAGCTATCGAAAGCACCAGCACGCATCAGCGCTTCGATGGCACGGCGATTCACTTGACGGCGATCGACTCGTGCGCAGAAATCAAATAGATCTTTAAATGGGCCGCCAGTTTCACGCGCTTTCACAATAGATTCAATAGCAGCCTCGCCAGTACCGCGCACCGCACCTAAACCATAACGAATATTACTGATTGAGGAATCTGGAGCGGCATCTGGCGCACGCAATGGCGTGAACTCATAAACACCGGTATTAATATCTGGTGAGAACACTCGAATGTTATTAGCTAAGCAATCGTCATACAGAATCTTCACCTTATCGGTGTCATCCATAGCGAGTGATAAGTTGGCTGCCATAAATTCAGCAGGATAGTAAGCTTTCAACCAAGCAGTTTGGTAAGCCAAGAGTGCATATGCAGCCGCATGGGACTTATTAAATCCGTAGCCCGCAAAACGCTCCATCAAGTCATAGATCTCATTTGCCTTTGACTCTGTGATGCCGCCCGCTTTAGCACCATCACTAAAGATTTTCCGATGCTGAGCCATTTCTTCTGGCTTTTTCTTGCCCATCGCACGACGCAACATATCAGCGCCACCTAATGAGTAGCCACCAATCATCTGCGCCATTTGCATCACCTGCTCTTGATAGACCATGATGCCGTAGGTCTCACGCAGAACTGGCTCGATACGAGGATCTGGATACTCTACTTTTTGACGACCATGTTTGCGCTCAATAAAGTCGGGAATCAAATCCATCGGACCTGGGCGATATAAAGCCACCAAGGCAATAATGTCCTCAAAACGGTCTGGCTTAGCTTCACGCAGCATGCCTTGCATGCCGCGGCTTTCTAGCTGGAACACGGCGACAGTATTGGCGCGCTTCAGAACATCAAATGCTTTTTCATCATCGAGTGCAATCTCACCGATATTCCAGTCTCGGCGATCAGCATGTAATGCTTTAATCCAACGCTCTGCTGCTGCCAAAATAGTAAGTGTAGTCAGACCCAGGAAGTCAAACTTGACTAGGCCAATCGCCTCTACGTCGTCCTTATCAAACTGACTGATCACAGAGCTACTATCTTGATCTTTACTTTCTTGGGTGTAAAGTGGACAAAAATCAGTGAGGCGTCCTGGAGCAATTAATACTCCACCCGCATGCATCCCGACGTTGCGGGTCATACCCTCTAGCTGCTGCGCTAGAGAAAGTAGTTGACGCACTTCATCCTCATTCTTTTCGCGCTCAGCTAATTGCTTCTCTTCCTTCTTCGCCATCTCAATAGTCATGTACTGACCCGGCTTATTCGGAACCAGCTTTGCGATACCATCAACGAAGTTATAGCCCTGTTCTAGCACTCGCCCTACGTCACGGATCGCCGCTCGCGCAGCCATCGTTCCAAAGGTAGCAATCTGACTCACCGCATCTTTACCGTATTTATCTTTAACGTACTGAATCACACGGTCACGACCGTGCTGACAGAAGTCGATATCAAAATCGGGCATGGATACCCGCTCTGGATTTAAGAAGCGCTCAAAGAGCAGGTTGTAACGCAATGGGTCAAGATCGGTAATACCCAAGGAATAGGCTACTAAAGAGCCTGCCCCAGATCCACGACCGGGACCCACAGGAACGCCATTGTTTTTGGCCCAGTTAATGAAGTCTGCCACGATCAAGAAGTAACCTGGAAAACCCATTTGAGAAATCGTCTTCACCTCGAACACTAAACGTTCGTGATAACGCTTCATTTCATTTTTGCGCTCTTCCAGATCCGGGAAATTACGCTTCATGTGGCGCTCTAAACCAATCTCCGATTGCTGCAAGAGGTAATCGTCGAGCGTAATGCCAGGCGGCGTTGGGAAATCCGGTAAACGTGGTTGACCTAATACTAAGGAAAGATTACAACGCTTGGCAATCTCAACCGAGTTTGCCAATGCGGCAGGCAAATCAGCAAAACGCTTTTCCATTTCCGCTTGGGTCAGAAAATACTGCTCATCATTAAACTTTTTAGCTCGGCGCGGGTTACCTAGTAACTCCCCTTCGGCAATACATACACGTGCCTCATGCGCAGTAAAGTCGCTCTTCTGCATAAACTGTACTGGGTGCGTTGCAACTACTGGCAGATCTAATTCGCTGGCGAGATGACAGGCAAGCTGCAGCTGTTTTTCATCTTGAGGATTACCGCCGCGCTGCACCTCGATGTAAAACGCTTTCGGAAACAGCTTTTCATAGCGTTTAGCAATCACCTTAGCTTGGTCTTCTTGCCCACCCAATAGAGATGTTCCGATCTCACCCATACGTGCGCCAGAAAGTGCAATCAAGCCATAAGAAAGTGTACGCTTAGCGGCTTTATCTTCCGCTTTGGCAGCGGGCTCGCTGAACCAGGCCGAATCCACTTCTGCACGACCGCGCGATTGATTATCTAAAGATGCTCTACTGAGTAGTTCGCATAAATTGAGATAGCCAGAATGGTTTTGTACCAGCAGCAATAAACGATGAGGCTGATCCGGATCCTGAGGGTTACTAATCCAAACATCCGCTCCGGCAATGGGCTTAATGCCACCAGAACGGGCAGCGGTATAGAACCGCACTAAACCAAATAAATTACTTAAATCCGTAATGGCCAACGCACCCATCTCATCTTTCACTGCTGCGGCAACCGCATCATCAATGCGTACGACTCCATCCGTAATCGAGAATTCGGAATGGATGCGAAGATGTACAAAACGGGGTGAAGCCATGAGATGATTTTAGCTGTGTCCAAGCTCAAAAACCCTTCATCCCCAGCCGACGGCTATCGCGGGCGATTTGCCCCCTCGCCTACTGGTCCGCTCCATGCAGGATCTCTGGTTGCCGCCCTCGGAAGCTGGTTAGATGCCCGCAAGAATGGGGGTAAGTGGCTGCTCAGAATCGAGGATTTAGACATCCCCCGCTGCGTAGCAGGGGCAACCCAACAGATTCAGTCTCAATTACTTGCCTGCGGCCTTTCTTGGGACGAGGAAGTCATTCATCAATCTCAGCGCCAAGATGCCTACCAAAGGGCCTTAGAACGCTTAAATGGGCTTCAATACCTATACCCCTGCACCTGTTCTCGGCAAATGATTGCCAACGCGCTAAAAAGCCAAGGAATTCAAACACCCCGCAATCAAGAAATGGTCTATCTAGGCACCTGTCGTCCTGCCTCATTCAGCGGCAATCCACTAGAAACTTTAGGGAAGTTACAAAAGGCCTGGCGTATCGCGCTTCCCCAAAATTGCCATATTGAATTTGAAGATGTTGCGCTTGGCCCCCAAAGTCAAAATCTCAATGGGGAAGTGGGTGATTTTGTCTTGCGTAGGAGTGATGGCTTATTTACTTATCAACTAGCTGTAGTGGTTGATGATGCTGAGCAAAACATCACCCATATTGTTCGCGGCAAAGATTTATTAAGCAACACTGCAAGACAAATTTATTTACAAGAAGTATTGGGATACAAAAGGCCGGAGTATCTGCACTTACCCCTAGTGCTCGATGAGCATGGTGAAAAACTCAGCAAGCAAACTTTAGCAACCCAAATTCATACCCAAGATGAAAAGCATGCGCTTCTTGAGTTACGTAAAGCAGCAAACCATTTGGGATTAAATCATCTGCCAGATGGCGAGAATGTCACTATTGCAGAGTGGCTACTGGCAGCCACTCATGCATGGCGAAGTGAATTACTGAATTGATTATTTTTTCTTAAAGCCACCGAGTAAAGCACCAACTGCAGGTTTAGCTGGTGTAATACCGACTTTTTTCTGTTCTACCTTAGCATCATCTGAAGCCGCTACTGGCGGGGTGCTTGGCTCGTAAGGCTTATAGAAGAATGGGTCCGACATTTTCGCTGGGGTACTGCCAGAAGAGCGACTCGAGGTTGATCGACTTGGCGAAGGCGCACCCTCAGGCAAAGGTTTCACATCCAACTTACGCTTCATCAATTTTTCGATATCGTCAAGCAAGCGCTTCTCGCTAGCATCTACCAATGCAATTGCATCACCTTTACTGCCGGCACGGCCAGTACGTCCAATGCGGTGAATGAAATCTTCCGCGTTATAAGGAAGTTCGTGATTAATGACACAAGGCATATCCGGAATATCGAGACCACGTGCAGCAACATCAGTTGCTACCAACGCTTCAATGGCGCCAGACTTAAATGCATCCAAAGTTAAAGTACGCTCACCCTGACTCTTATCGCCATGAATCGCGCCGGCCTTAATACCATCACGCTCGAGTGCACGAGATAACTTTGCACAGCCCAAACGGCTATTGGTGAAGATGATGCATTGACGTGATAAACCTTGGCGTGTACGCGCTTCCAATACCTGAACAATCGCACGCTGCTTATCCGCAGAAGAAACCATGTGCACCACTTGTTTGACCGTATCAGCCGCTGCGTTTTGACGGGCTACCTCAACCGTTACCGGGGTACGCAAATAACTTTGTGCCAGCTTTTTGATTTCTGGTGAGAAGGTTGCGGAGAACAATAGTGTTTGTCTTTGCGCAGGAATCAAATCAATGATGCGTTGCAAGTCGGGCAAGAAACCCATATCAAGCATGCGATCAGCTTCATCTAATACTAAAATCTCTACCTGTGAGAGATTAGCGACTTTCGAGCCTATGTGATCAAGCAAGCGTCCTGGGGTTGCAATCAAAATCTCTACGCCATTACGCAAAATGGCAACTTGCTCTTTCATATCCACGCCACCGTAAACAACGGCAGCGCGTAAATCAGTATGTTTTGAGTAATTGGCGGCATTCTCAGATACTTGCACTGCCAACTCGCGAGTTGGAGTCAGAACCAATGCACGAATTGGATGACGCGCTGGTGAAGCGCTATTGCTAGCGTGACGCAAAATCTTTTGAATAATCGGCAACACAAAGGCAGCCGTCTTGCCGGTACCAGTTTGGGCTGCACCCATCAAGTCACTGCCTGCTAATACGTGCGGTATTGATTGCGCCTGAATCGGAGTAGGAATGGTGTAGCCCTGCTCAAGAACCGCTTTTTGTATTTTCGGATCTAAACCAAAATCAGCAAAAGTGATTGTTGCCGGAGATGTAGCAGTAGCATCGGTAACACTAGGGGTAGCGGCATCGCTAACCCCTGTAGAAGAATTTATTTCAGTAGCAGTATTTGTCAAGGTAACTTACAGAATGGCAGCAATGCCGGCCTTAGCGGTTTCAGCATCCTCCGCCGATTTAACGCCGGAAACGCCGACTGCGCCGATGGTAAAACCGTTTACCTCGATATTGACACCACCTTCTAACATACCTGACACGTGTGGGGCAGATAAGAAAGCGTGACGACCGTTATTAATAATTTCTTCGTAAACACGAGTCTCGCGTTTACCCATTGCAGCAGTACGCGCTTTTTCTTGTGCGATATAGGAAGATAAAGGAGCGCAACCATCACGACGAATCAAACCTAACATGTGCCCACCGTCATCACATACCGCAATAGTTACTGCGAAGTTATGCTTAGCAGCATGTTGATCAGCTGCATTCAAAATCTTTTGAACATCAGCTTGAGTTAAGTAAGGTTTAGTAGCAGTCATGTTTATCTCTCTGTCTCGAATATGGTGTATTTGCTTCATGCACTTCTATATAAGTACTTGAATTATAAGGGGTGTAGCGTGATTCCTCATACAGAACCAAGCTCCACCCCATCTTAATGCGCCCCTATTACAGCCTGAGGACGCCCTAAGTGCTTCTTATTTAAGGAACTCTTGAGCAGCAACGACTCCGCTGGCCTTGGGTTTATAGCCCATAGAACCCAGACTCATCTCCACCCCGCTCAAGGCAGCCATCAAGCTAAGCTCATTACAGTCACCCAAATGACCGATGCGGAATGCCTTGCCTTTAATCTTGCCTAAACCGGTTCCCAAGGAGAGATTAAATTTCTCCAAAGCATGTTTACGCAATACATCAGCATCCATACCTTCCGGTGTAGCAATACAAGTGAGTACTGGTGAATAGCAATCTTCATCTTGACACTGAATCTCTAGGCCCCAAGCTTTGACCGCTTCACGACAAGCCGCAGCTAAACGTTGGTGGCGCGCAAAGATGTTATCAAGACCTTCATTCATCATCATATCCATCGCTTCATGCAAACCGTACATCAAATTGGTGCTTGGAGTCGTTGGCCAGAAGCCCGTTTTATTAGACTCCAGAATTTCATCCCAAGCCCAATAGGCTTTAAACATTTTGTTCTGTTTGCTCGCTTCGATTGCACGTGTTGACAATGCGTTAAAACCAATACCCGGCGGCAACATCAACCCTTTTTGTGATCCAGACACAGTCACATCGGCGCCCCACTTGTCGTGCTCATAGTCGGCTGAACCCAAGCCAGATACGGTATCTACGATTAATAATGCGGGATGTTTTAAGGAGTCAATCGCTTTACGAACATCTGCAATATTAGACGTAACACCGGTAGATGTTTCGTTATGCACTACGCAAACAGCTTTGATCTCATGACCAGTGTCTTTGCGTAAACGCTCTTCAATTACAGATGCATCAACACCCCAACGCCAAGAATCTTGTCCCGCTTTCCCAACCACCTCAACATCCAAACCAAGACGTTTACCAAGAGCGCGCCACAAGTTTGCAAACTGGCCAGTTTCATAGAACAAGACTTTGTCACCAGGATTGAGGACGTTCACTAATGCACCTTCCCAAGATCCTGTTCCAGATGCGGAATAAATAATGACAGGTTGCTCAGTTTTGAAAATCTTTTTAATGCTATCCAATACCTTCAGACCGAATGCACCAAACTCTGGACCGCGATGGTCAATCGTTTGATAGCTAATCGCGCGCAATACGCGTGGAGGTACAGGGCTTGGGCCAGGAATATGTAAAAAATGGCGTCCTGATGCGTGGTTATCAAGTTTCAACATGCTTTGTCTCACTTTTAAAGTGTTTATAGGTAGTTATTTCTGGCTCTAGTGTATGACAATTTTTGCCAATTTTCCATTTTGTATACAAATTATTTCAAATAAATCGCCTAAAAAATCTAAAAATAGGCATTTAAAGGCTTAATTTATGGTTTATGATGGCTTATGCTTAATTTTGTATACAAATATAGAGCTTAAGGGATTCTAATATGCCAACCAGAGAACAACCCAATACTCAGAACTTGCATGAGGCTACTTTCGAGAAACTCAGATCGCTCTTAGTTGAAGGAAAGATCGCGCCTGGCAGCAAGCTTAATGAGCGAGAACTCGCTGAGAGTCTGAATGTTTCTCGCACCCCTATTCGAGAGGCAATTCGTCGTTTGGCTGCAGATGGTTTAGTAGAACTCATTACCAATCGCGGTGCGATCGCGGTGCAACTGACTCTTGAAGATGTTCTACATACTTTTGATGTCATTGCAGATTTAGAGGGCTTCTCTGGTGAGTTAGCCGCCAACAATATTAGCGATGCCACCCTTTCTGAATTAGAGGCGCTCCAATACGAAATGATGGCCTCTTACGCGCGTCGTGATTTGTCGAGCTATTACAAACTGAATTTACGCATTCATCATCTGATTAATCAGGCTGCAAATAATCCCGTTCTCTCCAAACTCTTCACGCAAGTAAATGCCCGCATTGAAGCACTGAGGTTTCGCTCCAACCAAGACGGCGTCAAATGGGAAAAGGCTGTAGAGGAACATCAAGAGATGCTAGAGGCCCTTAAGGCACGTGATAGCGCACGTATGCGCAAAATTATGATCCAACACGTCAGAAATAAACGTGATGTGGTTGCACATTTACTCAAATCAGAATCTACGTTAGAAACTATCAAATCATGAATAAGCCCTTAGATCTTAAAGAACTCATGATTGATCGAGACGCACTAGCCAAACGCTTGCGCCAAGAAACTTCTGGTGACGTCATGACCGATAGTGCGAGTCGTGGTCGCTATGCAACTGATGCCTCTATCTACCAATCAATGCCTGTTGCCGTCTTTGTGCCGAAGATCGCGCAAGATATTGCGAGCGCCATTCAGATTGCAACAGAGATGGGTGTGCCTGTTCTGCCGCGTGGAGGCGGTACCAGTCAATGTGGCCAAACGACCGGCGCTGCACTGGTAATCGACAACAGCAAATACTTCAGAAATGTTTTAGATCTCAATCTGGATAAAGGCTACGTAGAGGTTGAGCCCGGCATTGTGCTCGATCACCTCAACGGCTCGCTGAAACAACATGGTCTTTGGTATCCGGTCGATGTTTCTACTGCTGGACAAGCAACGATTGGTGGTATGGCAGGCAACAACTCCTGTGGAAGCCGCTCGATTGCTTACGGCAATATGGTACACAACGTTTTAGGAATAGATGCGTGGCTAGCCAATGGGCAAGTAGCGCAGTTTGGCGACTATGCCAATAGTTCCGGTGTTGCTAAACAGTTGGGTGACTTTGTCAAAAACTTGGCCACCACCCTCCAGCCAGAAATCGAAGCACGCTTTCCGAAGGTATTGCGACGTGTAGCTGGCTATAACCTAGATATCTTCCACCCACAAAGTGAGTTGCCTTACACGCAAGACGGTAGCGTAAACCTTGCTCACTTATTAGTGGGTAGCGAAGGTACTTTGGGTTACTTCAAATCGCTCAAGCTCAAGCTAGCCCCATTGCCACAACATAAGGTATTGGGTATTGTGAACTTCGCTAGCTTCTATAAAGCGATGGATAGCGCGCAGCACATTGTGAAGTTGGGCCCTACCGCTGTTGAGTTGGTCGATCGCACCATGATTGATTTAGCGCGCAGCAACCCTAGCTTTAAGAAGACTATTGAAACCGCCTTAATTGACCACACAGCGCAAACTCCAGAAGCGATTTTGTTAGTGGAATTTTCGGGTGAGGCGCACGCACCATTACTCGAGAAGCTCAAAGCACTCCAAGAACTCATGAGTGATTTAGGTTTACCAGGATCCGTTGTGCCAATGCCTGACGCATCCCTACAAAAGAATTTGTGGGAAGTACGTAAGGCAGGCCTGAACATCATGATGAGCTTAAAGGGTGATGGCAAGCCGGTAAGCTTTATTGAAGACTGCGCTGTTCCGCTAGAAAGTTTGGCTGATTACACCCAAGCACTGACTGATGTATTTTCTAAATATGGTTCACGCGGCACTTGGTACGCCCATGCCTCTGTAGGCACCTTACACGTACGCCCTATTTTGGATATGCGTAGAGATGGCGCCCAAAAGATGCGTGCCGTTGCTGAAGAGGCTTCTGCCTTGGTACGAAAATATAAAGGGGCGTATAGCGGTGAACATGGCGATGGTCTCTGCCGTGGCGAATGGATCTCTTGGCAGTTTGGCCCCAAGATCACCGAAGCTCTTGCAGAAATCAAACATGCTTTTGATCCCAAAGGACTATTTAATCCCGGCAAGATCATTGATCCACCCAAGATGGACGATTCAAGCAACTTTAGATTTCCACCAAGCTATAAAGTGATTCCCCTGCAACCTGCATTAGATTGGTCTGCCTGGAATGTACAAAACGATCCCGTTACCGAGCAAACTACAGCACCTGGTACCGGTGGCGACCCAGCCATGGGTTTGGCTAAGGCAGTTGAGATGTGCAATAACAATGGTCACTGTCGAAAGTTTGATGCAGAAGTAATGTGTCCTAGCTATCGCGTGACGCGTGATGAGAAACATCTCACTCGCGGTAGAGCCAATACACTGCGTCTTGCGCTTTCGAATCAATTGGATCTCAAGAGTGGTTCCTCAACAGAGGCGTCTCCTTTAGCAAGCGATGCAGTTAAAGAGGTGATGGAATTGTGCGTCAGCTGCAAAGCATGTCGGCGTGAGTGCCCTACTGGCGTTGACATGGCCAAGATGAAGATTGAGTTCTTATCCGCCTACAAGAAGCGTGTGGGTCATTCATTACGAGATTTGGCGGTAGCCTATTTACCTAAATATGCCAGCACGATTAGTGCCATTCCGTTACTACCAACCTTACTCAACTTACGCAACCAAATTAAGCCAATGGCAACACTCCAAGAGTGGATCATGGGCATTTCTGCACAAAGAAGTCTGCCCATCTGGAAGAGTAAGACTTTCTGGAACCAAAAAGGGTTAAATGCTGATCAATACACACCAGATCAATTGGCAAACAATGCCGATGGCAAAGGCGTTGTTTTATTAGCCGATACCTTTAATGCTTATTTTGAAGATGAGAATCTCCAAGCAGCATTGAAAGTACTTAAAGCTGCTGGCTATCGCGTTCATATTCCCCATAAGAGTCAAAGCAAGGGCCATGACCAAACGGCAAAACAAACAACGTCTGAAAGTGCTTGCTCAAAAGAGTTTTGTTGTGGCAGGACTTATCTTGCCGCTGGCATGGTTGATAAAGCGAAAGCTACTCTCGGTGAATTAGTGAACCACCTCGCACCCTATGCCGAAAAAAATATCCCCATTATTGGCTTGGAACCTTCTTGCCTCTTTACCTTGAAGGATGAGGCCTTGGTGATGGGCTTTGGTGAAAGTGCTGTTACGGTTTCAAAGCAGGCCCAACTCCTAGAAGAGTTCTTGGCGGGTGAAGTGAAGGCTGGCAAGCTTCAACTTCAACTGAAGGCAGCTAATAAATCAGTACTCTTTCATGGTCACTGCCATCAGAAGTCCTTCGACGCTGTTACCCCTGCAATGGAATTACTCAAACTTATTCCAAATGCAGAGCCTAAGCTAATTGAATCTTCGTGCTGCGGCATGGCGGGTAGCTTTGGCTATGAAGCAGAGCATATTGAAATATCCAAGCAAATGGCTGAAGTCAGTTTATTACCCAGCATTCGGAAGTCACCAGATAGTTGGGTGGTAGCTGATGGCACGAGTTGTCGTCATCAAATTGCTGATGGCACTCAAAGAGAGGCTGTGCATATCGCCAGAATCTTAGCGGCACATCTTTGAAAATAAAAACAGATTTTGGGTGGGTTAGCTAGTTCGTTAATTCACGAATCAACGTATCACGCCGTAACTCACCATGAGCAAAGTTCCTGTCAGTAATGCAGGAACTAAACGCTTAGTGGGTTTAGAGATCATCACTCCGATAGCCAAAGCGCAAATCAGAATGCGTATCCACAAAGGAACCGTTGCCATTAAACCTAAGGGCATCACGATCAAGCGTATGGTTAAAGAAGCGACCATCGCATAGGTCACCGCTGCTAACCAACGGAAGATTTCGCTATCTTGATTAATGCTTTGCGACAGCAATACCCCAATTGCGCGGCAGAAGTAAGTGCCTAGACAGGCGCCTACCAAAGCAATCCACAAACCCCAGCCTGAAAGCGCGCTAGCCATGGTATCCATTGCACTCATCCGACGAGTCCCGCTTTTTTACGCAGGAACTGACGATCAATGAAGTAAGCCAAGGTGCCTGCCACTAATCCTGATGTTAGCAAGCTGGTGTCGCGATCAATCAAAAAGAAGATGGGGCCAAAGATGCAGCCCAAGAAAATCGCAATGCGATTAATCCAAGGCTTGACCTCGGTAAAAGTTAGCAAGAAAAACAGGGGGTTAATAAATACTAAACCAAGGGTTACAGGGGCAGGCACCATACCCGCTAAGAAGTAACCCAAAATGGTTCCCGGGATAGAGATCAACCAACACAGCAATCCCAAGCCAACAAAATAACTCAGACGATGCTTAACCTCAATCGCATGAAACTCGCGCATTGAGATGGCCCATGCAGTCATTGCCAGCAAATGCACAGAAGCATACAAACTGCGATTGCGATCTTTGTGATGAAACTGCGGAAAGAGTGTCACCGTCATCGTAATGAAACGAGTGGATGTGAGCGTGACCGCCAAAGCGATTGCTAGGGCTGATGAGCCCGTAATTGCCATCTCGAGTAAGACCACTTGCCCCGGTAACGCGAACATAAAGAAGGAGGTAAAGGTAGTGAACCAAACATCAAAGCCATTAGTTTTACCCATTGCTCCGAAGCCCACCATGCCAGCAAAGAGCACCATGGCTGGTGCGCCAGCAGCATCACGAATGCCTGACCAAAAAGCATCACTTGGATTTTTAAAGCGTTGAGCCGCAGCCTCTTCTAGAGCGATTTCGCTAGGATCGATGTAGGGCTGGTCTGTAGATGACATGGCTTAATTGTAAGCCTTTAGGGCCCATTGAATATGCTCAGCTACTAAAGCGTCAGCCTCAGCCAGCGCATTACTTAATGCCGAGCGTATTGCCAACTTGTCAGTCTCCGCTACAGCAGAGTTTGCCAGCGCATTACCCATCGCTACCGCTAAATTACGACGCCAGCGACTATAACCAATTCTGCGAATTGCACTTCCTTCGTGGCGCTGCTCAAACTCAGCTTCTGTCCAGGACCATAAATGCAAAAGACTCGCCTGCCCTAAACCATGACGCTGCGCAAAGTCTGGCAACTCAGTGCGTTTTGCAAACTTATTCCAAGGACAAATCAGTTGGCAATCATCACAACCATAAACTCGATTACCCATTGCGCTTCTAAATTCCACAGGAATAGCTTCTGGATTTTCAATAGTGAGATAAGAGATGCATCTGCGCGCATCCAACTGATATGGCGCTGTAATGGCTTGAGTAGGACATATATCAATACAAGAGGTACAGGTGCCACAATGCTCTTCGATCTCTTGATCAATGGGTAGTGGCACATCTACCAAGATCTCACCCAAGAAAAAAGTAGAGCCAGATTCTCGATTGAGTAAAAGCGTATGTTTACCTCGCCAACCCAATCCCGCCTTACGCGCCAACTCCACTTCCATTAATGGGGCTGAGTCAGTGAATACGCGATAACCCAACTTTCCAATTCGCTCTTCTATTAACTTGGCAAATTCCTGCAAGCGGCTACGCAACACCTTGTGATAATCACGCCCACGGGCATACATCGAAACCACCGCTTGAGTGGAGTCTTCTAGTCGCTGCCACTCAGTATCAAAGTTAGTTTCGGAAGGTAGGTAATTCATGGAAACGCAAATCACTCGCACAGTCCCAGGCACTAAAAGCTCAGGATTAGAACGCAAATCAGCATGGCGTTGCATGTATTCCATATGGCCATGGCGCCCCTCTGCCAGCCACTGATTGAGTCGCTCACTAGCAAGGCCAAGATGCGTATCGGTAATGCGCAAGCCATCGAATCCCAGTGCCGCAGCTTGAGCCGCTAGCCAACCCCGTAGATTGGACTCATCTAAAAACTGAGGATTGGTAGATAAAGACATATGGAATGCAGAATGTAACGCAATAATTGAATAAACTAGGGCAATGATCGGAAATCAGGTGCCCCAGGCATCTCCCAAAGCATCTCTAAAGCAACATTGTAGGCAGGAAGCGGAAACCGCCAAACTTGCCACAGACTTTGCCGCCAGTCTTGAGCGTTTTATTAGCCAGAACCCAGATGCCCATCTCAATATCTCCCTAGAGGGAGATCTAGGGGCTGGCAAGACTACTTTTGCTAGATATCTCATTCAGAGCATGGGATATGGGGGCAAAGTGAAGAGTCCCACTTACACCTTGTGCGAGCCCTACTCTATTAACAATAGTAATGAACATAAGCAAATTCAATCCTTCACAGTCCATCACTTTGATCTTTACCGTATGCGTGATCCCTTAGAGTGGCAGGAAGCTGGTTTTGCAGAACACTTTGATGTGCCAGGTTTTTGCCTAATCGAGTGGCCTGAAAAAGCGGAAGGAACTCTACCCGCATTTGATATTCAGATTCAGTTATCTGCAGGTGTAAATGAATATGAACGATCCATTACGATCAACGCCCTATCTGAGCAAAGTAGAACCGTAGTCGAAGATGCTCAAGCCACCCAGTGATGACTAATTAACAATGATCGATGGGTAAGAAAACTATCAATCTCTCTAGAAGACAGCATCTCAAGACCTCAGTCAAGCTCTTGAGCTTTGCGCTGCTGCTTAGCGAGGTAGAGATTGCTTGGGGCGCTAAGATCTTCGGTGTGCGTGTTTGGCCTTCCGAGGACTACACCCGCGTTACCCTGGAGTCTGATACCCCATTACCAATTACCCAACAGATTCTGACGAATCCAGATCGCTTGGTGGTGGATGTGCAAGGGTTAGAACTCAATCCCACACTCAAGGATTTGGTCGCTAAAGTAAAGCCAAACGATCCGTATATTTCACAAGTTCGAGTGGGTCAATTTCAGCCAAGTGTTGTGCGCTTGGTGTTTGACTTAAAAGAGCCGATTAAGCCCCAACTCTTTACGCTTGATCCCATTGGTGAATACAACTACCGCATGGTATTTGATCTCTACCCCACTACTCCAGCAGACCCTTTAATGGCACTGGTCAGAAGTAGTGCAAAGAAAGAAAGTGCGCTCGAGAAATCCAATGAAGAAGTAGATTTCATTGCGCAATTCGCTACCAAGAAAGAAAAGGATCTTGCCAAGACTCCAACTGCTCCAGTAGCGCAAGCCATTCCAGATCCCAGGGAATTGCCAGCGCCAGCAAAATATAAACGCTTAATCACGATTGCAATTGATCCTGGACATGGTGGCGAAGATCCAGGGGCAATCGGTGCCGCAGGCTCTCGAGAAAAGAATGTCGTTCTCGCTATTGCCAAACGACTTAAGGACAAGATTGAAGCCGAAGCCTATATGCGCCCTTTCTTGACTAGGGATGGTGATTACTTTGTCCCTCTACATGTCAGAGTACAAAAAGCACGCCGAGTAGAAGCTGATTTATTTGTCTCAATCCATGCGGATGCCTTCATTGAGAGAAATGCTAAGGGCGCCTCAGTATTTGCACTCTCTCAAATGGGTGCAAGCAGCACTACAGCAAGATGGATGGCCAATAAAGAAAACGCATCCGATCTGATCGGCGGCATCAATATCAAGACGCAAGATCGTCAGGTTGCCAACCTCCTACTAGATATGTCGACCACAGCTCAAATTAAAGACTCCTTGCAGGTCGGCAACTCGATTCTGAAGCAAATAGGCGGTTTTGCCCCCCTGCATAAGCCCAAGGTAGAGCAGGCGAGTTTTGCTGTTTTGAAGGCCCCAGATATTCCCTCCATACTTGTTGAGACTGCCTTTATTAGCAATCCTCAGGAAGAGGCTAGATTGAATGATGATGGCTACCAGGATCGGATTGCGGAGGCTATTTTGAGAGGAATTAAGGATTATTTTTCCAAAAACCCACCGGTCGCTAGACGCATTAACTCCTAGGATCTTGTAAGTACAAGGGCTGCGGGGGCAGGCTACGCAGACCTGAGGAAGCCCTATAAACTTCTTGCTATAATTTACGGCTTAACTGGGTCGGTAGCTCAGTCGGTAGAGCAGCGGACTTTTAATCCGTTGGTCGCGAGTTCGAATCTCGCCCGACCCACCAGCAATACTAAGCCTCGCTTTTGCGGGGCTTTTTTATTACCTACATCATCCTTTCAAATAGCTCTTTAAACCCTGTTTTAGGGCTATTTTTTGACTAGGAAATCAGCCCCAAATCCACTAAAATGGACATATGCCAACTAAGTTTGCCACCCAATTACAAGCCCGCCAATACAACGTTTCTAACGCTGTGGCTTCTGCTCGGATTGAAGGTATTGTTCCAACTAAGCAGTTAGAACAAAACCTTACTGATTATGTTGCCGGCAAAAAGAGTATTGCGCAAATTTTGGAAGAAACTAAGCAACGCTATGTCACGCTACGACGCGGATGACACCTACTGCTACCCAGGTACAGATGTACTTCGAAACAAAGCAGAAATAACTAACGCACAAGATTTAGACACCTACGAAGGTGAGCTATCTACTTTGCGATCAATTGAGATTCTAGAAAATCCCATAGTAGGTCAATTTGATCTTGCTCATCTTCAGCGCATTCATTTGGCACTCTTTCAGGACGTATATGACTGGGCCGGCAAGATTCGGACTGTTGATATTAGTCGTGGCAATAGTCGATTTGCTAATGTACGTTTTATTGAATCTGCGGCAAATGAAATATTTAATAAGCTAGCTCGTGAAAACTGGCTTAATGGGCTGGATGCCGATGCTCTATCAAAAAGATTAGCGCACTACCTTTCCGAGATTAATGCACTTCACCCTTTTCGGGAAGGGAATGGTCGCGTACAACGTATATTCATCTCTCAACTTAGTCTATCAGCCGGCTATCAGCTTGACTACTCCGATCTGGAGCAGGAGCAAATTTATCAAGCAATGGAATTAGCATTTAATGGCGATGAATCCATTCTTGCCAATCTCATTCTGGAGC
>CANCQD010000032.1 GCA_947380285.1 Burkholderiaceae bacterium | reverse complement strand
GTTAATTTATCTATTCTCATTTTTGCACTCCATATATCTATCTATAGAATATAAGGGCAATATGACATATTTCAAGGTTTTTACACCCACTTTTTAAGCAAAATTACTCCATTTTGACCTGGCTTGTTTACCTCCTCGAATGCGCTGACGGCACCTACTATGCCGGCATCACTAACCGTCTTGAACATCGCTTAGAAGCCCATAATTCAGGGCAAGGTGCTCGCTATACAAGATCTCGTCGTCCAGTAATCCTTTTGGCTACTCAAGATCATCCAGATCGATCTGAGGCCTCGAAAGCTGAGGCCAAATTAAAACAATTACCTAGAAACCAAAAGTTAGATTTCTTTAAATAGCCTGTTTTCCATAGCACCAGCAGTCACTCCCTCAAGCCTAAGCTTCGGCTCAAATTGGGTACAACTCTATAGAAAATCAATATACAGAGCAGTTATGTGTTTCACTGCACAGAAGTTTGCTATCGTTTCACTAGATGAACAAATGCGATCACTTTTCACAAAACAAGCCTATAGCAACTGCTTTTGCTCTGGCCCTAGGCGCTGCAATATCTCTTGGTCTCACTAGGTTCTCTTACGCACTATTTTTACCAATCATGCGTGAAGATTTAGATTGGTCATATATGGTTGCAGGCATTATGAATACAGCCAACGCAGGTGGATATTTTTTAGGGGCGCTGTTGTGTCCCCAACTCTTTAAAAGAGTGGCGCCCTCTAAAATTTTTATTATTGCTGCCTTTTTAACCTCTTTATTGCTCGGGTTTTCAGGAGCAGTTTCGGGCACCTATTCATTGCTTCTTTTAAGACTCTTGGCTGGGGTTTTTAGCGCTTTTGTTTTTGTTGGTGGTGGAATCCTATCTGCCCAGCTTGGTAGCATGCATCCCACAAAATCTGGGCTAGTTCTGGGTATCTACTATGGTGGCACAGGAATAGGCATTGTGCTATCAAGCTTAATTATCCCCGCCTCCACTGATTGGGCTACCAGCCAGCAATGGGCACATACATGGCAATTAGGTTGGTGGGTGCTTGCATTAATAGGCTGCCTATTTTCTCTAATCCTGATGAGGCCAATCCTATCAATTCAACTGTCGCTATCCAAACAAAATATCAGTCAGCCGACTGCTATATCAAGTTACAGAAACATTATTTTGGGTTACTGTTGCTTTGGAATGGGTTACATAGGCTACATGACGTTTGTTGTCGCCCTCCTAAAACAACTAGGTATGGGCGGTACCTCTATTCATTTTTTCTATGCGCTGCTAGGTATTTGCGTCATGATCTCATCAAAGGTATGGGCCAGAGTGTTAGATATATATAAAGGGGGCACTCCTCTTGGGATACTAAATACCCTGCTCGCCTTTGCAAGTTTTATCCCGGCAATCATTGCTTTAAATCTACAGACTAACGAATCCTTAAGCTTTGTAAGCGTCTGCGCCATTTATCTTTCTGGAATCATTTTCGGGGGCTGCTTTCTTTCAGCCGTGGCAGCGACTACAGCATTTGTTAAACATAATCTCCCACAACAGCAATGGGTGTCTGGTATTACTGTTTTCACAACGGTCTTTGCTATTGGCCAGGTAATTGGGCCAACCTTAACGGGCTGGATATCCGATCGATTTGCCAGTCTGACTACAGGTTTTTTACTTTCAAGCTTCGTTCTTGGGGTGGGCGCAATAGTGGCTTTTACTCAAAAACCGCTACATAAGAGCGTTACTTTATAGTCCAACGAGCCATTGCAGCATCGTCAGCTACCCTAGCGTCAACCCAACGATCACCCTCAGGCGTGTCTTCTTTTTTCCAAAATGGTGCTGCTATTTTGAGGTAATCCATGATGAATTCACAAGCGGAGAAAGCCTCACCTCGATGTGCACTCGTTACGGCAACTAAAACAATTTGATCTTCGGGCAGCAAAGGCCCAACACGATGAATGACGAGAGTCTGATAGATGTCCCAACGTGTTTTTGCTTGAGTCAGAATATCTTCTAAAGCCTTTTCTGTCATACCTGGGTAGTGCTCAAGCGTCATACCCTTGACTTGACTTCCATCATTCATATCACGAACAGTGCCCAAAAAAGAGACTACTGCACCTACGCGAGGATCACCTTTACGGAGCGCTGCTATTTCAGCGCTAATATCGAAATCACCTTCTTGAATTCGAATAGAAGAATTTGGCACGTTAGCCTCCAGTCACCGGAGGAAAGAAAGCTACTTCAGCACCATCTTGCAATGGGGTACTCGCATCCACCATGTGGTGATTTAAAGCGCAGCGCAATACTTTGCCATCAGCCAACACTTCAGACCATGGATGACCGCGCTGAGTGAGATGGCTTCTGAGATCTGCAATTGTTTTTACAGCCTCAGGAATCGTAATATCCTCTTGGGATACGCCAAGAGCTTCACGTAGGGAGGCAAAAAATCGTAACTCAAGTTTCATAAGCGAATCGTAAACCGATTATTTGAGAAGCGCATCAAAGGGAATGTACTTCACCAAATCTCCAGCCTTAATGGGCTGATTTGGTGGACAGTCCACTAAACCATCACCCCAAGAAGCACTAGTAAGCACGCCAGAGCTTTGATTAGGGAATAAATCTAGACCTCCATTGCTATTCAATTTGACGCGCAAGAACTCATTGCGACGATCAGCTTTTGACCATTCAAAGTCAGCGCGCATGAAATAGGATTGCGGAAGCTTAGCTTCACGCCCTTGCAACTTCAAAATAAAAGGACGCACAAACAATAGAAAGGTTACAAAGCTGGATACCGGGTTGCCAGGCAAACCAATAAACCAAGCCTCGCCATCGCTGGCTTCGTCTGATTTACGTACCGCTCCAAATGCCAGTGGTTTGCCGGGTTTAATAGCGATCTGCCACAGATCCAATCTACCTTCAGCAGTAACAGCCGGCTTGATGTGATCTTCTTCGCCAACCGATACACCACCGGAAGTAATGATCAAATCATGATCTTTGCTCGCTTTACGGAGCGCTGCTCGTGTTGCATCCAAGCGATCGGGAACAATGCCTAAATCCGATGCATCACAACCTAAGGACCTTAGGCAGGCTAATAAGGTGTCACGATTCGAATTATAAATACCACCTGGTTTTAGAGGCTCTCCTGGAAGAGCCAACTCGTCACCCGTAAAAAAAGCAGCAACCCTCACACGACGTTTTACATTGAGGTGAATGAGCCCTGCTGAAGCAGCAACACCCAACTCCTGCGGGCGCAAGAAAGTACCTGCGGTAAGTGCTGTTTTTCCTGCAGTTAAATCCTCGCCTTTGCGACGAATCCACTGACCCGATATCGGAGCGATATTGATGGTGACATGATCAGCTTGACCATCTACCGCACAATCCTCTTGCATAACAACTGCATCAGCACCTGGAGGTATAGGGGCGCCGGTGAAGATTCTGGCAGCAGTGCCTGGCTCTAACTGAGTTCCTATAGAGCCAGCAGGAATACGTTGAGCAATTCTTAATGCTTGACCTGGCGAAGCAGTATCAGTGCAACGAACCGCGTAGCCATCCATGGCGGTGTTATCTAATGGCGGCACATCGACCAAGCTATGGACGTTTTCAGAAAGCACACGACCTAAAGCGACCTGCATTGCAACCTTCTCACTCTCACCAACAGTTTTAGCATGCGCAAGTAAGTGGTCTAAAGCCTGCTGCGCAGTCAACATCGGTGGCTTTGTCATGGCGGCTTGTATTACCAGGTGAGTATTAATGGAGATGCGTTGTGATGAAATCTTTAACCTGATTCACATCTGCATCGATATTCTCTACACGTTGCGGCTTAGACTTGATATCTTTAAATGCAAGTGGGCATTCAGCAGGACGTCCAAGGGCAATTTCAATCGTTTCTTCAAACTTGATTGGTAATGCTGTCTCCAACACAATCATGGGAATGCCAGCTTGCAAATGCTCACGGGCGACCTTCACACCATCAGCGGTATGGGTATCAATCATGACGCCATAACGTTTATCAATATCACGAATAGTTTCTAGGCGATTCTCGTGTGTACTGCGACCAGATTGGAAGCCGTACTTACCGAGCTCCTTAAACACTGACTCTTTGGAAATATCAAAACCGCCAGCTTCATCCACTTGCTTAAACATGGCAGCTGTAGCTTTGCCGTCTTGCCCCATAAAATCAAATACGAAGCGCTCAAAATTGCTGGCTTTAGAGATATCCATCGAGGGGCTAGAGGTATGCAGTGTCTCTGCAGACTTGCGGGCACGATAGACGCCAGTGCGGAAAAACTCATGGAGTACATCATTCTCGTTTGTAGCAGCAATCAAATGCTCAATTGGTAAACCCATCATGCGAGCAATGTGGCCTGCGCAGATGTTGCCAAAGTTACCTGAAGGAACAGTGAATGAGACCTTCTCAGAGCTAGACTTTGTAGCTAAAAGATAACCCTGGAAGTAGTACACCACCTGAGCTACCACGCGACCCCAGTTGATGGAGTTCACAGTACCGATTTGGTTCTTGGCCTTGAAGGTGTGATCATTGCTTACTGCTTTAACAATATCCTGGCAGTCATCGAAGACGCCAGCAACTGCTAAGTTAAAAATATTAGGGTCTTGCAGCGAATACATCTGCGCAGACTGGAACGCACTCATCTTGCCGCGCGGTGAAAGCATGAATACCTTCACACCTTCTTTGCCACGCATTGCATATTCTGCGGCGCTACCAGTATCACCAGAAGTGGCGCCCAAAATATTGAGCTGCTGACCATTTCTCTTCAGAGCGTATTCAAAGAGATTACCCAGTAATTGCATGGCCATATCTTTAAAAGCCAACGTTGGACCATTTGAAAGACTTAATAGACCAATGCGTGTTCCCCGCTCCTCGCCCAGCCAATGCATAGGGGTAATGTCTTTAGCATTGTCCTGCGCACGGCCATTGCAATACACCTGATCGGTATACGTTTTACGCAAAAGTGCACGCAAGTCTGCCTCAGGAATATCGTCGCAATAGAGGCTTAAAACTTCATATGCCAAATCAGCATAAGACAAGCTGCGCCAAGAATCTAATTGCGCTGCTGTGACTTTTGGATACTGAGTTGGCAAATACAATCCGCCATCAGGCGCCAATCCACCCAACAAAATTTCTAAAAAGGATTGTTGTGGACTATTGCCACGAGTAGATTGGTAACGCATGTATTTTGCTGAGTTTTACTTAAGACAGATTTTCTAAACGGATCTTTACTACTTCGCCTGCAACTGTCTTGAGATTCTGAATCTCTTTAATTGCGGCAAGCATATTCTTTTCTTTGGTTTCATGAGTCAAGGCAACTAAATCGGTTTGACTCTCGCCCTCATCAGCCTCTCTTTGCAAAAGAGCATCAATTGAAACGCTGTGTGAAGCTAAGATTTTGGTAATGTCGGCCAATACACCTGCCTGGTCCGCTACGCGTAAGCGCAGATAGTAGCTAGTCGTGATCTCTCCGATAGGCAATACTAGCGTGTCATGCACAGCATCTGGCTGGAAGGCCAAGTAAGGCACGCGATGCTCGGCATCTGCACTTAATAAACGAGTGATATCAACCAAGTCGGCGATCACTGCGGAAGCAGTAGGTTCTGCGCCAGCGCCTTTGCCGTAATACAAGGTAGTTCCCACCGCATCGCCAAACACTTGAACAGCATTCATGGCACCTTCCACATTTGCAATCAAACGCTTAGTAGGGATCAAAGTTGGGTGAACGCGTAACTCAACGCCAGTTGAAGTTTTCTTGGCAATACCCAACAACTTGATACGGTAGCCTAATTGCTCTGCATATTTAATATCAATGGCATCTAATTTGGTAATGCCTTCAACGTGCGCTTTTTCAAACTGCATTGGAATACCAAATGCAATCGCACTCATGATGGTGGCTTTATGCGCTGCATCAACACCTTCAATATCAAACGTTGGATCTGCTTCTGCGTAACCCAAACGTTGTGCTTCTTTTAGAACGGTTTCAAAATCCAAACCTTTGTCACGCATTTCTGACAAGATAAAATTCGTTGTGCCATTGATGATGCCGGCAATCCACTCGATACGATTAGCAGTTAAGCCTTCACGCAAAGCTTTGATGATCGGAATACCGCCCGCAACAGCAGCTTCAAAGGCAACCATGACGCCTTTAGCGTGAGCTGCTTTAAAGATCTCATTGCCGTGAACAGCGATCAATGCCTTATTTGCTGTAACAACGTGCTTACCAGCGGCGATAGCCTCAAGAACCAAGTCTTTAGCAATACCGTAACCGCCAATTAATTCAACAACGATGTCAATCTCTGGATTATTAATCACGGCGCGAGCATCATTTACCACTTGTGCACGGTCTTTAACCAACTCTTTGGCGCGCTCTATATTTAAATCGGCAACTGTATTAATGCGAATACCACGCCCAGCACGACGAGTAATCTCATCTTGGTTACGCTCGAGAACAGTGAATACGCCACCACCAACGGTGCCAATACCTAATAGACCTACTTGAATCGGTTTCATAATGCCTTTGCTGCAGTTGAAGAAGTCTTACGGCTGTGCTTATTACGATAACGCTCCAGAAAACGTGCAAGGCGTCTAATGGCCTCCTTCAGCACATCTTCGTGAGGCAAGAACACTACCCGAAAGTGATCAGGCTTACCCCAGTTAAAACCAGAGCCCTGCACTAACAATACTTTTTCTTCTTTTAAAAGATCGGCAACGAACTGTTGATCATCTTCAATTGGGTAGATCTCAGGGTCTAGCTTTGGGAATAAATACAAAGCTGATTTTGGTTTTACGCATGTGACTCCCGGAATATCTGTAATGAGTTTCCATGCAAGATCGCGTTGCTTTGCAAGACGACCGCCTTCGCCCACCAAATCATTAATACTTTGATATCCACCCAGCGCCGTTTGAATCGCATACTGACCTGGTACGTTTGCACACAAACGCATTGAAGCCAACATGTTTAAGCCTTCAATGTAATCACGCACCATTTCTTTATCGCCTGAAACCACCATCCAGCCAGCACGGTAGCCGCATGAACGATAATTTTTAGAAAGGCCATTAAAAGTAATGGTGACAACATCAGTCGATAAAGACGCTAATGAAATATGTTTTTCAGCGTCGTACAGCATCTTGTCATAAATCTCATCCGCAAACAAAATTAAACCGTGTTCACGTGCAATTTGCGTCATTTCCAATAACACTTCTTTGGAGTAAATTGCGCCGGTTGGATTGTTTGGATTAATCACCACGATCGCTTTAGTGCGCGGGGTGATTTTTTTACGCAGATCGCTTAAGTCTGGAGCCCAGTCTTTAGATTCATCACAAAGATAATGAACAGGAGTGCCACTCGACAAACTCACAGCAGCAGTCCACAGCGGGTAATCCGGCGCTGGAACTAAGACTTCATCACCATCATTTAAAAGCGCATTCATCGACAAGACGATGAGCTCAGAAACACCATTACCGGTATACACATCATCCAAGGTCACGCCATGGATGCCTTTTTCTTGGCAGTACTGCATGATGGCTTTTCGAGCAGCAAAGATTCCTTTGGAATCAGAATAGGCTGAGGCATTACTTAAATTGCGAATCATGTCTAACTGAATTTCTTCAGGCGGATCAAAACCGAAAACCCCTACGTTTCCGATATTCAATTTAATGATTTTGTGACCTTCCTCCTCCATACGCTGAGCAAGCTCAAGCACCGGGCCACGTATGTCATAACAGACGTTATCGAGCTTTTGGGACTTTAGGATCGGCTTCACAATAAATTTAAGGGTAAGTTCTTGAAATATTAGAAAAAACAGCTAGCTATAATCCACATAATTATGACAGAGAGTCCACTTGAAGCTTCAATCTGATCCCCACTCCGGAGCGAATACGATCACTGGCTACGGCCCTGGCTACGTAGAGATCAATAAGACCCCTTACGCCCATGCGGTCCTGCTGAGTTCGGATGGCGCCATCTCGAACTGGTCTGCGCAGACATTTGACAGCTTAGTGGCCAGTCATTTCGCCCAAATGGTTGATTTAAAACCAGAATTAGTCCTTATTGGTACAGGTAATCGCCAGCGCTTTCCTAGGCCCGAACTTCTCAAGGCCTTAATTGAGGCCAAGATTGGCTTCGAAATCATGGATTCTCAAGCCGCCTGCCGGACATACAACATCTTGGTAGGGGAAGGACGCCAGGTCCTTTTAGCCCTCATTGTGGAACCCATTTAATGCAATTTGGCCAAATTCGGCAGTCATCAGCCTTGCATCCAGGCAAGATTTTGCTGTTAATCATCATTTATGCCCTACTGTGGTTTGGCACACTCAATTACCGCCACCTCATTCCTTCCGACGAAGGGCGCTACGCAGAAATCGCCCGGGAGATGCTGGTCACCGGCGACTGGGTCACGCCCCGTTACAACGGTTACAAGTATTTTGAAAAGCCTCCATTACAAGCGTGGGCAACTGCCGCAACTTTTCAAGCGTTTGGTATTGGCGAATGGCAGGCAAGACTTTGGACTGCATTAACTGGCTTTCTTACCATTTTGATAGTTGGATTTACTGGCGCTCGAATTTATAACGCTAGAGCTGGTTGGCTGGCTTCAGTTGTATTGGCATCAAGTCCGATGTGGATCATCAGTGGCCACCTCAATTCGCTCGACATGGGCTTGTCCTCTTTCTTGGTAGCTGCGCTCTGCAGCTTGCTACTTGCACAAACCTCTCACAATCAAAATAGTTGTCGCAATTGGATGTGGGCTTGTTGGGCTTTCATGGCGCTCGCCACTTTATCCAAGGGCGTGATCGGTGCTGCCATTCCTGCAATGGTTTTCATTGTGTACTCGCTGAGCACTTGGGACTGGAAAATTTGGTCTCGTCTACGCTTATTTAGCGGCGGTATTTTATTCCTAGCCATCACCGCACCTTGGTTTGTATTGGTTGCGCAACGCAATCCTGAATTTTTAGAATTCTTTTTTATTCACGAACATCTTCAACGCTTCACGCAAGACGCGCACAGCAGAACCGGTCCTATTTATTACTTTGTTCCGCTACTACTGATTGGCATACTTCCTTGGGTCCTTCAAATTCCTGGAGCTATTGCACAAGCTTGGAATGAGCGTCGCCGCGAGTTCTCTGCGGGTTGGTTATTGGTATGTTGGTTTTTAGTAATCTTTGCTTTTTTTAGTGTCTCTCGCTCCAAGCTACCCGGCTACATCATTCCTGTTTTTCCTGCGCTCGCATTGATTATTGGCAATCGCTTAGATCGCTTGCTTGGGCATAGCAATACTATGGCGCTGCCATGGAAAATACAAACTCTTGGATTTGTGCTGCTGGGCTGCGTTGGATTTTTCTTTTTAGATGCGATTGGCAAGCAGGCGAGACCTGATGAAATTGAAGCCTATGCGCAATATACCTATTGGATCATTGCTGCATTATTGGCGCTGGGGAGTTGCAGCGCCTTCGCAGCTTGGCAAAGTAAGCGAAATGGCATTCAAAGTATTGTCAGTTTTGCATGTGGATTTTTTCTGTGCGCCATCATCTCAGGTACAGGTCACGAGACTTTAGGTCGCGCAGTTTCTGGCATCGATCTCGTTGCGAGAGTGAAAGCCTCCATTCCTCCAAAAGTAAATTTCTATTCAGTGCGCCTTTTAGATCACACCGTGCCCTTCTATCTAAACAGAACGATGATCATGGTCGAGTCTCCCGATGAGCTCGAGTTTGGGGTCAATCAAGAGCCAGATTTATGGATGCCCACCTTGAATGCGTTTATTGGCCGCTGGCAAGAAGATCAAACTGCCTACGCTTTAATGGTTCCAGAGCAGTTTGATGCTCTAAAAGCTCAAAACTTTCCAATGCAGGAAGTCGATCGTGACTCCCGCAGAGTTATTGTGAAACATCCGGATGTATCGAACGTGACGCAGTAATATAGAAGCATATGTCTGACTCTAATTCCCCTTTCATCCCTTTTACGCGCCCCAGCTTTAATCAGGAAACGATTGATGCTGTTTCAGAAGTGCTGCGTTCAGGCTGGGTTACATCGGGGCCCAAGCTGGCAGAGTTTGAGACCGCTTTAAGTAACTATTTTGACGGTCGTCCAGTGCGTTGCTTTGCCAATGGCACCGCAACTATGAAGATTGCTTTACAAGTTGCCGGCATTGGTCCTGGCGACGAAGTGATCACCACCCCCATTTCATGGGTAGCTACTTCCAATGTCATCTTAGGCGTTGGCGCAAAACCGGTGTTTGTAGATATTGACCCAGTTACACGCAATCTTGATTTGAATAAGCTTGCTGCTGCGATCACACCAAAGACCCGTGCGATCATGCCGGTCTATTTGGCTGGTCTGCCTGTTGATATGGATCAGCTCTATGCATTGGCGAATCAATATCAGCTTCGCATAATTGAGGATGCAGCACAAGCCTTTGGCTCAAAGTGGAAAGGCAGGAAGATTGGTAGCTTTGGCGACTTAGTCAGCTTCAGCTTTCAGGCCAATAAAAATCTCACCACTGTTGAGGGTGGCTGTCTTGTACTAAACAATGATGATGAAGCAAAACTTGCCGAGAAGTTCCGCCTTCAGGGATTAACTCGGCATGGTATGGATGGTATGGATGTTGACGTATTGGGCGGTAAAGATAACTTGACTGATGTAAATGCAGCCATTGGTCTTGAGCAACTCAAGCAACTCCCTTCATATCAAGTGCGTCGTGCCGAACTTGCTCGTCAATACTTTGAGGTGATTCGCGCTGAATTGAAATCTGCTAATTTGGAGAATTTGAGATTAGAGCTTCCAGTAGAAAACTTTACCGATAGCAACTGGCATATGTTTCAAGTTGTTTTGCCACTTGAGCAGTTAACTGCGGATCGTGCTCAAGTAATGACAGAGTTAAAAGGCTTGGGCATTGGCACAGGCGTTCATTACCCCGCTATTACTGGCTTTACGCTGTACAAAAATCAAGGTTACAAAACATCTGATACGCCCATTGCCGAACGCATTGGTGGATCTATCCTCACCCTCCCCCTATTTCCCGCAATGGCCGATGCAGATATAGGTCGAATAGCCAGGGGATTAGTCGGAATATTGCAGAAATACCTCAAAAACTAGTGTTCTTGGGTTAAATCTAGAGAATCAGGCAAAATTGCAGCATGACTGCAAATTTAGCTGCCAATCCAACGCTTAGTATTGTGATCCCCGTTTACAACGAGGAAGATGGCCTACAGGCCCTATTTGATCGTCTCTATCCAGCATTAGATGCACTGACTGCCAAACGCAAGATTGCTTACGAAATCGTATTCGTCAACGACGGCAGTAAAGATCGTTCGGCCGGCATCCTCTCTAAGCAAGTTGAATTACGTCCTGATGTGACTCGTGCTGTTTTATTTCACAGCAACTTTGGCCAACACATGGCCATCATGGCGGGCTTTGAGTATGCCAAGGGCGAACACATCATCACTTTGGATGCAGACTTACAAAATCCACCTGAAGAAATTGATGCGTTGACTGAACAACTATTAAAAGGCCATGATTACGTCGGCACCATTCGCGCCGATCGTCGCGATAGCTTCTTTAGAAAATTCGCCTCACGCGTCATGAATCGTTTGCGCGAAAACATTACGCGCATCACGATGACCGATCAAGGTTGCATGCTACGTGGATACAGTCGCCGCATTGTTGACCTAGTTCGTCAATGTGATGAGAGCAATACCTTCATCCCAGCACTGGCTTATACCTTTTCTGCAAATCCAGTAGAGATCACCGTCAAACACGAAGAGCGTTTTGCCGGTGAATCTAAATACAGTCTATATCAACTCATTCGCCTCAACTTCGACTTAGTCACCGGATTCTCTGTAATGCCGTTGCAGATTTTCTCAATACTCGGCATGCTTCTATCCCTTGCTGCTGGTAGCTTGTTTGTCTATCTGCTAGTACGTCGCTTTCTTCTCGGCGCCGAGGTTGAGGGTGTATTTACCCTCTTTGCGCTGACTTTCTTCCTGATTGGCGTGATGCTCTTTGGGCTTGGTCTTTTAGGCGAATACATTGGTCGCATCTATCAGCAAATTCGCAAGCGCCCTCGCTATGTAGTACAAACTGTTTTAGAGAAAAAATAATTGCACGCAGTCGTCTTTGCTTATCACGACGTTGGCGTCAACTGCCTAAAAGCACTTCTCAATGCGGGAATACAAGTTGATTTGGTAGTTACCCACGAAGATGATCCCAATGAGAATGTTTGGTTTGGGAGCGTTGCAAAACTCTGTCAAGAAAAAAATATCTCTTACATCACGCCTAGCGTGACTGATTTATCAGCTTTGCTTCCGAAGTTTCAAGCGATTGCGCCAGACTATATTTTTTCTTTCTACTATCGCTTCATGATTCCGGAGCAGATTTTGGCTTGCGCCAATATTGCCGCCCTCAATATGCATGGCTCACTACTTCCGAAATATCGTGGGCGTGCGCCGGTTAATTGGGCCATTCTGCATGGTGAAACCGAGACTGGTGCAACTTTGCACATCATGGAGTTAAAGCCGGATGCGGGCGATATTGTTGGGCAAACCGCAGTCAGTATTGGCCAAGATGAAACCGCTACAGAGGTCTTTGGCAAGGTAAGTCAGGCTGCCGTAAGCGTAATAGATCAAGTCTTACCCAGCCTTCTAAAGGGAGTGGTCCCCCGCAAGCCCAATGAACTCCAAAAAGGCAGTTACTTTGGCGGTCGAAAGCCTGCGGATGGGCAAATTCAGTGGAATCAAACGGCCAAACAGGTTCACGACCTAGTGCGGGCGGTTGCACCCCCTTATCCAGGCGCTTTTACAGACTACGAGGGCAAAGCCATGATTGTGGCTCGCACCACCTTAAAAGGCCCATTTCCAGCCCAGATCAATCTTGGGGTTTGCGGTATCCAAGTGGTTGATAATCGGGTATTCGGCATTTGTGGTGACCATCAAGCAGTTGAAGTATTGGAATGGTTTCCAGCAGGCAAATAAATTAGATTAAAACGAGGCAGTAAAGATGAAAAAAGTACTCATTCTTGGTGTTAACGGTTTCATTGGTCACCACCTTTCAAAGCGCATTCTTGAGACGACCGATTGGGATGTCTATGGAATGGATATGCAAAACGATCGTCTAGGTGACTTAGTAAATCATCCGCGTATGCACTTTTTCGAAGGTGATATCACCATCAATAAAGAATGGGTCGAATACCACATCCGTAAATGCGATGTCATCTTGCCATTAGTTGCCATTGCAACTCCAGCAACCTATGTTCAGCAACCACTTAAAGTATTTGAGCTCGACTTTGAAGCCAATCTTCCCATCGTACGCTCTGCAGTTAAATACAAAAAACATTTAGTGTTCCCATCGACTTCTGAAGTGTATGGAATGTGTGAAGATGGTGAATTCGATCCCGCTAAATCGAATATGGTTTACGGCCCAATCAACAAGCCACGTTGGATCTACGCTTGCTCCAAGCAGTTAATGGACCGCGTCATTTGGGGCTACGGTATGGAAGGTTTGCGCTTTACACTCTTCCGCCCCTTTAACTGGATCGGCCCTGGCTTAGATAGCATCTACACACCAAAAGAAGGTTCTTCCCGAGTGGTGACTCAGTTCTTAGGTCATATTGTTCGCGGCGAACCCATCAACGTCGTTGATGGTGGCGCTCAAAAGCGTGCATTTACTTATGTCGATGACGGCATCGATGCTTTAATGCGAATCATCGATAACAAAGATGGTATTGCCAACGGTAAGATCTATAACATTGGTAATCCAAAGAACAATCACTCTATTCGCGAACTAGCCAATCAGATGTTAGAAATTGCTCGTAGCATTCCAGAGTATGCAAAGACTGCTAATGAAGTGAAAATTGTAGAAACCACTTCTGGAGCTTACTATGGCGAAGGCTACCAAGATGTACAAAATCGCGTTCCCGCAATTGACAATACGATGAGCGAATTAGGCTGGAAGCCAACTACAACGATGAGCGATGCGCTCAAGAATATTTTCGAAGCCTATCGTGAAGATGTTGAAAAAGCTCGCACCTTAGTAGACAAAGAATAAGCAAAAGTAAACCCAAAGGTACATGGCTAAGATTGCTCTCAAGGTTGATGTTGATACCTTACGCGGCACCAAAGAAGGCGTGCCAAACCTTGCTCGCACTCTACAGCGTTTTGGCCTTAAGGCTACCTTTCTCTTTAGTCTTGGACCCGACCACACCGGCTGGGCATTAAAACGGGTGTTTCGTCCTGGCTTTCTGAAAAAAGTAAGCCGTACATCTGTTGTCGAGCACTATGGCATTAAGACGCTTCTATACGGCGTACTTATTCCCGGACCAGACATTGGCAAAAAAGCTGCTGCAGAAATGCGCGCAATTGACAAATCAGGTCACGAAACAGGTATTCATACTTGGGACCACGTTGCCTGGCAAGATGCGGTTCGCAATCAAGATGCATCATGGACCAAAGCCATGATGCAAAAAAGTTGGGATCGTTTTGTAGAAATATTTGGTCATGCGCCTATTACTTATGGCGCTGCTGGCTGGCAAATGAACGAGGCTGCCTTTGAGCAGCTTGATCAATGGGGTATTGCCTACTCTTCAGATGGTAGGTCTGAACCAAACCTCATGCCCTACCGACTTGCCTTAACTTCAGGCAAAGCAAAGCATGTGCAGTACCCAACAACACTGCCCACCTTTGACGAACTCATTGGTATCGATGGCGCAGATGAGTTTGGCGCGGTAAAAAAGCTTCTAGAGATCACTCAAAGCAACCCAAACGACCAAGTCTTCACATTGCATGCTGAACTGGAGGGGCAAAAGCTATTGCCTGCGTTCGAGCAGCTATTAGCTGGATGGCTAAACCAAGGCCATGACCTTGTCACAATGGGGGAGCTTCATAAATCCTGGGAAGCCACTAAGCAACTAGATAAAATAGCTGTATTACCGCTGACCTGGGGTGAAATACCAAATCGCAGCGGTGATTTGATCATTCAAAATAGCGAATCAGTTCAATAAGACTTCGAGACAATTAATTAACAAAGGATCATCATGACAGTAGCAATTGGTCAACCTATGCCACAGTGTGCGATTCCAGCAACATCTGGATTAACATTTTCTCCGGCGTCCGCAAAAGGAAAAAAACTGGTTCTTTACTTCTACCCTAAAGATATGACTCCGGGATGTACCGCTGAGTCTGGTGAATTTAGAGACAATATTGAAGCATTTACAAAAGCCAATACTCTGGTAGTGGGGGTGTCCCGAGATAGCCTCAAGTCACATGACAACTTCCGTAGCAAACTAGAACTCCCATTTGAGCTAGTTGCCGATACCGAAGAAACGCTTTGCCAACTCTTTGGCGTCATGAAGATGAAGAATATGTATGGCAAACAAGTCCGCGGCGTAGAGCGCAGCACCTTCTTATTTGACTCGTCTGGCAAGTTAGCAAAAGAGTGGCGCGGCCTCAAGGTTCCTGGTCATGTGACAGAGGTTTTACAGGTTGCACAAGCCACTAGTTAATTTTTACAATAATTTGTTCTGAGGTGCTTGCAAACCCCAAATTTTGGGGTAAAGTGATTCATATGCACCGTAAACGACGGGAAAGTCTGACAATCCGTTTGAATCAGAAACCTGAATATCTCAGATCAGGCGCGGGGAGTAACCCCCTCCGTTTTTCCAGTACCGTTTCAACCAGTTTCGTAATAAACCGTCAACGCACTTCGCTTGGCGGTTTTTTCTTTTAGGAGAGTCCATGCCACTGCCCCCAATCCCCACTCAAATTGCTGATCAAGTGAAACTCAGTCGCAAAGACACTCCCGACTTAAAGAAACGCCCTGCTCAAGCAAAACCGGTGGTAGTGGAAGCCGTTGATTGGACTCATGACGCAGAAGAAGACTTATCTGCAGCAGAGGTTGCTCTCGAAAAGATTAAAGCTGATCATCGCCCTCTTCATCATCAACGCAATGAAAGCAACGAGAGCAAAGTACCGACACCTGCAAAACCAAAGCGGGTAGTTCGTACTGGTCCGCCAAGCCTATTTGTTTTAGATACCAATGTATTGATGCATGATCCAAGCTCGCTCTTCCGTTTCTCAGAGCATGATCTGTACCTACCAATGACTACACTAGAAGAGTTGGATAACCATAAAAAGGGGATGACCGAGGTAGCCCGTAACGCCCGTACCGTCAGTCGATCGCTTGACCAACTCATTGCTGGGACTAGCGGCACCTTAGACGAAGGTATTCCACTGAATAAGTTAGGCAATCAAGATGTGACTGGTCGCCTATTCTTCCAAACTAAATTCTCTACCCAAGCATTACCTGAAGGCTTACCTGAAGGCAAAGGTGACAACCTCATTTTGGCAGTTGTTAGTGAACTGCAAAAAACTCGCAAAGGTCAAGAGGTGGTGTTGGTATCAAAAGATATCAATATGCGCATTAAGGCACGCGCACTTGGATTGCCGGCTGAGGATTACTTCAACGACCAAGTATTAGAAGATCGCGACTTGATGTATGCCGGTGTAATGGCATTGACGGCAGATTTTTGGCCAAAGCATGGCAAGGATATGGAAAGCTGGGCGGACTCAAAGTCTGGCACGATGTTCTACAGGGTAACTGGCCCTGCAGTACAAAGCATGCTGGTTAATCAATTTGTCTATCAAGAAAATCCAGACGGCTCCACACCTTTCTACGCACAGGTTAGAGAAATCAATGGCAAGACCGCTCTCTTGCAAACCTTGCGTGACTTCTCTCACCAAAAGAACAATGTTTGGAGCGTAACCGCTCGTAATCGTGAGCAAAACTTTGCCATGAATCTCTTGATGAATCCTGATGTGGATTTTGTGACCTTACTTGGTCAAGCAGGAACCGGAAAAACTTTATTGGCATTGGCTGCAGGTCTAGAGCAAGTGCTTGATAGCAAACGCTATAACGAGATCATTATTACTCGTGCGACAGTTCCAGTGGGCGAAGATATCGGCTTTCTACCAGGCACGGAAGAAGAAAAAATGCAGCCTTGGATGGGTGCATTTGATGACAACCTCGAAGTATTACAACGCAATGAGGATGGTGGGGCTGGTGAGTGGGGTCGCGCTGCCACCCAAGAGTTAATCCGCTCGCGCATTAAAGTAAAGAGCATGAACTTCATGCGCGGCAGAACTTTTGTGAGCAAATTCGTCATCATTGATGAGGCGCAAAACTTAACGCCTAAGCAAATGAAAACCTTGGTTACTCGCGCAGGTCCTGGAACCAAAATTATTTGCTTGGGTAATATTGCCCAGATTGATACGCCTTACTTAACTGAGGGATCCTCTGGTCTCACCTATGTGGTGGATCGCTTCAAAGGCTGGCGTCACGGTGGGCATGTCACTTTAGCTCGTGGCGAACGTTCACGTCTTGCGGATCATGCTGCTGACGCACTCTAAGCAAACCCTCTCATGCCGCACTCTCCTGGGGTGCGGCATTTTTATTTGTAGCTTGCTCATCCTCAGTGGATGCAGCACGTTCAGCAGCAAATCTAACACCTCGAGGGTTTCTCAATTCAAACAAGATACCAGTGTTGGTACCGAAGATATCTCCATTGCAGCCGTGGGCTTGGTAGATGTTCCTTATCGATACGGAGGAAATACTCCTAAAGGTGGTTTTGATTGCAGCGGGCTGATTGTGTATGTCTATAACAAAGCAGTTGGGGTCAAACTTCCACGAACCATTCAATTAATGAGTAGTAAAGGCATAAGTATTGAGGATCAACCCCCTGCTCCAGGAGACTTAGTTTTCTTTAACACCACTGGTGAAAAGTATTCCCATGCTGGAATCTATGTTGGCCAAGGAAGATTTGTTCATGCCCCTAGCGCCGGTGGAACCGTACGCCTCGACTACATCACGGCGCCATACTGGGCAGCAAAGTTTACAGAAGCGCGTCGTATAGTGCCTTAATAGCTGCTTTGGGACTCATATGAGTTTCCCTATATTCACAAGTCAATTTATTTGTTTTAAAGTAGTCTGCTAAGTAGCACTTTCAATCTTGTCCTTACCAAACAGGGGAATAATATGAAGAGAATCATCATTGCTTTAAGTATTGCACTGAGTTTTGCACTTCCAACTTACGCTTTTGCCGACCAAGCAGCCTGTGAAGCTAAAGCATTGAGCAAAGATGGCAAGCCGCTCTATGGCGCAGCCAAGGATGCCTCAATTAAAAAATGTATGGGCGGCGCAAAGGTGGATGATTGCGAAGCTAAAGCAGTAAGCAAAGATGGGAAGCCTTTGTATGGCGCTGCTAAAGCTGCCTCCATTAAGAAATGTGAAGGCGGTAAATAAGCTTTATCAATTCAGCTTAATTGCCGTATAAAAAAAGCCTCACAGTGTGAGGCTTTTTCTTTGGGCAATTTGTTTTCTTATTTGGATTTAAAAAGGCTCGTATCCACCAGAAGAGTAACCGACAGAACCCATCGCTAAGTTATCAAACTTAGTATATGGACCTTGCCAGCTTACCCGAATAGTTCCAATTGGGCCATTACGCTGCTTGCCGATGATGATCTCAGCTATACCTTTATCAGTAGTGGTATCTGGGTGATAAACCTCATCACGATAGAT
Organism: Burkholderiaceae bacterium; assembly: GCA_947380285.1. Next base: position 2,061 of record CANCQD010000032.1, on the reverse strand, counting down.
GAACATAATTAAGTCTGCATCTTGCTCAATAGCACCAGATTCACGCAAGTCTGACATGATTGGACGCTTATTAGGTCTCTGCTCAAGGCCACGATTTAACTGTGAGAGCGCAACGACTGGGCACTGCAATTCTTTTGCGAGTGATTTGAGTGATCGTGAGATTTCTGAAATCTCAGTGGCACGGTTTTCAGAACCGGAACCACTCATCAACTGCAAGTAATCAATTACCACTAATCCGAGCGTGCCGCCAAAGTTTCTGGCAATACGACGTGCACGTGCACGCAATTCTAAGCTTGATAAAGAGCCAGTCTCATCAATTAAAATTTGGGTATTACTTAAACGCGCAATCGCATCGGTAACGCGCGGCCACTCATCGTCTTGCAGCTTACCGGTACGCATGCGACTTTGATCTACGCGCCCAACTGAACCAAGCAAACGTGCGGCCAATTGCTCACCAGACATTTCCATAGAAAATATAACGACTGGCAAGCCTTCGGCTAAAGCTACGTTTTCAGCAATGTTCAGTGCCATCGCCGTTTTTCCCATCGACGGTCTTCCGGCAATAATCACTAAGTCCCCTTTTTGCAAGCCACTAGTTTGCTTATCTAAATCTATGAAGCCAGTCGCAATGCCAGTAATGTCGCTACCGCCTTGGCGGTTATAGAGCTCATCAATACGGGCAACAACAGCCTTCAGCAAGGGCTCAATCTCAAGATAGTCAGCCTTGCGGCTACCTTCTTCACCAATCTGAAGAATGCGTGACTCAGCCTCATCCAACAAGGTTCTAACTGTACGACCCTCTGGAACGAACGCTGAATTGACAATGCTGTCTGAAACTTCGATCAAGCGACGCAAAATACTGCGGTCACGAACAATATCGGCATAGCCTTTGATGTTCGCCGCACTGGGAGTGTTTTGCGCCAAAGAATTAAGGTAATCAATACCAACTAAATCACCACCCTGCTCAGATTTAATTGCATCATGAACAGTAATGACGTCAGCAGGATGATTGTCGCCAACCAAACGAGCAATTGCTTTGTAGATCAAAGCATGTTCGGGGCGATAGAAATCTTTATCGTTTAAGACTCCACCCAGGTTATCCCAAGAGGAGTTATCGATCAGTAGACCGCCGAGCAGTGATTGCTCGGCTTCTACAGAATGCGGTGGAACTTTTAAGGCCTGCACGACTGCATCCCCAGAACCCATCATGCCGGGATTCAGCGTAACGGAACGTGAACGGGATTCAGCCATGAGGCTAGCGAAGTTCCTAAAACCTAAGTTTTACTTAAGCTTGCTCGCCAACTACACGAATAGTGATATCTGCAACTACGTCGGTATGGACAGCAACCGCTACAGGATGATCACCAACCATTTTCAATGGACCAGTAGGCAGACGAACTGAAGACTTCTCAATTGTGAAGCCTTTAGCTTTTAAGGCATCAGCGATGTCATGATTGGTTACAGAACCAAACAAACGACCGTCAACACCCGCTTTTTGACCGATTTCGAGAACCAAGTCCTTGAGCTTTGCGCCTACTGCTTCAGCAGCAGCCAATTTCTCAGCAGCTAATTTTTCCAACTCAGCACGACGAACTGCAAAATCAGCAATTGCTGCTTCAGTTGCACGACGCGCTTTGCGTTGTGGGATTAAAAAGTTACGAGCGAAACCGTCTTTAACGCGAACTACGTCGCCGAGGTTGCCCAGGTTAGTTACTTTTTCTAAAAGAATGATTTGCATTGAGGGCTCCCAATTATTTCTTATGTTGATCTGAGAATGGCAATAAAGCCAAATAACGAGCACGCTTGATAGCAGTGTCCAACTGACGCTGATACTTTGCTTTTGTGCCTGTCAAACGAGCAGGAGTGATCTTGGCGTTCTCGCCAATGAAGTCCTTCAATGTATCTACATCTTTGTAGTCGATTTGCTCAACGCCACCAACTGTGAAACGGCAATAACGCTTACGCTTGAACAATGGGTTCTGAGCTGGTTTCTTTTTGAAATCGGGTTTCTTTCCAAACGCCATGATGATTTCCTCTTTAATTTTTCAATTGAATATGGGT
>CANCQD010000031.1 GCA_947380285.1 Burkholderiaceae bacterium | reverse complement strand
TTAATTGAGCAAGAAGTGTGTGAAGCTGATGTCGTGATTGGAGCAGTGTTGCTACCTGGTGCAGCAGCTCCGAAGCTAGTTACGCATGACATGATTAAAAAAATGAAGCCAGGCTCAGTCGTTGTGGATGTCGCGATTGATCAAGGCGGCTGTTTTGAAACATCCAAGCCGACTACGCATGCAGACCCAACCTTTGTGGTGGATGGTGTGATTCATTATTGCGTAGCCAATATGCCTGGAGCAGTTGCGAGAACATCTACCTTTGCCTTAACCAATGCGACTTATCCGTTTGTTGAGGCTTTGGCAAACCGCGGAGTAATGAAGGCACTCTCAATTGATCATCACTTGCGCAATGGTTTGAGTGTTCACAAAGGGATGTTGACATCAAAGCCGGTTGCAATGGCTCAAGGGCTAGACTATGCAATGGCCGAGGAGCTTTTAGTGGCGTAGCAATATATATCCAAAATGAGTGGGTCTAGTGAGTGCTAGGATTTAAACTATCCCTGACACGCAAAACTTACTGGACCTACATCATTTATGGATTTTTCAGCCTTAACCCTCTCTGCTGGGGTAGTCGCCCTGGCGGAGATGGGAGATAAAACCCAACTCCTCTCATTAATGCTTGCGGCTCGCTACCCCAAGCAAGCATTAGCGATCATTGCAGGCATCTTTATTGCCACGATTGCAAATCATGCCTGTGCTGCCTTACTGGGGCATTGGCTAACCACCTTGGTATCACCTGATGTGATGCGTTGGATTCTGGGCTTAAGCTTTTTGGGGATTGGTTTGTGGTTATTGGTGCCAGATCATATTGATGATGCAGCTGGCTCTAAGGTAACTGATAGGGCTCTCCAAGTATTTTTGCTCACGGTAGGCTTGTTCTTTTTAGCCGAGATGGGCGATAAGACGCAAATTGCGACTATCGCCTTGGGCGCTCGCTACGAGGATGTAGTTTCTGTAACAGTTGGCACCACATTGGGGATGATGTTGGCAAATGCTCCTGCAGTCTGGATTGGCCAGAAGTTCACTAAGCGTATGCCCATTAAGTGGGTGCATGCGGTTGCGGCCGTCACCTTTATTGCAATTGGCTTGGCTACCCTGATATGGGCCTGAGATAGCGAACCAACCCGTCTGCCAGCCAAGACTTAAAATAGGGTCATGAAAACTGATCTCCCCCAGAGCTTTCGTAGGCTCGAATACCGCCCGCCTGTCTACACCTTCGACCAAGTTGAGCTAGATATCGCTCTAGATCCAGCGCGAACCATTGTAAAAAGTCGCATTGAGGTTTTGCCGGGTAAAAGCTTTAAGCCAGGAACCCCTTTAGTTTTGGTCGGGCAAGAGCTCGAGTTTGTCAGTTTGCGCATCAATGGTGAAGCTCATCGCCATTTTGAATTGACACCAGAAACACTGACGATTCATTCGCTACCAAATGAAGGCAAAGAAAAGTTTGTCGTAGAAATGATTTGCGTTTGCGTCCCCGAGAAAAATACCACCCTGATGGGCTTGTATGTCTCCAATGGGAACTTTTTCACTCAATGTGAAGCAGAAGGTTTCAGAAAGATTACTTACTTCTTGGATCGCCCCGATGTAATGGCGCGTTATCGAGTGACATTGCGTGCGCGCGAAGCAGAGTGCCCGGTGCTCTTATCCAACGGCAACTTACTGACTACAGAAAAACTACCCAATGGTTGGCATAGCGCAACCTGGGAAGATCCATTTCCCAAGCCGTCTTATTTGTTTGCCTTAGTTGCTGGTAAGTTGGAATGTATTGAAGAGACCATTACAACTAGCAGTGGCGCTCAGAAGCTGCTGCAGATCTGGGTTGAACCCCATGATCTAAAGAAGACTCGCCACGCCATGGACTCCCTCATTGCTTCTATTCATTGGGATGAAAAGCGCTTTGGCTTGGAGTTAGATTTAGAGCGCTTCATGATTGTTGCAGTAAGCGACTTCAATATGGGTGCGATGGAGAACAAGGGCTTGAATATTTTCAATACCAAGTTTGTTCTTGCTCAACCAGAAACCGCTACTGATGCTGACTTTGCCAATATTGAAAGTGTGGTTGCGCATGAATACTTTCATAACTGGACAGGTAACCGCGTAACTTGTCAGGATTGGTTTCAGCTATCGCTCAAAGAAGGTTTAACCGTATTTAGAGATCAAGAATTCTCGGCCGATCAAATGGGTAGCGAGTCTGGTAGGGCGGTAAAGCGCATTGAGGATGTCCGATTGCTACGTCAACTTCAGTTTCCAGAAGATGCGGGTCCAATGGCCCATCCAATTCGCCCCGATGAGTATCAAGAGATTAACAACTTCTATACCGTTACCGTGTATGAGAAGGGTTCCGAAGTCGTTAGGATGTATCAAACCTTATTAGGCAAAGACGGCTTTCGCAAAGGAATGGATCTCTATTTCAAGCGCCATGATGGTCAGGCAGTGACCTGCGATGATTTTCTAGCGGCAATGGCTGATGCCAATGGTAGGGATCTTACTCAGTTTAAGAATTGGTACAGCCAGGCAGGCACCCCAAGAGTTATGGTGCAGGAGAGTTACGATGCCGTCACAAAGCAGTATCAACTGACGTTGACTCAAAGTTGTGCACCAAGTCCTGGCCAGTCAGAGAAGAAACCATTTCATATTCCACTGGAAATACGTTTACTGACAAAAGCGAATGACCAGCAAGAGCAATTGCTGGAGCTAACTCAAGCAAGTCAGACTTGGACTTTTGACAATATAGAAGAGCGCCCCGTTCTTTCTATTAATCGAAACTTCTCGGCACCAATCAATTTAGATTTCGAGCAGTCTGAAGCAGATCTTCTAACCTTGTTCTCGAGCGACGATGATGCATTTAATCGTTGGGAAGCCGGTCAGAAGTTGGCTATGCAAATGATTTTGAATAACCGTCTGCCCGATGCGCAATTGATTGAGGCCTATCGCAATATCTTGCTAGATCCCAAATTGGACCCAGCTTTCAAAGACCTAGCTTTAACATTACCTGCAGAATCCTATTTGTATGAGCAATGCACAAGTGTTGATCCTCAGCAAATTTTTAGCGCACGACGTGCTTTCCGAAAAGAGATCGCTAAGCAACTCCAACTCGAATGGGCGGCTTTGTATCAACAAATGCAGACGCCTGGTCCATTTAAATCTGACGGAATAGACGCAGGTAAACGTGCCCTTAAAAATCTAGCATTGAGTATGTTGCTTGATGCTGCCCCTTCAGTATGGGCTCCGATGGCCACTAATCAATATCAGATTGCCGACAATATGACCGATCGCTACGCAGCATTGTCTGCGTTAGTGGTGCACGGTTCAACATCAGCCAAAGACTGCCTGATTGATTTTTACAATCGATTTGCAAATGATGCTTTAGTAATTGATAAGTGGTTTGGATTGCAATCAAGCTGTCCACCAGTTGATGGTCTTGACTCCACACTCGCTGAGGTGAAGAAGCTCCGTGAGCATCCTGCATTCAAGTTAAACAATCCAAATCGAGTTCGCAGTGTGATTCATTCGTTCTGCGCCAATAATCCCGCTAGTTTTCATCAGGCGAATGGCAGTGGATATGAGTTTTGGGCTGATAGCGTGCTAGCACTGGATCCAATCAACCCTCAGGTAGCAGCCCGCCTCGCTAGAGCCTTGGATCGCTGGCGCTTATTTGCCCAACCCTATCAAGATCCCATGAAAGCGGCTCTGGAGCGGGTTTCATCATGTCAAACACTCTCCCCGGATGTAAGGGAAGTTATTGGAAAAGCGCTGGGTAACTAAGAAATTAATGGAGCTTGTTGCTGTACGAGATGCCAAACCGAATGGCAAGCTTTTCTAGACTCTTATCCAAGGTCCAGAGTTGGGCGTTTTCTGAGAGCAGGGTGGACGCAAGAAGTGAGACATCGATCGCGCCGCATCCAGACTCCTGAAGTTGATTCTTTTCTATAAACTCCAATATTTCATGAGGTGTAGCAATAGTTGCTTGCTGCAATTTTTTAATATAGCTTAAGGTTTTAGAGCGTGGTGATGGAGGTGATCCGCACGCTAATTCTATTAGGACCAAGGGGTGGCACAGTATTTGGTCATTTACCAATAAAGCTTCGAAAGATGTATTGGATTTCCTGAAGTGAGCTATCCAGACTGATGTATCTACTAAAACCATGGTCATGATCACTGACCATGGCTTGGTTTGCGGCGGGGAATAGCCTTCATTTGAGGTGATTTACCACCTAGTGCTGCTAGCCGCTTGGCCACTTGAACTCGTATGAATACATTAATAGCCTCCCTGAAGAGGTCTGCCTTATCCATCTCAGGATCGGCAAGATCTAAACCCCTTTGGTATAGGTCATCGTCTATGGTGACTGTAGTTCTCATATTTATTCCTCATCAATAATGATGCATTATAACATCTATAATATCATCAAAATTAAAGTAGTTAATGTCTAATCTGATTATTTATATGCAAAAAGACTACTTTTTTAGAGTGCTAGCAAGAACAGGGCAAAATAGACCTTAATTTCAATAGAGCTTTGGAGAATTACCTTTGTCCTCAAGTACCCATATCAATTTCAAGCAATATTTGGCTTCTGCAAAGCCAGCGGGCGCTGCTATACCTATTGGTTTGCAAGAATTGCTCACTGCGGTAGTTGATACCTGCTCAACCTTAAGCCACGAAGTGGCACAGGGTGCCTTGATTGGCTTGCTGGGTTCCGCGGGAACTGGCAACGTACAGGGTGAAGTTCAGCAAAAACTCGACATCATTGCTAATGATTTATTGATTGATGGGGTGAAGGACTGTCAATCACTTGCTGGTTTAGCTTCCGAAGAGATGGAGTTGCCTGTTCCAGTTCAAGGCATTGGTGATTACTTGCTATTGTTTGATCCACTTGATGGCTCATCCAATATTGATGTGAACGTTTCCATTGGAACAATTTTCTCAGTTCTGAAAAAGCAGGACCCAAACACCCCCTTACAGACTTCTGACTTTTTGTTATCAGGACGTCATCAGGTTGCAGCAGGTTATGTGGTGTATGGACCGCAAACCACGATGGCTTTAACCTTGGGTGACGGGGTGGTCATGTTTACACTGAATAAAGTGACTGGCGAGTTTTTGCTAATTAAGGATTCAGTGAAAATTGCCCATTCCACCAAAGAGTTCGCAATCAATATGTCCAATATGCGTCACTGGGCTGATCCAGTCCGTCGCTATGTTGATGAGTGTCTAGCTGGCGTGAGTGGTGTGCGCGACAAGGATTTCAATATGCGCTGGATTGCCTCGATGGTGGCCGATGTACATCGAGTCTTGTCTCGTGGCGGTGTCTTTATGTATCCATGGGATCAGCGTGAGCCACATAAGCCAGGTAAGTTGCGCTTAATGTATGAAGCAAATCCCATGAGCTTCTTGGTAGAGCAGGCGGGTGGCGCATCTACCAACGGTACGGATTTAATTATGGATTTACAGCCAACTGATTTACATGAGCGTGTTTCGGTGATGCTGGGGTCCAAGGAAGAAATTGATCGTATCCAGCACTATCACTCCTAAATATCCTTGAATTAAAAAGAAAAACCCAATCAAGCGATTGGGTTTTTTATTGTTCATGCAATGATTATTAGGGCCTTACTTGTTGCTTGAGATAGGCAAGTGATTCTTCAACTTGATCAATCAGAATGAGGCAGATATCACCAGCAGCAAGATCATTAAGGGCGGCATCAATTGCTTTAAATTCACCATGAATCTCTTTGATCTGCTTTGCCTTGGTGGCCCCAACTAAACCTTCTTGCAATAGTTTCAAGACTTCACCGTCCTCGCGGCCGCGTTGACAGGCATCCTGATAGAGAATGACATTATCAAAAGAATTGCCCAGTATACGAGTCAGATCACGGATATCTTCATCGCGACGATCGCCTGCACCACTAATCACTACATGGCTCTTGCTTGGCTTCATCGCTTCTATTGCGCTTGCTAGGGCGCGCATAGCATCAGGATTGTGGCCATAATCTGCAATGACCATAGCGCCCTTATGTTGAAACTGATTAAAGCGGCCTGGAACTGAATTCGCATCACTTTCAAAGCTATTTAGACCGCGAGCGATTTTTTCAGCATCAAGACCTAAGGCCCAAGCTGCGCCAATCGCGGCCATTGTATTTTCGATTTGGAAACCTAGAACGCCATTTTTCGTCAAGGGAATCTCGCTTACTGGGAAGCGGTACATCACGCGCGAGCCCTTAGATGCAACAATGTATGTGCCGTCAAAGTAAATTACTTTCTTATTCTTGGCGCGATGGGCGGCAATCACTGGGTGATGTTGGTTCTGGGCAAAAAAGATCACTCGGCCAGAACATTTGTCACCCATCTTTACCACCATAGGATCTGCTGCGTTTAATACTGCAGCACCAGTAGGGGCAACATTTTGCACAATGACGCGTTTAAGAATAGCCAAGTCTTCAACGCTAGTAATGTAATTGAGACCCAGGTGATCACCTTCGCCAATATTAGTTACAACAGCGACTTCGCAGCGATCAAAACCAAGGCCTTCGCGCAACATGCCACCGCGCGCTGTTTCAAGAACAGCCGCATCTACATCAGGGTGCATTAATACATTGCGGGCGCTCTTAGGCCCGCTGCAATCACCGGTATCGATGAGGCGATGATTAATGTAGACGCCATCGGTACCAGTCATGCCAACGCGCAGACCAGTTTCATTTAATAAATGGGAGATCAGGCGCACAGTAGTGGTTTTGCCATTGGTGCCTGTAACCGCAACTACAGGAATTCTGCCGTCTTCACCAAGTGGGAACATCATATTGATGATGTCTTCGCCTACAGGACGGCCTTTGCCGTAAGAAGGTTTTAAATGCATACGCAATCCAGGCGCTGCGTTCACCTCAACAATACCGCCACCTTGTTGCTCTAACGGTTTATAGATGGATTCACAAAGGATATCTACACCAGCAATATCAAGACCAATCATCTGCGCGGCTGCAATAGCACTCGCTGCTACATCAGGATGAACATCATCTGTTACATCGGTTGCAGTGCCGCCAGTACTGAGGTTGGCATTGTTACGCAAGAGAATACGTTCACCAGTTTTGGGAACGTACTGCGGTGTTAGACCATTACTTGCCAAATGTGCAAGGGCAATATCATCAAAGCGAATCTTGGTGAGCGCCGTTGCATGTCCATCGCCACGCAATGGATTTTTATTCTCAATTTCAACAAGCTGGGCGACAGTATTAGCGCCATCACCAACCACTTGAGCAGGTTCACGACGTGCAGCTGCTGAAAGTCGATTGCCAACTACGAGCAAACGGTAATCTGCGCCAGGAAGGTAGCGCTCAACAATGGTTTCACTGCCAAAAGCCTGGGTTACGATAAAGCCAGCCCGAATCTCTTCTTCAGTTTCAATATTGGCTACAACACCTTTACCTTGATTGCCATCTTTTGGTTTAAGCACAATCGGGCCGCCAATTTTTTGAGCGGCACGCCATGCATCATCAGCGGTAGTAACAACCTCGCCAATCGGTACGGATACACCTGCTGCTGCAAGGAGATTTTTGGTGAGCTCTTTATCCTGTGCAATCGCTTCAGCAATCGCGCTGGTATTACTTGTTTCTGCAGCCTGAATTCGTTTCTGTTTACTGCCCCAGCCAAATTGGACCATGCTACCTTCAGTCATTCTGCGGAAGGGGATATTGCGCTGGACGGCAGCGTCGACGATTGAGCCTGTACTCGGCCCAAGACGAACATCTTCATAGAGCGCTTCTAATTCTGATAATGCGGCTGCGAGATCAAACGGGGCATCATTCAAGGTCGATTGAATTAATGCAAAAGCAAAGTCAAAAGCCATACGACCTACAACTTCTTCAATGTATTCCACTACAACTTGATAGACCCCAACATCTATAGTTTGTACTGTACGACTAAAGGTAACAGGGCAACCTGCTTGTGCCTGCAGTCCCAGAGCTGCATGCTCAAGGGCGTGAGCCAATGACAGTACTTCATTTTGGCCACCGCGACGCATACTGCCTAGTTGCGGAAAGCGTTCACGAATCTTGGTTTCAAATTGGGGGATAGAGTCGATTGATCGTTCTGACTCATCACAAGAAACAATCGCTTCTAAAGCGGTATGGCGGCTCCATAAATTTGGGCCACGCAACATGCGAATACGGGTGATTTCCAATTAAGTCCCTGTAGCGGTAGTGGCATCAGGCACGAATGTTTCTGCGCCTGCTTCAATAACATTAAACGGAATTTCAAGAGCCCAGGCCGCAGCAATCGCTGCTCCTAAATTCATGGTCTTCCACGGAGAGGTGCTGTTAGCTTCTGAGTGGCGTGGCACAGGAATCGATTTCTGATCCAGCTTGCCAGACTTCAGAGTAATTTGTTGTTTGCCAATAGCAACTGCGCGACCGCCATTGAGCAAATGATTATTGATGATCTCAGAGTCGGGATTCTCGCTAAAGAAAATCACCTGACCATCGCAAAGCTCTGCCATTTGAACGCACATTGGATCATCAGCATTGAGAACTGCAACACCTGTTGGAAGTACTACATCCACTTGAGTGCGCACAACGCTAAAGACTTGATCTTCATCGAAAATTGCGTACTGTGGGAAGTTTGCCTGAGAATCAACATTCAGCACTACGCCAACTTGGCATCGGTCGTAGGCTAAGCCTTCAATTAACATTGATAGGTGATTATTTTCAATCACCACAGCTTCTGCTGCGCGATTCAGAAGTGTGCGACGGGCATTCTCCCAGTTGGATGAATTAGAGTTTGGAATGGCACGGTTACCAAAAAATAGTCCCTTGCTGCAAGACAGCCCAACATAGACATTGGTTAAGCGCAAGAAATGGGCAATCATTTCTGCGACAGGGGTTTTACCTCTTTCGCCACAGACGCCAACAACAGGAATGCGGAAATCTGCTCCAGGAGGAAAGAGGTGATTGGCAATCTCTTTGCCAACTGGCTGCGGTTTACCGCTCGCAGGTTTTAAATGCATCAATAGGCCGGGTCCAGCATTGACTTCAACAATGGCGGCATTTTGATCTGCCAGTGGTTTACTGATGTCTTGGGCTACTAAATCAACGCCTGCGATTTCTAGGCCAACGACACGAGCAGCTAAAGCTACTTGGCTAGCAACATCAGGATGAACTAAATCAGTGACATCAAATGCAACGTTGCCATTACTTTGAATGAGTACTTTGTGATCAATTGCGGGAATGCTATCGCCTGTTAATTGCTGACGTGCTAGCTCGAGCTCTACCGCAGAGTCAATGCGAACAGGATTAAGAGGGTGCTCTTCTGCGGTACCGCGACGTGGATCTGAATTAATCTGTATTTGAATTAGTTCATGAATAGTATGTTTGCCATCACCAGTGACCCATACGGTTTCACCTTTTGCCGCAGCAACCACTTTGTTGCCTACAACAAGCAGACGATGCTCATCGCCAACAATATGACGCTCAACTAAAACCTCGCTACCTTCATCAATAGCAACAGCATAGGCAGCTTCAATTTCTTGTTGGGTATAAAGATTGATAAATACGCCGCGACCATGATTGCCATCGATTGGTTTTACTACCACCGGTAAGCCAATATCTTGCGCAGCCTCCCAAGCATCATCAGGGCTGGTAACAGTTCTACCTTCAGGTGTCGGAACTCCGGCACTACGCAGCAAGCTCTTGGTTAAATCTTTGTCACGAGAAATAGTTTCAGCAATTGCACTAGTTTGATCGGTCTCAGCTGTCCAGATACGGCGTTGCTTGGCGCCATAACCTAATTGAACTAAGTTACCTTCAGACAAACGAATCGATGGAATGCCGCGCTCTTCAGCTGCATTCACAATGCATGCAGTACTTGGACCGAGCAATAGATCGTCACCGAGTTCACGCAGATTTTCAATAATGGTTTGAGCTTCAGCTACGCAATCTTTATTGTCTTGCGCTAAGGCCAGATAGAGATCGCGTGCATATTTAAGGGCAGTCAGAGTTACTTCTTCATTGATGGCGCTAACCATGACTTTGTATACGCCACGTCTGTCACCATCACGCGCCTTACCAAAGCCACCGGGAATGCCTGCTAAGTTTTGTAACTCTAAAGTGAGATGCTCCAAAATATGAGCAGGCCAGGTGCCTTCTTCAACGCGCTTTAAAAATCCGCCAGTTTCGCCATAACTGCAGCGATGCTCAACTAGACTTGGGAGCGCTTTGACCAGGCGGTCATAAAAGCCGGGAATGAGGTTAGAGGGATAGTCCTCTAAGTCGCCAATATCGAGCCATACCTCTATAACCGGATGGTAAGTCCACATATTGGGGCCACGGAGATGTTTGACACTCAGAATCTCGATGGATTTATCTAGTAATTGGGGCATATGCAGTGTTGCGATGGCTGGCGCCAAGGTTTTGGCGTTGACGCGTCAGACAGTCTCTCTGTTTTAGTAGTTATTGAAAAACTCACAAAATTAGCAAAAATACATAAAAAGGCCTAATTAGACAATTTAACGGCTTTTGGGCCGCTAAAGTTGACAGGACTAATAAATCTTAATAATTCAGCTCCACTATACTTTTAGGGTCAATGAAGCCACAAATCCTACCTTTTGCTCCCGCGCTGCCAAGCTATTGGGGGGCTGTTTTAGCTGATCAAAAATCTCCCGTAAAGAGCCCTGAAGCCCTGCTATCTTGGGTTGAGCTCGATTTAGATGCTCAGCTACGCTTTGAAAAAAGCCTCCTTTTGCTTAGCGAGCAAGGTCTATTTTGGACTGATGGAAAGGTATTTGAGGCCTGGGAGCTTAGCGATGGAGCCCATTTAATTCATGGTGATCATGCGGGTGTGGGGCATTTAAGATTGGAAACTGCCTCTAACTTGCTTAGGGCGTGGAATTTCACCTTGGCAGTTAATCCCCAGGTCCTTCGCCTCCAATCCGGTTTTAAACAGTTGACGCGCGGTGAAGAAATCAGCAATGGTGAAGTTGGGGAGTATGACAAACAGGTTTGCCCGGTTTGCTTGAGTCCTAAACCAGCGAATTCGGATTCATGCCCAACATGTGATCCAGAAGATGATGCGCCGCCATCCACTTGGACGCTGTTGAAACTCTGGCGCTTTGCTCGTCCCTACAAAAAGCAATTGCTGCTTGGCTTTGTATTAACGCTTCTGTCTACGGGCGCCACTCTAATACCGCCGTATCTGACGATGCCATTAATGGATCATGTCTTGATTCCATATGAGCGTGGCAATCCAATTGATTTTCATTTGGCCAGCATGTATCTCTTGGCTTTATTTGGTGCCGCAATTGTTGCTTGGGGCTTAGGTTGGTGGAAGACCTACTTACTTGCCTTGGTAAGTGAACGCATTGGCGCGGATTTACGCAACACTACTTTCGAGCATCTACTCAAACTTTCGTTGGAATACTTTGGTGGCAAGAGAACAGGTGACTTGATTGCCCGCATTGGCGCCGAGACCGATCGTATTTGCGTTTTCCTCTCTTTATATGCACTCGATTTTGCAACTGATGTGTTGATGATTGCTATGACTGCGGCGATCTTGGTATCAATTGATCCTTTGCTAGCTTTGGTTACCTTGGCACCTTTGCCATTCATAGTGTGGATGATTCATGTAGTACGTGATCGCTTGCGTTTTGGTTTTGAAAAGATTGACCGCATCTGGTCAGAAGTCACGAATATCTTAGCTGACACAATTCCAGGTATTCGTGTGGTGAAAGCATTTGCCCAAGAAGATCGTGAACTCAAACGCTTTGTTGATTCCAATAAACACAATTTACAGATCAATGATCGTGTGAATCGTGTGTGGGGCTTGTTCTCACCTACAGTAACACTTCTGACCGAAACAGGATTGCTTGTAGTGTGGGGTTTTGGAATTTGGCAAGTTGCTCACCAGAAAGTGACGGTTGGTGTTTTGATTGCTTTCTTGGCTTACATCGGCCGTTTTTATATTCGCCTAGATTCGATGAGTCGGATTGTTTCTCATACGCAGAAAGCAGCTGCAGGGGCTAAACGAATTTTTGATATCTTGGATCATGTCTCCAGCGTTCCTGAACCAATTAACCCCCTCCCTCTGGGAGAGGTTAAGGGCCGTATTTCGCTTCGTGGCGTGGGTTTCCGTTACGGCAATCGCGCAGTAACCAAGGGAATTGATTTAGATATCGCACCAGGTGAAATGATTGGCTTGGTAGGTCATAGCGGTTCAGGTAAAAGTACTTTGGTGAACTTGATCTGTCGTTTCTATGATGTTAGTTCTGGTTCAATTTCTTTGGATGGGCGCGATATTCGTAGTATCGGAATTGCTGACTATCGCAAGCGCATAGGTTTGGTATTGCAGGAACCGTTTTTATTCTTCGGCACGATTGCTGAAAATATTGCTTACGGTAAGCCAGATGCAACTCGCGAACAAATCATCGAGGCTGCACGTGCAGCTCATGCTCATGAATTTATTCTCCGCCTACCTTTAGGTTACGACTCATTGGTAGGGGAGCGTGGGCAATCTCTTTCTGGCGGTGAGCGCCAACGCATTTCTATTGCGCGTGCCTTGCTCATTAACCCAAGCATTCTGATTTTGGATGAAGCCACATCATCGGTTGATACCACCACTGAGAAGGAAATTCAGCGTGCCTTAGATAACTTAGTTAAAGGCCGTACTACGATTGCCATCGCACATCGCCTCTCCACTTTAAGAAAAGCAGATCGCTTAGTAGTTTTAGATAAGGGTGAAATTGTGGAGATTGGCTCGCACGATCAATTGATGGAAGCCCAAGGCCCTTACTACACTCTGTATCAAGCTCAGTTACGTCATGCCGCTGAATTGGTAGAGGGCGGCGCTATCGGCGAAAGTCTGGAAGATGAGCAAGCAGCGCAGCAAGAAGGACAGCAAGAAGAGCAACTTGAAGAAGTGGCGAAGAAAATTGGAGGTGGGGTATGAGCAAGACTCATCAGCTCGAGCGTGATGCGCTAGGCCGCCTCATCTTTATTGATAATAAGGGTGAGCGACATTTAGGCGTTCATCCAGTAAGAGCATTTCCTATCACTGCGCCAGGTGCTGGCATCGGCATCATGAATCAATCGGGCAAAGAGCTTTGCTGGTTTCCGAATATGGCTGCGATTTCTGAAGCTGAATTAGGATTGATTGAGGAAGAATTGGCTGAGCGTGAGTTTATGCCAGTCATTGAAAAAATTACTAAGGTATCCACCTTTGCTACCCCCAGTATTTGGGATATCGAAACGGATCGCGGGCCAACTCGAATTCGACTCAAAGGCGAGGAAGATATACGCAGAATTTCTGGAAATACATTGCTGATTGCTGATTCGAATGGATTGCAGTTCTTGATTAAAGACTCCACACAGTTAGATAAAGTAAGCAAAAAACTGTTGGACCGTTTCCGCTAGAATCAAAGCAGATTTGCCGCTTTAGCTCATAATGAGTGAAATCGCTTTTTGCTGAAGTTTTCAATAGGACTTTTGGGGGTTTAACTCTGATGAAAAAAAATTTCTCGCTAAACCTTCATATCTCATCTTTATTTCTGCTGCTGATTTTGATTGTTGGCGGCGCTATTGGCTTAATTTCTCATTTAGCCATAGAGGAGATATTGCGCAAAGGCGCTCAAGAAAAATCGAATCAAATAGCCCAACAGATGGTCTCGAATTTTCGCGGTCTCTTGGATCCCTCAGAAGTTGGGGTGAGGTTATTAGCCAACTCCGCCATCACCGAAGCAAATACTCTTAACGCTCGGATGAAGAGGGTTGGATTATTTCAAGAAATGCTCGTCAACTATAGTTCGACAGCTGCCGTCTATATAGGCTATGCAAACGGAGATTTTTTCTTGCTTCGCCCCATACGATCGGAAGCTGAGCGAAGTAAATACAACGCTCCCGCAGAAACAACATTCATGATTCAAAGTATCGAACATGTGGGGTCAGCATTACAGGGGAGCTATATTTTTTTAGATTCCGCATTACGAGAGCTAAAGATTGACCCACAGTCAGATTATGCAAAAAAGTATTTTCCACGTCAGCGCCCTTGGTACCAAGAGGCAATTAAAACATCTAACGTCATTACTACACCGCCATACTTATTTTTTGCAAATCGCCAAGCTGGCATAACAATTGCCAAGCAAGCTGAAAATCGTCAAGCTGTTGTTGCAATAGATATCCAGCTTGATGTGCTTGGTAAGAGCTTGGCAGAGCAAAAACCAACCCCGAATACTGAAATGGCAATTGTGGATGATCGGGGGTTTGTTATAGCTTCAAGTGGTCTAGTATCACTAGTCGATGAATCTCAATCCAGTGGAAATCAGATTCAATTAAAACAACTGAATCAATTTAATTCACCTATTCTTGACGCGCTGCATCAGATTTCAAGTGATAAAAACGAAGTTGCTCAATTTGCCCAAATACCTGGTGTTGGCGGCAATGACTGGGAAGTCAACTTTTATCCATTTTCGACTGGGGGCGATGGTCGGCTATTGCTGATGAGTGCCGTTCCTGAAAATGAATTGCTTGCAGAGGCAATTGCGCTAAAGCATAAGCTAGTCTATGCGGGTATTTTTTTACTATTGCTGATGATTCCAGTGGGCTTATTGCTTAGCCGTGCCATTGCACGACCAATTCGATTGCTTTCTAAAGAGGCTGACAATATTCGTGAATTTAATTTGCATCAATTTAAATATGTTAATTCGTATATCAGGGAAATTTCCATTCTGAATGTTGCTTTGAGTCGCCTGCAAAAGACGATTGCTGCATTTACAGCCTATATTCCAAGAGACTTAGTTAGCGATTTGCTTAAGTCAGATAACGGCATTGAGATTGGCGGAGAGAGTCGCTACCTAACAATTCTCTTTTCAGATCTTAAGGATTTTTCATCTTTGTCTGAGGTCACACCCTCCCGTGAGTTGCTCACCCGTGTTTCTTCTTATCTAAAGCTCATGACATATGCCATCAAAGAAGAGGGTGGCACAGTTGACAAATTTATAGGTGATTCTGTAATGGCTTTTTGGGGTGCGCCTGCCTTGAATCCACATCACGCCTATCACTCAGCGGTTGCTGCGATTAAAACCAAAAGGCGAATGGTAAAACTGAATCAAGATTTGATTCAAGAAGGTAAGCCGCCATTGATTGCAAGGATCGGCATTAATACGGACGCGGTATTGGTTGGAAATATCGGCTCAGAGGAGCGTCTGAGCTACACCGTTATGGGGGATGGCGTCAATATTGCATCTCGCCTTGAGGGTATTAATAAGGATTTTGGCACAGATATTGCCATAAGCCATTCTGTATTTAAGGATGCGGGGGAGCGGCTCTGGGTTCGTCCAATAGACTTAATTACTGTTAAGGGACGTGCTGGTGAGATATTAATTTATGAACTTCTCGGCATTAGGGATGGTGATGCAGAAACTACCCCGACTCCAATCGAAGAAGAGTTGTGTATTCGGACATTCGCAGCATTCAAACTATATTCAGATGGGGAATACCGTCTAGCTCAAGCAATTTATGCTGAAATGGTGTCGGAGTTTAATGATGAGCTGTCGAAGACAATGGTTATCAGATGCCAAAAACATATGGGTGAGTCAGCCTGATACTTAATCCCAGTAAATTGATAAATTTTTGGCGCACTCCTGATTGAGAATCTGCTGCGCCACACAATGCTTCTAATGCTGTCAATGCCACCTTCATTTTTAAAGCAATGGTTGACGACTCGATTCCGGCAAGTGGCACCATTACTTTTTAGTTTTTAGGGAAAACCCTTAGCAATTAATTGGCGATGAAGAAGTTTTAAAAATGTGCATTTTCGTGCAATAAAAACAGTTTTTGAGTCAGGATGTAAGTAGACTATTTATGGTCTGTGGCTTAATTTATAAGGGCTTATACTAGATTTCAGAAGCTTGTGCAGTCTGATTTTGAAATTCTTGACGGGAGTCAAGTTCTGCTTGCCCATCATGTTTAAAAATCATAATCAAATTAGATAAGCCAAATTTAAATTGGAAAACCATTTTGGAGACATACTTTATGAAGATGAAGTTAAAAGGGGCGTTGATATCTACCGCATTAGCCCTCGGTGTAGTTGGCGTTTCGCCTGCATTTGCAGCATGGGAACCAAACAAGCCAGTTGAATTCATTATTCCTGCCGGTCCTGGCGGTGGTGCTGACCAAATGGCTCGCATGATTCAAGGGATTATCACAAAAAATAATTTGATGAAGCAGGCTGTTATTCCTGTGAACAAAGGTGCTGGTGCTGGTGCCGAAGGTTTCTTGGCAATGAAAGAAGCCAAAGGTGATCCAAACAAGATCATTATTACGCTCTCCAATTTATTTACCACTCCATTGGCAACTGGCGTTCCATTTAACTGGCAAGACATCACTCCAGTAGCGATGTTAGCGCTCGATCAATTCGTTTTATGGGATAACGCAGAAAAGCCATACAAAACTGCCAAGGAATATATCGATGCTGCAAAAGCAGCGGGCCCAGGTAAGTTCAAAATGGGAGGTACTGGTTCTAAGCAAGAGGATCAGATCATTACCGTAGCACTTGAAAAAGCGACTGGTGCGAAGTTTACTTACATCCCATTTAAAGGGGGTGGTGACGTTGCTGTTCAGCTCGTAGGTAACCATATCGATTCTTCTGTGAACAATCCAATTGAAGCGGTTGCTCAGTGGCGTGCTAACAAGTTGCGTGCATTATGTGTATTTGATGACACCCGTATGCCATACAAAGAGAAGATTACTGATACTCAGTCTTGGAACGATGTTCCAACCTGTAAAGAAGCTGGCGTAACAACTGACTATGTCATGTTACGTGGCATCTTTATGGCTCCAGGTGTAACTCAAGAGCAAGTTGACTTCTACGTTGAATTATTCAAAAAAGTTCGTGCTACTCCAGACTGGAAGAAATTCATGGCTGATGGTGCTTTCAACCAAACATTCATGACTGGTAAAGAGTTTAGAAATTGGCTCACATTAAATGAAGCTTTGCATAAGCAATTAATGGCTGAAGCTGGATTCTTGGCTAAGTAATTTTTGAGAATCAAGATGAGACCCCTAAAAATGGGGTCCTATTTTTTGGCAAGTGTATTAATTAACTTTTTTAAAAAATAAAAAATGTCTGAACATACAAACAATACAAATCAAGACTCGGTAATTAGCGTCAGAGCGATGGATATTATTACCTCTCTCTTATTTCTTGCTGTAGGCTTGACAGTAATGATCGGTAGCCTAAAGTTGGGCGCCAGCTGGGGTGCCGATGGTCCAGAGGCTGGTTACTTTCCTTTCTACATCAGCTTGATCATCATGCTTTCTAGCGTGGTTACTTTGTATCAAGCTGCAATCGTGAATAAAAATAACAAAACAGAATCATTTGTTGAGAGAGAGCCTTTCAAGCAAGTGATGGCGGTATTGTTGCCGGCGATTGTTTTTGTTCTAGGTGTGCAATTGATCGGCATTTACATTTCTTCCGCTCTCTATATTGCGATCTTTATGGTGTGGTTAGGCAAATATCCAATTTGGAAGGCTGTTGCTGTATCGATTGGAGTGAGTGTGGCCCTCTATCTCATGTTCGAGTTCTGGTTCCAAGTTCCATTGCCTCACGGCTCGTGGATCAACCCTCTAGAGTTTGTTGGTGTGAACTAAAAAATATAAATAAAAAATGAGACAAAAAGGAGTTCAAGTTGGAAGAAATTAGCGCTCTATTCAACGGCTTTGCTGTTGCAATGACCCCATTTAACCTGCTATTGATGCTGGTAGGCGTAACACTCGGTGTAATTATTGGTGTATTGCCAGGCCTTGGTGGTGCAAACGGAATTGCGATTCTGTTGCCATTGACTTTTACAATGCCGCCAACTTCAGCCATCATCATGTTGTCCTGTATTTACTGGGGCGCTTTGTTTGGCGGGGCAATTACATCCGTTCTGTTTAATATTCCTGGCGAGCCCTGGTCGGTTGCGACAACTTTTGACGGCTATCCAATGGCCCGTAACGGTAAGGCAGGCGAGGCGCTAACAGCAGCGTTTACTTCATCATTTGTGGGCGCTTTCTTCGCGATTGTGATGATCACTTTCTTGGCACCTTTGGTTGCTAAGTTTGCGTTGCAGTTCGGTCCACCCGAATTCTTCTCGGTTTACTTGCTGACCTTCTGTAGCTTCGTAGGTATGAACAAGGGCTCACCATTCAAAACGATTTCTGCCATGATGCTGGGCTTTGCCTTAGCAACTGTGGGTATGGATACTGTTACAGGTCAGTTGCGTTTAACTTTCGGCAACCCAGAGTTGATGCGCGGCTTTGACTTCTTGATTGCTGTGATCGGTTTGTTTGGTATCGGCGAGATTCTTCTTTCAATGGAAGAGGGCTTGGCATTCCAAGGTGCGGCTGCGAAGATTCGTGGCAAGGTAGTGCTTGAGACCTGGAAGCAGTTGCCTAAATATTGGGCTACTTCATTGCGTAGTTGCTTGATCGGTTGCTGGATGGGCATCACCCCAGGTGGCGCTACTCCTGCTTCTTTTATGGCCTACGGTGTTGCAAAGCGTGTATCCAAAGATGGCGATAAGTTTGGTACCGGCAAGATGGAAGGTATTGTTGCTCCAGAGACAGCAGCTCACGCTGCAGGTACAGCGGCACTCCTCCCAATGTTGTCCTTGGGTATTCCTGGCTCACCAACTGCAGCTGTATTGCTAGGCGGTTTGTTGATCTGGGGTCTACAGCCTGGCCCATTGCTATTTGTTGAGAAGCCAGACTTTGTTTGGGGCTTGATTGCTAGTATGTACTTAGGTAACTTGGCTGGCTTGTTTGTTGTATTAACTTGCGTGCCATTGTTTGCTTCTATCTTGAGAATTCCTTTCTCTATCATTGCCCCAGTCATTATTGTCATTTGTGCGGTTGGTGCATACACTGTTCACAATGCGATGTTTGACGTCTGGTTGATGTTAGGCTTCGGTGTTCTAGGTTATATCTTTAAGAAGCTCGATTACCCAATGGCGCCAATGGTCTTGGCCCTAGTGTTGGGTGACCGAGCAGAAGACTCTTTCCGTCAATCCATGTTGTTCTCACAGGGAAGCTTAGATATTTTCTTCTCTAACTACTTGGTAGGCGGTATTACATCTCTTGCATTGCTACTCCTTTTCTGGCCGTTGATTGGCAAGGTTATTGGCAAGAAAAAGGCTGCTACGGCCTAGGATTAAATCCTCAGAGAAGACAGATGCAGATTAAGAAAGGGGGCTTCAGCCCCTTTTTTTATGCCTCTTTGCTCGAAATACATAAAAAATAAGGGTGGCTTAGCTGAACTCCATCTTTTCAAACAAAAACCTTACGAATGATATTTTTTAAATATCTGAAGTTTCTAAGACACATTGAGTTTCTCTATTCAGATTGAATAAATAGTCAATTAAAACAATAACTTAGAAAATAAATTATTGATTATTGCCATTTAATTAGGCATTCTTATCAATATTGCATCGCAATAAAATTAGGGTTATACTCTAGGTACTAACCCTTAAGGAGATTCAAATGACTGTTTTATTGAATATGATCAACCAGCTTTTTTCTGAAAGCAAAACTAGCCCTAAGCAAACTGCTCGTCACTATGATTTCGACGGCGCTTACCGCGGCATGTAATTAAAAAAATTACATGAATTAAAAGCCACCTTTGGGTGGCTTTTTCTTTGCCTGAAGTTTCAAAGTTATGCGCATAAGCCCCAAAGTGGTGAAGTAAGACCAAATTTCTGATGCATGTGACAAGGGTAATCACTAGTGGGGTATTAAAGAAAAGTTGATTGTTGTCAAGAGACTCATCCTTTAAATGCTTAAAAATCACATATCCCAATTTGTGGGCGTGATCAGTATTTATAAAAAGTAAAAATAGGAGATTTAGGATGAGCGGCGAGAAAACTGCAGGACCTTTAGGAGGTCGTTGGTTTCAGCTACTAATCGGCATTATTTGTATGTCGATGATTGCAAACTTGCAATACGGCTGGACTTTATTTGTAAACCCAATTGATGCTAAGTTTGGTTGGGGGCGTGCAGCAATTCAAGTTGCGTTCACTATTTTCGTATTGACTGAAACATGGTTGGTACCAATCGAGGGTTACTTGGTTGATAAGTTTGGTCCGCGTCCTGTTGTTTTCTGCGGTGGTATTTTGTGTGGCCTTGGTTGGATGATGAACGCCCATGCAGATACATTAACAATGCTCTACATAGCTGCTGCTGTTAGTGGTGTTGGCGCTGGCGCTGTTTATGGTACTTGCGTAGGTAATGCGCTCAAGTGGTTCCCGGATCGTCGCGGTTTGGCTGCTGGTATGACTGCTGCAGGCTTTGGTGCTGGTTCAGCTTTGACAGTTATTCCAATTGCCAACATGATTGCTAACCAAGGCTATCAAGATGCATTCTGGTACTTTGGTATCTGGCAAGGCATCATTGTGGTTGTTCTGAGCTTATTGCTTTCCAAGCCAATTAAGAGCGCTATCACCACTGTAAAAGCTTCTGTTGTTCAGACTCGCAAAGATTTCCGCCCAATGGAAATGGTTAAGCAGCCTGTGTTCTGGATTATGTATCTCATGTTCGTCATGGTTGCTGCTGGTGGCTTGATGGCTACTGCTCAATTAGGCCCTATCGCTAAAGACTTCCAAATTGCTGGCGTAACTGTGAGCTTGATGGGCTTGGCATTACCTGCCTTGACCTTTGCTTTGACTGTTGACCGTGTATTGAACGGCTTAACCCGTCCTTTCTTTGGTTGGGTATCAGACAAGATTGGCCGTGAACAAACAATGACTTTGTGCTTCTCATTTGAGTGTTTGGGTATTCTTGGTTTGTATTACCTCGGTCGCGATCCAGTCATGTTTGTTCTGTTAACTGGCTTGGTGTTCTTTGCTTGGGGTGAGATCTATAGCTTGTTCCCATCAACTAACGCTGATACTTTTGGATCAACTTACGCTGCTGGTAACGCAGGTCTTCTCTACACAGCAAAAGGAACTGCTTCATTGTTAGTGCCTTTGTCTAGCGTATTAGTTGCCGCTACTGGTGGTTGGGAAGTGGTGTTCTGGGTTGCGAGTTTCTTGAATGGAACTGCTGCAATCTTGGCTTGGTTTGTATTGCG
>CANCQD010000030.1 GCA_947380285.1 Burkholderiaceae bacterium | reverse complement strand
CTTGGTGTTAATGGGGCGGGGCCTACGGTTGCAGCCTTTTTTGCTAATTTCATACCCTTGTTTACTGCGCTCCTATCAGCTGCGATGCTAGGTGAGCCACCTCAGCTTTTCCATGGCCTCGCTTTTGCATTAATTGTTGCTGGCATCGCTATTTCTTCTAAAACAGCCAAATAGGTTTAAAAAACCAGCAAAAATGCCCTTTTAAACAGGGTTTTTGGGTCTATCCCCCGAAAAAGTCTTAAATCAGTATCATTTAGGACTAATCACTGAAATCCCTAGGAAATTACTATGCCAGGCTTACTACCCAACGTTGATCCAGACGGTTTATTAGAGTTCTCGGTTGTGTATACCGACCGTTCTTTGAATCATATGTCTGAAGAATTTATGTGCGTAATGGTCGATATTTCGAGCGTCCTCAAAGATGCTTACAACGCCAGCTCTGCAGTAATCGTTCCTGGTAGCGGTACTTTTGGTATGGAAGCAGTTGCCCGCCAATTTGCCAATAATAAGAAATGCTTAGTTCTACGAAACGGTTGGTTTAGTTATCGTTGGACACAAATTTTTGACATGGACAGTTCCTTTAAAGATATCTCCATTTTAAAAGGTCGACAAGTAGATAACTCTGCTCAAGGTCCTTTTGAGCCTGCTCCGATCGAAGAGGTAGTTGCATTCATTAAGAAGGAAAAGCCTGCGGTTGTTTTTGCGCCGCATGTTGAAACTTCAGCCGGCATCATTCTTCCTGATGATTACATCAAGGCAGTTGGTGAGGCAGTGCGTTCTGTTGATGGTATTTTTGTATTGGACTGCATTGCCTCTGGTGCAATGTGGGTTGATATGAAGGCATGTAATGTTGATGTGTTGATTTCAGCACCGCAAAAAGGCTGGAGTAGCTCACCATGTTGCGCTTTGATCGCCCTAGGCGAGAGAGGTCGTGAGCGCATTGACTCCACTCAAAGTACTAGCTTTTCGATGGATTTAAAAAAATGGTTGCAGATTATGGAGGCCTATGAAAAAGGTGGCCACGTGTATCACACCACCATGCCTACTGATGCTTTAAAGATTTTGCGCAACGTGATGAAAGAAACCCAGTCACTTGGTTTTGCGGCACTTAAAGCCAAGCAAATTGAATTGGGTACTAAGGTTCGCAATCTTTTGGTATCTAAAGGTTACCCTTCAGTAGCTGCTCATGGCTATCAATCTCCAGGCGTCATCGTGAGCTTCACTAAAGATCCTGAAATTCAATCTGGTAAGAAGTTCATTGCTCTGGGTTTGCAGACTGCTGCTGGCGTTCCTTTACAGTGTGATGAGCGCCCAGATTTCCGTACCTTCCGTCTTGGTTTGTTTGGATTAGAAAAGTTAGCCCATGTTGATCGCACAGTTGGACATCTTGCGACTGCATTAGAGAAAATTACTGAGGCTGAAGCTCAGCCTGCCTAATCAACTCAAGTAGTTCAGCATCTCAAATAAAGGCCATCAAGCGATGGCCTTTATTACATCTAGGGAAATTAAATCCAAATTGATGAAGTGACTTATCTAGCTAGGGGATTTGGGGTAGCGTCACCAATTTTATGAAGCGTGTTGTTGTCTACGTGATGGAATAGTTCTGTCTGATCTTTGATCTTCATGACAGTGTCCTGCTCATAAGACCAAGTGCCATCATTATGGGTGGATACCTGAATACGAAACTCTACCGTTCGAAATGCGTAATCTAAGAATGGGTTGGATGATATTCCTGCGCATCGATCGCCTTCTTTGGCGTAAAGCTCAAATTGCTTTGCATCTGAGGTGGTGTTGCCTGTGGCCATCGTAATCATGCCACGCGGTATGCTCAGTGTATGAATCACGCTACCGGTCGCAGGCTCCCATAACCAATAGCCAACCTGATCATGATAGGTCTTGACTTGATCAGGTTTGGTGATGTGGGTGTGATATCTCAAGCCATAAAACAATTGAGGGCCATTTGTTTGAGGGTCGATAGGTTGAAGCTCAATGCGTTCCACATAAGCTTGCTTCTTTGGGCCCTCAGCTTTGGGTTTGACATCTAAACCACGAATGCCTTCCCAAATTCCGGCTAAGCCAGTCAAGGGCCCAAGCTGCTCTAAGGTGTTTACTGAATAGCCTTGGGGCTCAGTAAAAATGTCGCTGGGGAAATGGCCCATAACCAACCTTTTAAAAATGAAGCATTAATGTCAAATTTTTGAGTATTATCAAATTATCCACAAACCCTCTTGGAGAATGACATGTTTTCACGTATTGTGCGCCTGAGCCTAGCCTCCCTTATTGCTACCGCTATCGGTATTACTCCAATTACTGTGATGGCTGCTGATCCAGCTCCTGCAACAACACCAGCCGCGGCTCCTGTAGCTGCGCCTACTTCAACTCCAACTGAAAAGTCTGCCGAGAAGCAAGCTAAGAAAAAAGCCAAGAAAGAAAAAAAGGCTGAGAAAAAAGCGAAAAAGAAATCGAAGAAGAAATCTAAACCAGCCGCTGACGCTGCAGCTCAGTAAAGTAAATCAACCCCTTTAATTAAGGGGTTCTGCACTATCGAAATCATCAGATCTTTTGGGGTCTGGTGATTTTTTTATTGGAGCATCCTTGCGCACTAGCAGCCACATCGCCGCAATAACCAAAGTCATCCCGCTAATTTGCGTCCAGGTAATGGGTTCTGCCAAAATGAAATACCCCATGAAGAGGGTAGACACTGGACCCAGTATTCCAGCTTGTGCCACTAAGGGTGACCCAATCCGATTAATAGCAATCATGATCAGTAGCATTGGAATGACAGTGCACAAACTAGCATTTAGAAGGCTAAACCAATAGATCTGCGGCAATTGTTGAAAAATTGCCAACGGATTATGAATGGTTGACTGGATAATACTCATAATGGCGGACGCGGAGCTTGCATAGACAACTAAGCGAACGCTACCAATGCGATTGACCATCTCGCCGGCGCCAATCATATAGGCTGCATAGGAACAAGCACTTCCAAATACAAGGGCCATGCCAAACCAAGCACTGATTCCGGTAGAGCTGGCATCTTGAATAAAGACGATAAAAACCCCGATGTAGCCAACGACTAATGCATACCACTGCAATCGAGAAACGGGTTTCTTTAAAACAAAATAGGAGATCAATAGAACAATCGTAGGTGTGAGATAAAGAACAATTCTTTCAAGACCAACCGAGATGTATTGAAGACCCAAGAAGTCGATATAGCTTGCTAAGAAGTATCCTAAAAAGCCGAGGAAAAATAATTTACCGCGATCAAGCCAGGTAGTTGGGGCCATTTCTTTACGGCGAGATTCCCACCAGAAGATTCCCCAAAACAAGGGAAGAGCCATGAGCATGCGCAAGGCCAAAAAAGTTTCTGCATCCGCTCCGTGTTCAAAGGCTAGTTTCACCAGAATGGCTTTTCCAGAGAAAAGCATGGAACCTACGCCGGCCATCAAAATGCCATAGAGATAGCGTCGATGATGGTGAGCTGCGCTTACAGAATGCATCGCTATTTATAACAGTTTATTGAGAAGTGCTCGCATTTCTAAAATGGTCTCAGAGGGAGTAAGACCAATAGGCCCAACCCCTTTGCTCACTAGGCTATCTGCCGCATGGGCATGTAGCTCAACTGCAATCCCGGTGGCTTGCCAGAGATCCAGTTGATGGCGAATGCCTTGACCGGCGATAGCAGCAATACTTCCCGTCAGAATATCTCCCATGCCCCCAGTACCCATACCCGGGTTGCCGGCGAGACACTGAGCGGGTGGATGTTGTGGTGAGGCAATGAGAGTGTGCTGTCCCTTCAGAACCACAATCGATTGTGTAAGTTCAATGAGTTGTTGAATGGCATCTACGCGATTGCCTTGCACTACTTCCGTTGTGGTCTTTAAAAGCTTAGCTGCTTCGCCAGGGTGAGGGGTGAGAACTGTAAGCCCTGGAAAATCGGTATTACGTTGCTTCAAGCAGGCTAATAGCTCTTCATTCTCGCTAATAAGATTGAGAGCATCAGCATCAATAACCAATGGAATCTTGGGATAGGTAAGTGATGCGCGTAGACATTGATAAGCCAATTCCGATTTACCAAGTCCTGGACCTATGGCAATGACATCAGGCTGTGTAGCGATGAGCACTTCCTCAATATTGTCTTTGGCAAGACGAATCATGAGTTCAGGTTGATTGGCGTCAGCATGCGCTGAAGCAGGGTCTAACATTTCCAAGATAGTCCAGCCGGCACCTAGATGTAAGCAGGCATTACCCGCCAAAATAAGGGCGCCAGCCATTCCTGGCGCACCACCTATTAAAACAACTTTCCCAGCATTACCTTTATGTTCTGCGGGTTTGCGCCGCAGTAGCTTGGTTAACTTGAGAGCGTCTAAGGTGGCTAGTTGCGAGTTCATATGAGTAGTATCGCTCTGAATTGGGCGGTATTGAGCTAATTATAGGAAGGAGTATCCTGATCGCATGAAGATCCAATTTCTTGGTGCGGCAGGCGAGGTAACGGGTTCACGTCATTCAGTTGAGGTCATGTTATCTGGAAAGCTCAGACATTTCATGGTTGACTATGGAATGTTTCAGGGTGGGCGAGAGGCCACCAATAAAAATCTCGAACCATTACCATTCTCACCAAAAGATCTCGATTTTGTCGTGTTAACACATGCGCACATTGACCATAGTGGTTTATTGCCTCGTCTTTGCGCACAAGGATTTTCGGGGCCCATCTACTGTACAAATGCTACCTTTGAGTTATTGAAAATTCTGTTGCTCGACAGTGCCCATTTGCAGCGCGCAGATGTAGAGAGGGCGCAGAGAAAGATAAAGGCTGGGAAGTGGCGCGGAGAAGTGCCGGTTGCCTTATATTCCATGGAAGAGGTTGAGATGACGCTGACCCAGTTCCAGCCATTGGAGTATGGGCAGTTAGTTGAATTCTTGCCAGGAATCCAGCTAGAGTTTCGTAATGCTGGCCATATTTTAGGTTCCGCAATTGCTCTTATCAACATTAAAGAAGATGGGCTTGATAAAAAGTCATGTGTCTTTTCGGGAGATATTGGCATGAAGGGGAAGGTCTTAATGCCTGACCCTGATCTAATTAAAAGTGCGGATATCGTTGTAGTTGAATCTACCTATGGTGATCGCCTACATCGCAGCTTGCAAGATACTGAGGATGAGTTGGTTGAGGTGATTTCATCAACGATAGCTGCACATGGCAATGTAGTGATGCCTGCTTTTGCGGTTGGGCGTACTCAAGAAATACTATTTCTTTTGATTGACTTGGTCAGAAGGGGTCGCCTACCCCATTTAAATATTTGGGTAGATTCACCGATGGCTACTGCAGCAACCCATCTCACACAGCATTTTTTCTCTCAATTAGATGGCCAGTCCCAGGCCACTTTTGATTGGTATAAAAATAATCCAGGCGCAGCAGATCTTCGCTTTATCGCCGATGTTGAAGAATCTAAGGCGCTAAATAAAATTAAGGGCGGTGCAATTATTATTTCTGCCAGCGGTATGTGTGATGCTGGTCGTATAGTGCATCATCTAGCCAGCAATTTGCCGCGGGCACAAAATGCCATTGTGATAACGGGATTTCAGGCTTACGGAAGTCTTGGTAGGCGCTTGGTCGATAAGGCGCAGAAGGTACGATTGTTTGGTGAGGAGGTGCTTGTAAAAGCCTCGATCCATACGATCGGCGGTTTATCTGCCCATGCCGATCAGGCCGGATTACTAGACTGGCTCAAGGGGTTTGAGCGTCCTCCGAATGCAGTATTTGTTGTACACGGTGAGCCAGAATCATCTTCGGTATTGGCTGCAAGCATTAGAGAAGAATTGCATTGGGATAATGTCATTATCCCTGAGCGTTTACGTTCTTATCAGTGCTAGCTTAGTTAGAGCAATTAGTCGGCTACTTTTGCGCCTTGGATGTTGTGACGCTTCATGGCTTCAGCTACAAATCCAGATTGCTTTAATTCTGTAATAACACTACTCAAATAAGCATTGGTGCTTTCATAGCTAGGCCTGGACTTTGGAATGCCAATCGCTTGATGAATAACCATGAAACGACCTGGTAGCATGCGGAGTCCTTCGTAGCGCTTTGCGTCACTTTCTAACTGCTGCTTTACACCTGCCGCCACATTTCCTAGCCCAGACATAAAGTCATCAATTACTACTTGCGAGCTCGCTGCTCTTAACAGAGCGGCATTCTTAATCTCACGCGTCAGATAAAGATCATAGGCGCTTCCTTTCCCAACGACGATTTCATTGCCTACAGCATCCACCTCTGCATTCGTCTTTAAAGGGGATGAAGTCTTGACCATATAAGCCCCTTCAATTTGAATATAAGCTGGGGTATAGCTGATATCGGCGCCGCGAACGGGATCGATTGCCACAAATATTAAATCGATATCTCTAGTCTTAACTGCGTCGACCGTTGCGCCCGCAGTTTTGAAGGGGATGAGTCGCACAGGCAATGAAATACGTTTTCCAATTTCATTGGCTATATCAATTGTTACTCCATATAGATTTTTTGAAGCGGGATCTTCGTTTGCAAGAATGGGATTGCCTAAATTAATGCCGACACGCAGAGTGCCAGTTGGCGCAAAAGAGGTGAGCGATATGGAATCAATGGTTTTCATGGTGGCAGATGATTGACTAATAGCAAATTGAGATGAGCACAGAAGCACAAGCGATGTGAGTAGAAAAAGTAGTGACTTCATTAAAATATGGAGATAAAAAAACCGCGGCGGACCGCGGTTTTATACGCAAAAGAAAAGATTACTTCTTAGCATCAGCAGCTGGAGCTGCAGTAGGAGCGGCTGGAGCAGCAGCTGGAGCATCTTTTTTAGCTTCTTCCATATGTGCAGCTTCTGCACCATGCTTTTCGCCACCCATGTCAATGTTGCCATCACCTTTGAGGAGTAAATAGGCTGTGGCACCAACTAAGACTAGTACCATGATGATGATTGAACGGTTGCTCATTGCTTTTCCTTCGATTTAGTTGAAATTAAACTGATATTAACTCGGGATGAGCGCTGGGTAAATCCCGATAATCCCTAGAAGCCCATATCTTTGATTGAACTAGGTATTAACACTAATTTAGCCTGCGAGTTAAGATGACGTTATAGAGACTAGGAAAGTTGCAATATGAGCCCCAAGCTACCCGTTCATAACTCGCAAACTATTACGGAGTTTTTGGATCTTCATCAGAGTCAATTATCAGAGGAGGATTCAGAGGACTCTTATAAGTTTGCATTTGATGACGAAGCATTTTTAGTTCGTAGAGAAACGATGGGCATTCGCTTTGAATTAGAGCTACTGAAGCCCGAAGTTCTGCTCAAAGAGCAAGGTATTGACCATACGATTACCGTCTTTGGCTCTACTCGTTTTGTTAGTCATGAGCAAGCGTTGGAGCTCAAAGCAAAAGCAAAGACTACGGACGAGATTGCATCTGCTAATAAAGCACTTCTTCATAGCAAGTACTATGAGTCAGCGCGAGAATTCGGTGCGCTAGTGGCAGCTTACAACGCAACCCAAAAGAAAGATTCTAATAAGCTTCATATCTGCACTGGTGGCGGTCCTGGCATTATGGAAGCAGTTAACCGCGGGGCATTTGAAGCGGGCGATAAAACCATTGGTTTTAATATCAGCCTCCCTCGGGAGCAGAAGCCAAATCAGTACATTAGCCCAGGACTCAGTTTTCGCTTTCATTACTTTGCGTTGCGCAAGATGCATTTTATGTTGAGGGCTAGGGCAATCGTCGCCTATCCAGGAGGTTTTGGTTCCTTTGATGAGTTGTTTGAGGTCTTAACCCTGATCCAAACCAAAAAGGTTATACCCATTCCGGTGATTTTGGTGGGCACGGGCTACTGGAATGAGATGCTGAACTTTAAGCAGATGGTGGAATTTGGTGTGATTGATGAAGAAGATATGCAGAGTATTCACTTTTCAGAGACAGCGGAGGAAGCTTGGCAGGTAATTCAAGATTGGTATCAGTTGGGCTGAGCATCATAGCCCCTGTAAAATCATCACCATGAATCCCACGCAAGCTAATCTCGCCACTTCACTTGACCTTCCTGGCTATCTGCTGGGGGGAGCCATGTTATTGCTGGTGATGATTTTTCATGGCGTTGTATTACTCCAGATTGCGAAGCGATATGAGGTAAAAACTTTTTTGTATTTAGCTGAAAAGAAATACTCTGCTGTAGCACTCTGTTTTTACGTTAGTGTCTTCTGCTTGTTCTTGACCCATATTGCTGAAATACTAATTTGGGGTATTGCTTTGTATACATTTAAGCTGTTGCCTGCTCTGGGTCAAAGTATTTTATTTAGTGGCAGTACATACACTGCAATGGGATTTATGGAGGATATTCTTCCTGACGGATGGAAAATGCTTGCGGTCATCATCGCGTTTTCTGGGATGTTTTCCTTTGCGTGGACTGCATCAGTCATGATTTCCATGACCAAGAACTTCCGGCAAGCCTATACCAAGCTTCATATGAGAAAACTCAATATCTCATCCGACATCATTGATCGATTTGAGTAATGCATGAGTAAAACTTGGGATGCCATCATTATCGGTGGTGGTGCTGCAGGTCTATTCTGTGCTGGAGTTGCTGGCCAGCTAGGTAAAAAAGTGCTCGTACTTGATCACGCAGAAGTATTGGGTGAAAAGATTCGTATTAGTGGGGGTGGCCGCTGTAACTTCACCAATCTATATAGCAGCCCAGCAAATTTTCTATCCCTCAATCAGCATTTTGTTAAAAGTGCCCTTGCTCGTTATCCCTCAACGGAATTCATCAAGCTAGTTGCCTCTTATGGAATTAATTACCATGAGAAGCACCAGGGTCAATTATTTTGTGATGACTCTGCCAAACAAATCATCGATTTACTTTTTTCTGAATGTGCCAAAGGGAATGTGACTATTCGAAATCCGGTCGTGGCTCAGTCGATTCAGCAAGAGGGTGACCAATGGACTGTTATTACTAATGCTGGTACTGAAAAATCTAAGGCAGTAGTGATGGCAACAGGTGGTTTACCGGTTCCTGCGATTGGCGCAACTGCTTATTCTCTGGATATTGCGAAACAGTTTGCGCTAAATGTGATTGATCCAAGACCTGCTCTAGTGCCGCTCTCATTTACTGCAGATAATTTTGGGAGTCTCAATGAGTTAGCTGGCCTTAGTGTCCCTGTCAGAATCGCAGCTGGCTCTAAAGGCCATCGTTATGGTGCTTGTAGGTTTAATGAGGATCTGCTGCTTACTCATAAGGGGCTTTCTGGCCCCGCGGTTCTGCAAGCAAGCAGCTATTGGGAAGAGGGCGAACCCATCCATATTGATTGGTTGGGTGCAATTGAGCGTCCTGGTGGGTTTAATTGCGATGCGCTTTTTAATAATGAAGAGAACCGCCTAAAGCTTGTCGAAACAATTCTGGCCTCCGTTTTACCGCAGCGCCTAGGCAAGGCATTTGCAGATCAAAAAAATTTAACGGGACGTAAATGGGCGGAGGTTTCCAAAAAAGATCGTCAATCCCTCAAAGAACTTATTACAAACTGGTCAGTAAAGCCAGCAGGCACCTTGGGTTGGAAAAAAGCAGAGGTGATGTTGGGGGGCGTAGATACTAAAGATCTTGATGGGCAGACCATGATGTCGCGTAAACATTTAGGACTATTCTTTATTGGCGAATGCGTAGACGTCACAGGCCACCTAGGCGGACATAATTTCCAATGGGCCTGGGCGAGCGGCTTTGCTTGCGCGCAGGCTTTATAGATCCTCCCTAGCGTTTTTTCTTTTCTCGAGAGCGGATGTTTAATAGCTCGACCGATAGTGAAAATGCCATGGCTACATAGACATAGCCTTTGGGAATGTGAACACCCATACCCTCAGCTATCAGCACTACACCTACAACCGTCAGAAATGATAAGGCCAGCACTTTGATTGAGGGATGGCGATGAACAAAATCTCCAATCGGTTTTGCTGCGATCAACATAATGAGGACAGATGCCAGAACTGCTGCAATCATGATGCTAATTTGATCGACCATACCTACCGCGGTAATGACGCTGTCTAAAGAGAAAATAATATCTAGCAGACCAATTTGTAAAACAGATCCAATAAATAAAGATAGCATCGACTTGCTATTATTTTTCCCTTGGGACTCACCTTGCTCGTCACCATGCTCCCCAACTTCGACCTCTACATAAATTTCTTTAGAGGCTTTCCAGATTAAGAAGAAGCCACCAAGTAGCAAGATTAAATCTCTACCGCTAATCGATTTCTCGGCAATACTAAAAAGTGGTTCGGTCAGGCCCATAACCCATGAAAGGCTGAGTAATAAAAGAATACGAGTTACTAAGGCAAAAATTAAACCAAAGCGGCGAACTTTCTCGCGAATTTCTACGGGAAGTCTGTTAGCGATAACGCTAATGAAAATAATGTTATCGATGCCAAGAATAATTTCCAGGGCAGAGAGTGTTAAAAAGGCGACCCATGCGTTGGGGTCGCTCAGAAGTTGCATGAAGCTTTCGATCATTTTTTACTTTGCAAATAAGACGTTACGTAAAGTGTAGCTAAGTAAATTTACTATTTCCCGTTACTCTGAAGCCCATACTATCTATCGGGATATTTTTTGAATAGCCGAATTGACAGATTTATTACTATTTGGGCTGATTTCTCATCCAGTCGGCTGTCTTGAGGAATGACTCCTCAAGTTGCTTTGCGACATTACCAGAAATTCCACATTCTTCCATCGCTTTATACATACAAGCCAGCCATTGATCTCGTTCTTTTAAGCTAATCTTAAATGGCAGATGGCGTGCCCTAAGCATAGGGTGGCCATATTTGGGGGAGTAGATATCGGGGCCTCCCATCCAGCCGGTTAGGAAAAATTTGAGCTTCTCTCTCGAGCTTGAAAGATCCTGAGGATGCATCGCACGCAAATCGCTAAAAATGGGTTCAAGGGCCATCAAATCGTAAAAACGATCAACCAAATGGTCAATTTGGTCTATTCCACCTATAGATTCATAAATAGATATTTTTTCTGTCATTTTGTCATTTTAATGCGGTAAATTCGGGAATTGGCAGTGGATCAAAATCGGTATAGAGTTAAATATCGAAGCATTATTAACCCTTTTTATAGGAGCGTAAAAATGGATGCAAAAGATTTGCAAAAATGGCAAAGAGAAAAGGCCAAAGAAATGTTTGATTACTCGCATACTCTTCTAGAGGCTGCTAAAAAGTTAAGCGAACATCATTTAGCCGAGATTGAGTGGGGCATGAAGAATGCCCTTGATAGCGCTAAGTCAGCAGCTAAAAATGATTTGGCAAAATTAAAAGATTTACAAGAAGAGGCGGCCAAAGAAGCCACTAAACGTGCGGCTACCTATCAAAAGAAAATCAAGTCAGTATTAAAAGAGCTTGGTGATGGTGCTGCCGATGAAACTGAGAAGCATTTAGAAAAAGTTCGTAGCTCTCTAGTCAGTTGGTTGGAAGATGCTGAAAATAAATTGCCGGCTCACGCTGACAAGCTATCAAAAGTCGTCCATGAGATGTCGACTACAGGTCAGAATATGTTTAAAGAAGGTCGCCGCATTGTTAATGAAGTAGCTGAGACTGCGGAAAAGAATATTGATGACTTAGTTAAAAAATCAGGAACCAAAAAGAAGTCGGATGAGTAGTAGTTGCTATTGATGTAAATAAGAAAGCCGCCTCAGAGATGGGGCGGTTTTTTATTTCCAGCCTTGCAACCATAGCTCGCTATTGCTGAGGTCACGCCAAGGAATTTGCGTAGTTTTCTTGGAATAGACTGCCTCAATTTCTACAAACTCAATTTTTTCACTTGGCGGCTCAGGAAGGATGACCTTGCTTACCAAAAAATGTTTTTGCTTGGCGATGGGTTGAACTGCCGTCCATTTGGTCAGTAGTAATTTTTTGGGGCTTAATCGATTCATCTTTAGCTGCTTATCCTATTCTTATAAGGCAGCGCATTGAAACTCTTGCCCATTACTCAGAAGCAACCCTGAGGAGGGGGTAAATATAACGCGAGATTGTGTCGTTTGAGCCGGACATTTTTGATCAAAATAACTCTGGTTGCCCAAACTTCCGCAGAAGTCTAATTTATCACCCTTAAATTCCATTTGGGCTTTGCGAAGCACCATAGAAATCTTTGCACCACTCTCGGAGCTGCAATTCCAAGTGGTGTAGTTCTCTCGTTCGCAGGCACAAAGCCCCAAGAGAATTAAAAAGTAGGCAAGAAGGCGAATGTAGGCTGGGTTTTCCGGAGAGTGCATCTGCTTAGGATAGTGATTTTTTCAATATTCTGCCTAAGATCTGGGTTTGGTATTAATATTTACGGCAGATCGTTTAGACAACGTATCGGCATTCATAAAACATTAATAAAAAGATCAAAGGAGACGCTGTGGATACAAATCGTAGAGATGCTCTTAAATTGGGGGCATCCGCTGCCGTGAGTGGCATGTTTATTTCTAATGCCATTGCTGCCCCAGACAGCCAGCCACCGATTGTTATCGAGCCTTTAACTGGTAAGGCCGGCCTTAGAATTGCCAACTACTTACCAAAAATGGGCGCCACTTCTCGATTAGGTTTAGTAACAAATGAAGGTCTTATAGTGGATATTCCTGCTGAGGCTGCTCGCCAAAAAGTACAGATCTCATTTGACCCTACTTCAATGATCTCACTAGCAGCTTCTGGTAACAAAGGGTTGCTTGAGTTGGCAGTGTTATTTAAAGGTCGCGGAAGTAATTTAACGAATGTGAACCAAGTGATTTTGTTATCACCCATTCCTAAACCGCAAAGCAATATTTATTGTGTGGGCTGGAACTATTTAGATCATTTTGAAGAGGGTCTTAAACATCGTGCTGATACTGCTGTAAAGGAGTATCCAAAGGTACCCGTACTCTTTACAAAAGGTACGCAAACCATGAATGGCCCATTCGATCCCATTCCATACGATAGTAGTTACTCGACTATGATTGACTGGGAGGCTGAGTTAGCGCTGGTAATCGGTAAGAAGGGTAAGAATATCTCGGAAGAGAATGCGATGGATTATGTCTTTGGTTATTCCGCTTATAACGACACAACTGCTCGCGATGTACAACAAAAGCGTCACTCTGGTCAGTGGTTTAAGGGTAAGAGTTTAGACGGCCATGGCCCTATGGGTCCTTGGATAGTGACCGCCGGTGGCGTTAATTTAGATGACACTCGCATTATCTGTCGCGTGAATGGAGTCGAAAAACAAAACGCCAGTTATAAGCAAATGTACTTCAAGATTCCGGTAATTATCTCCGAGCTCTCACGAAGTCTTACTCTATTGCCTGGTGACATCATTGCGACTGGAACTCCATCTGGGGTTGGTGCTGGAAGAACTCCTCAGGAATTTATGAAGCCGGGCGATGTAATGGAAACAAATATCACCGGTATCGGCATCATCCGTAACAAGATTGTTTAACTGGTTAACCTAGTACTTTCCTGATAACAGCAAGGACCTAGAGGACCCAGAAGTGATGGGTTCCGTCCTTGCCCAACTGCTCAACTAAACCAAATTCCCAGTCGAGATAGGCCTGCATTGCTGCAGGATCTACATTAGTTCCTTCATAAGGGCGCTTGTAGCGATCCAGAGGAGGTGAGGCTAAATGACTTGGGCCTTTCTCTAGCTCCAATCCCGCTTTTACCCAGGCAGCATTTCCGCCTTCCAAAATAAAGACCTCGGCATCCGTTAAAGCTTGAAGCTCTTCTGCTGCAAAGAGGCTGAGTTCGCTCGGTGAGCTCGTCACGATATAGCGATCCACCTGAGGAATCTTCTTCATAGCTTGTGCAAGCTGTGATCGCAGGGCGTACCAGCCACCAGGAATATGTCCCTTAACGTAGTTGGCGTGTGTGCTGAAGTCAATGGCAACAGTATTACTATCCGTTTTTAACCAATTGGAGGCTGTTACCGCATCTACGCTTTCAATTGCTGGAAGGATAGGCAAAGGGGTTGTCCAGATGCCCTTTTCGGTGAGGTCGGAATGTGT
Source organism: Burkholderiaceae bacterium (assembly GCA_947380285.1). The sequence continues at coordinate 7,658 of CANCQD010000030.1, read as the reverse complement.
CACTCCATCGAGTACGTATACATCCCACGCCATTTGCGCCAACCAGGAAGCGGGCATATTTGCGCGTACTCCACCACCACTGGGGTCAACTAACACTACGCGAGCGCCTCGGACCGGAGCAACCATCTCGGTTTCTTGAACTAACTGTCCGCCAGGTACGGATCTAAATCCTGGAAGATGGCCTGCCTCATATTCTTCAGGCGTACGTGTGTCAAAAAAATAAGTAGTCCGCTCGGATTGTGTTTTCCATTTCTGAATATCCGCAAGGCTAGCGCGCTTAACGCCTGCTCTATCGGCAACGCTGCGGGCACGTTCTGCTGCGTCACTTTTCGTGGCTTCGCTCACTTCCTGAAATTTCCTGCTTTGACCTTTATCTAACTCTTGTCCTGCTAGGGTCCAACCAATCGTACCGTTGCGTAGCGCATTCACTTCGTTTGGAATACCCGCATTAATGAGTGACTGTGTGCCGATAATGCTGCGGGTTCTACCTGCGCAATTCACAATCACTTTTGTTTTGGGGTTGGGTGCTAATTCTGGGAGGCGGAGAACAAGCTCTGCACCTGGAACGCTAATTCCAGTAGGGATGCTCATCGTGTTGTATTCATCGAAGCGACGGACATCCACAACAACGACATCTTCTTTGCTATCAATTAATTGCTTTACCTCTTGGGCAGATAAGGATGGGGTGTGACGTTTAGATTCAACAATCTCGCCAAAAGACTTGCTTGGAACATTGACATCCTTAAATACTTCACCGCCTGCTGCCTTCCAACCCATTACGCCACCTTCGAATACAGACACATCGGTATAACCTAAATTGATTAAGCGCTGAGCAGCTAATTGGGCCAACCCTTCGCCGTCATCTAGCGTGATGATAGGTACATTTTTCTTTGGTAGCTTAGCGTAAGCATCAACTTCAATTCTAGATAAAGGAAGGTTCGCGGCAAAAAGAGGGTGCTCTTGTGCATGAGGATCTTCTTCGCGTACATCTAGAAAGCCAATTTCTTCTTTATTAAGAAGTTTGTTACGGATAAAGGAATAGTTTTTAGTCTGAATGGTCATGCTGTCTCTTATGAATTTGAATAATTGATTTTTAGTCTAATTTGGCGCCGGACTTTTTAACTACTTCACCCCAGCGTGTAATTTCTTGATTGATATAAGTAGCTAGTTCAGGACGTGTCATTTTAGGTACGCTTGCACCCATGGCCGCCCAGCGCTCTTTGATTTCAGGTGAAGCTAGTGCTATCTGTACTTCAGTGCTCATCTTATCGACGATATCCTTCGGTGTTCCTTTGATTGCCCACATGGCGTACCAGCTAGATACGATGAAATTCGATATACCTAATTCCTGGGCGGTTGGAACATTCGGAAATGCATCTACTCGTTTAGAGGTTGTTACCGCTACTGCAATGAGCTGACCATTCTTAATGAATGGTGCGGCACCTGCGAGGGTATCAAACATCATGTCGACTTGACCAGCAACTAGGTCTTGGAGAGCGGGCCCAGTACCGCGATAGGGAATGTGCGTAATGAATAGTTTGTTCTGCATCTTAAAGAGTTCACCGGTTAAATGTTGTGAGGTACCGTTACCCGTAGATGCATAGTTATATTTACCCGGATGTTTGCGAATCTCTTCCATGATCGATTTCAGATCATTCTTTGGGAATTTGGTTGGATTCACAACGATGACATGGGGAACGCTACCAATAATCGCGATAGGCTCAAAATCTTTGGTGATGTCATAGGAGAGGTTGGCATACATGCTTGGTGCAATGGAATGATGCACCGCACCAAGAAGCCAGGTATAGCCATCTGGCGCCATTTTTGCTGCAACTGCAGCACCCAGAGTTCCGCCTGCGCCACCGCGGTTATCAACCACGATGGAGTCATTTAATTGGGTTGAAAGCTGTCTGGCAAGAGGGCGTCCAAAAGCGTCTACAGCCCCGCCTGGTGGGAAGGGGTTGATAAAGGTGATCGGCTTGTTAGGCGTTGGCCAGGATGTGTTTTGGGCATTGGCTGAGAGCCCGATTAGGGCGCCAATAAGTAATAGAACGACTTTTTTAATCATGATGTCTGACTCCGAATTATATTTTTATTAATGGCCCTATTTTGGCTGAACCCGCCAATATAAGAGTTATCCCTGATTTAGGGGGTGATTTTCTATGGTTTTTATGGGGATATACTGATTTAGCTGTCGGTATAAATATTCAATTATTCACAGGAGACGAGATGTCACAACACGATACATTGTTGGCTGCTTTTGAGACTTACAAAGCTGAAAACGAAAAATTTATTGAAAAAGGTATTAAGGCATCTGCTGCACGTGCACGTAAGGCCTTGCAAGAAATCGCTGGCGCCTGCAAAGAGCGTCGTAAAGAAATTACCGCTACTAAAGAGGCAATGGAAGCTAAGAAGTAATTCTCATTCCAAACTGATTATTAAGCCTAGCTTTTACGAGCTAGGCTTTTTTGCTTGTGCGCAACGAAATTAAAAGTAGCGCTAGATAGCAACGCTAAATAAAGTGAGCTTCATTGCCTTGCTTCGAATGGGAACAAGCGCTTGGTACTCTGGGCTATTGGCCCAAGTGTGCGCATCCTGTGTACTTGGAAATTCGAGCTCTACAAAGGTGTTGAAAGGTGCGCTACCTAGTTCATTCCAAAATAGCTCGGCAACGGAACCCCGATTTTTGATCAAGCCTTTATAAAGCTCAACCGTTTGACCAACTTGGGATCGGTATTGCTCAAAGGCGCTCTGATCACCCAATTCCATTAGCCCAATTACTTTGACCATCATGCCCCCAATAAATTACCGAAAACCAACAGAGTATATCCACGCTATAGTGAAGGTGTGAATACAGGGCAATTTTTTCAGTTGGGCCTCAAGAAAGCAATCAAAAGGAGCATTATGAAAATCGGATTTATTGGACTTGGTAATATGGGCCTGCCAATGGCCCTCAACTTATTAAAAGCAGGTCATCAAGTTACGGGCTTTGATTTGGTAAAGAGTCAGCTAGATGCATTTGCCGCTGCAGGGGGTGTTGTTGCAGTCGACGCAAACGCTACAGCGAAGGATGCTGATGTATTAATTAGCATGTTACCTGCGTCCCGACATGTGGAAGGCTTGTATCTTGGAGATGCCGGCTTGCTGGCAAATACCAATCCTAAGACGCTCCTAATCGATTGTTCAACGATTTCACCGAACGTAGCGCAAACAGTTGCTGCTGCTGCCAAGGCAAAAGGTTTTGTCATGATAGATGCGCCAGTCTCAGGCGGGACTGCTGGGGCACAAGCAGGCACCTTAACCTTTATGGTCGGCGGCGATACCGGTGCGGTTGAGTGTGCGCGTCCTCTGTTGGAAAAAATGGGTAAGAATATCTTTCATGCGGGCGCTAATGGAGCGGGACAAACCGTCAAAGTCTGTAACAACATGCTGTTAGGTATTCAGATGCTTGGCACCAGTGAGGCACTACGCTTAGGAATCGCTAACGGCATGGATCCTAAAGTGCTTTCTGACATCATGTCTAAAAGCTCAGGGCGCAATTGGGCTTTGGAGTTGTATAACCCGTGTCCGGGCGTTATGGAAAACGTACCATCCTCAAAAGGCTATGCTGGTGGCTTTGGTGTGGATCTGATGCTGAAAGATTTGGGTTTAGCAGTGGAGAACGCAGAAAATCTCGATGCAAGCGTTCCTCTCGGAAAACTAGCGCAACAACTTTATGAAAATCACAGCAAGGCAGGCAATGGACAGCTTGATTTCTCAAGCATATTTAATCTTAAGAAATAAGAACTCAGAAAAGCCTGAAAACAAACTCAGAAATACTTAGGAGACAACCAAAGGCTTTTCTTGTCGCTTGCTCATTTGACCAATGACTCGAGCACCTAAGAAGTGATGCTGATTAAAAATATCCAATACTTCTTTGACGCTATCGGGACTGCATGAAACTAGCAAGCCACCGCTGGTTTGTGGATCGGTTAATAAAGCAAGTTGAGCTGGTGTGAAGTCTGAGGGGATGCCAACTTCATCACCATAGCTGAGCCAGTTGCGATCGGACGCACCGGTAATGACGCCATCATCGGCAAGAGTTTGTACATTGGAGAGCAGGGGTACTTGACTCCAATCAATATGCGCTGTGCAGTTGGAGCCTCGCGCCAATTCTAAAGTGTGGCCCGCTAATCCAAATCCAGTAACGTCTGTAAGTGCATGAACGCCAGAAAGTTTGGCTAAATCAGGGCCAGCAGAATTGAGCTTGGTAGTATTTGAAATCATCTCTCGATAGCCATCTGGGCCCAACAGATCTTTTTTCAGTGCGGCAGATAAAACACCTACACCCAATGGTTTTCCTAGGATGAGTACATCACCTGGTTTGGCGCTGGCATTACTTTTCACCCGTTTAGGATCCACAATGCCAATAGCCACTAATCCATAAATAGGCTCAACAGAGTCAATCGTATGTCCACCCGCAATTGGAATGCCAGCACTACGACAAGCCTCGGCACCACCCTCTAGAATTCGGGCAATTGTTTTATTAGACAGCACTTTAATTGGCATACCGACTAAAGCAAGAGCAAACAAAGGGGTGCCACCCATCGCATAGATATCGCTAATAGCATTGGTAGCAGCAATTTTTCCGAAGTCAAATGGATCATCCACGATCGGCATGAAAAAATCAGTTGTTGCTACGATGGCTTGAGATTCATTAATTTGATAAACAGCCGCATCATCAGAGGTCTCAATGCCAATAAGCAACTCTTTTGGAAAGGGAAGTTGCGGCACGTTCTTGAGGATTTCAGAAAGAACGCCAGGAGCAATTTTGCAACCACAGCCACCGCCATGAGAAAGGGAGGTAAGGCGAGGTTCTGTAGTGAGTAAATCTGTATTCTGGATCATGATAAATATTCTAAACGGAAGCTGTTTTAGCGATTAAAGCTTCTTTTGGGTGGGCTACTACGCTTGGCAGGAGTCTTTTTAGCTGGAGCTCCACCTGATCCTGCAGGCCTTGGCTTTCTAGATTGCTGATGCTGTTGACTGCGCAACTGAATCGGTTGAGCTACCGCATTAGGATCTGGTTCAAACCCAGCAATGACTTCTTGTGGCAGTTTTTGTTTGATGAGCTTCTCAATATCTCTGAGCATTTGATGTTCGTCAACGCAGACCAAAGATACCGCCACACCATTTGAGCCTGCGCGACCTGTTCGTCCAATGCGATGGACATAGTCTTCGGAGACATTAGGCAGGTCATAGTTCACCACATGAGGTAGCTGATCAATATCAATACCCCGCGCGGCAATATCCGTTGCAACTAAAGCGGTTAACTTACCTGCCTTGAAGTCAGCCAAGGCTTTGGTGCGAGCAGTTTGGCTTTTATTACCATGGATGGCCATACTAGTAATGCCATCTTTTTCTAATTGAGTTACTAATTTATTTGCACCATGCTTAGTGCGAGTAAAGACCAACACTTGTTTCCAGTTATTGCTCTGAATGAGATGAGCTAAGAGTGGATGCTTCTTTGTTCTATCTACTGGATGAATCAATTGGGCAATCGCTTCGTTAGCGCTATTGCTACGTGCCACTTCAATTAGCTCAGGCGCATTTAATAAGCCATCAGCCAATGCCTTGATCTCAGTAGAGAAGGTTGCCGAGAAGAGAAGGTTCTGACGCTTCTTTGGAAGGGCGGCCAGGATTTTCTTAATATCGCGCAGAAAACCCATATCGAGCATGCGATCCGCTTCATCGAGAACTAAAATTTCAATCTCATTTAATGACACACAATTTTGTGACATCAAATCCAACAAACGTCCAGGTGTAGCAACCAAAATATCTAGACCACTAGCAATGGCTTTAATTTGTGGATTGGCGCCAACACCACCAAAGATGACGGTGGACTTAAGACCGGTGTATTTGCCATAGGTCACAACAGACTCTTGGACTTGAGCAGCTAATTCACGAGTAGGCGTCAGAATTAGGACACGTAAAAGACGTTTTCCTGAGCTTGCTTTGGTTGAGCTTAAACGCTGCAGAATCGGTAGAGTAAAGCCCGCAGTTTTACCTGTGCCAGTTTGTGCTGCCGCTAAAAGATCTCCGCCTTCGAGAACTGCCGGAATGGATTTAGCTTGAATCGGGGTAGGGCTGGTATAGCCTTCTTCTGCAATAGCGCGAAGAATAGGTTCTGATAAACCAAGATCTGTAAATAACATAGGAACCAATGAAGTATTGGCCCGTATTCAATTAAACGACTATCCCGGCCAATGGGGTGAGCTGCCACGCTAGAGCGTTTGCAGTAAGAGGCTCTATTTTAAGTCATCACCCCTGGGTACTTGGTAATTATTGAATTACGCAGGATTCCACAGGTTCGGTACGACAGTATTGGCATATCCAGAGATGAATGATTTCTCAGAGCCAGTTGCAGGGTCAAACACTGAACGATGAATGCGTCCGATATTGCCTCCATACACATGAATGCTGATTGAAGTCTTATCGCTCAGGCTGTTTTCGACTACATGAATATCATGAGTAGCTGGTGACACGGTATCAACGTGCCCTGGCGGACTAATGCAGGCCTCTCCTGCCTTGAAGCTGCCATCTGCTTGGCGATAGTAGGGTGTACCTGTTTCTTCGCCGCGCAATTGGCCAATCATTCCCCAAACTGTGTGATTGTGAACGGGTGTTTTTTGACCTGGTCCCCAAACAAAACTCACAACAGAAAATCGATCCAATGGATCGGCGTAGAGGAGGTATTGCTGATAGTACTGTGGGTGCGGTTTAGTAAATTCTTCTGGCAACCAATCATCTTGTGCAATTAGTTTCTCTAGTATCTTTTTCCCATCATTAAAAATAATCTCTTCGCTAGGATGCTTCTCAAGCAGAACGCTCAGTTCTTTTACAAACGTTAGTAATTTTCCATCAGACATATTGGGCTCCATTGCGAGTATCACTCAGCAAGAAATAATCCATCAGGCCAAGCCTTTGGTTTGAGTGTATTGGTATCTACACAGACAATATGCAATACAGCGCTAGCAATGACTTGTAATTCATCGCTATCGGGAAGCTTTCTCTGTGCAGTTTGTTTCACTGTTACTTGAGTGCGTCCACGATGCTCAATGACTTGGTCAATATAGAGAATGTCATCAAGGCGTCCTGGCTTATAAAAGTTCATCGTGAGTTCACGCACGGGCATGACGATATTCATTTCGTTGATGAGCTTGGTGGGGCTAAGACCACGTTGGGCAAGCCACTCTGCACGACTGCGTTCAAATATTTCCAGATAGCGTCCGTGATAGACAAAGCCAGCAGCATCCGTGTCGGAATAACAAACGCGATGGGTGTAAGTACAGACAGGGGAGTTTGGGGTAGAGGTAGTAGTCATTGCTGGTTAAGTCGAACTTGGTAATAAAAGAATCATATTACGATGAGGAATGCCAGCTTCATCGTAGGTAGAACCCTGTACCTGAAAGCCGTGTTTTTCATAGAAAGGGATGGCAGTCACCTGCGAGTGCAGGACGATGGAATCCGTTTTTTGTGATTGAGCGAGATCAATCAGCTTTTTTAGGATTTGCTTGCCCAGCCCCTGATGTCTATATTGGGCTAAGACGGCCATACGTCCAATTTGAGCTTGTCCGTTACCCAAATCCACCAACCTTCCCGTACCAATGCAGCGTCCA
>CANCQD010000029.1 GCA_947380285.1 Burkholderiaceae bacterium | reverse complement strand
CGTGAAGTCATTGAAGCGGCAGAGATGTTGCATCAAGATTGGGGCGTTGCCTCTGATCTGTGGGGTTGCCCAAGCTTTACAGAGCTAGGCCGTGATTGGACTGCGGTTCATCGCAGCAATCTTCTCAATCCTGCCGCAGCACCTGTCTTGTCGCATGTAGAAAAATGCTTGAAAGACACAACGGGTCCTGTGATTGCTGCCACTGACTATGTTCGTTTATTTGCAGAACAAATTCGTCCAGCTATTCAGCACATGGGTCGTCGTTATGAAGTTCTAGGAACGGATGGCTTTGGCCGCTCTGATACTCGCGAGAAATTGCGTGACTTCTTCGAAGTAGATCGTCGCTGGGTGGTATTGACTGCCTTGAGATCTTTAGCTGACGCTGGACAGTTTGATCGTCAAAAGCTAGCTGAAGCTATCAAGAAATACGGCATCGATACAACTAAACCTAACCCAATGACGGTTTAATAAGAGACTGAACATGAGCCAAATAATAGAAATTAAAGTCCCCGATATTGGGGATTACAAAGATGTGCCTGTGATCGAAGTCTTGGTTAAGGTTGGTGATACCGTTGAAAAAGAACAGTCTATCGTCGTGTTGGAGTCTGACAAGGCTACGATGGACGTGCCTTCGAGTCACTCTGGTGTGGTTAAAGAAGTAAAGGTCAAGATTGGTGATTCACTTTCCGAAGGTTCGGTAGTGATCATGTTGGAAGAGGGCGCTTCATCTGCTACCGCTCCTGCAGAAGCACCAGCTCTAGTAGCCGCCGCCCCTCAAGCCAAAGCCCCAGCTGTAGAGCCTCCGATGAAATTGGCTCCGCCTCCACCACCAGTAAGCAACACACCTCCTCCAGCAGATGACACCGTTAATCATGCAAGCCCATCAGTACGCAAGTTTGCGCGCGAGCTTGGCGTAACAGTTTCTCAAGTCAAGGGAACTGGTCCAAAAGGCCGCATTACTCAAGATGACGTTCAGGCATATGTTAAAGCTGCGATGAGTGGTGGCGGTAATACTGGCGCTGCATCTGGCGGAAGCTTAGGCGGCTTGAATTTAATTCCTTGGCCAAAAGTGGATTTTGCTAAGTTTGGTGAGATCGAGCGCCAACCGCTCAATCGGATTAAGAAACTGACTGCTGCCAATTTAGGTCGCAACTGGGTCATGATTCCGGCGGTGACGTATCACGAAGACGCAGATATTACTGATTTAGAAGCTTTCCGCGTTCTCACCAATAAAGAAAATGAGAAGAGTGGCATCAAGATCACGATGTTGGCGTTCATCATGAAGGCCGCCGTTGCTGCACTGAAAAAATATCCTGAGTTCAATAGCTCGCTCGATGGCGATGACTTGGTTATCAAGAAATATTTTAATATTGGCTTTGCTGCCGACACGCCAACTGGTTTGGTTGTTCCTGTCATTAAGGATGTCGATAAAAAAGGCATCTTTGAAATTGTCAAAGAAACTTCTGACCTAGCTGCACTGGCACGTGAAGGCAAACTTAAGCCTGATCAAATGCAAGGTGCAAGCTTCACCATTTCTTCATTGGGCGGCATTGGTGGCACTTACTTCTCGCCGATCGTGAATGCTCCAGAGGTAGCCATCTTAGGTGTTAGCAAAGCCGCTATGAAGCCAGTTTGGGATGGCAAGCAATTCGTGCCACGCTTGATCTGCCCATTGTCTTTGACTGCTGATCACCGTGTGATTGATGGTGCGCTCGCTACTCGCTTCAATGTCCATGTTGCGCAACTCTTGTCCGACTTCCGTCGCGCAATTCTATAAGGAGGATCTATGTCAAAACAGATGATCCTTGTACCAGATATTGGTGATTACGCAGATGTGCCTGTGATTGAGGTGCTGATTAAGGTTGGTGATGTCATTGAAAAAGAGCAGCCTTTATTGGTTCTTGAATCTGATAAAGCCACCATGGAAGTTCCTGCTGATGCAGCTGGAACAGTGACTGCTATTTCTGTAAAGATCGGTGACAAGGTTGCCAAAGGCAGTGTCATTGCTGAGATTGAAGTTAGTGGCGCAGGGGCACCTCCAAAGCCTGCGACTTCTGCGGTACCAACTCCAGCTCCAATTGCAGTAACTGCACTTACTCCTCCGCCGCTTCCCATTCCAGTTACCGGTCAATACACTGGTAAGGTAGATCACGAATGCGAGATGTTAGTTCTAGGTGCTGGCCCTGGTGGTTATAGCGCAGCGTTTCGCAGTGCTGACTTGGGTATGAACACTGTATTGGTGGAACGCTATGCCACTTTGGGTGGTGTTTGCTTAAACGTCGGCTGTATTCCATCAAAAGCTTTGTTGCACACCACATCTGTCATGGATGAAGTCAAGACAATGGCAAAGCATGGGATCACCTTTGGCGCGCCCAAAATTGAAATCGATCAATTGCGTGGCTACAAAGAATCTGTCATTGCCAAGTTAACTGGTGGCTTAGCTGGTATGGCTAAGGCTCGCAAGGTCAAAGTCGTTCGTGGCCTAGGACATTTTTTAGATGCTAACCACGTTGAAGTTCAACTGACTAGTGGTGATGGACAAGATCTCACGGGTTCCAAAGAAGTGATTCGTTTTCAGAAGGCGATTATTGCCGCCGGCAGTCAGCCCGTGAAATTGCCATTCTTGCCAGAAGATCCGCGGATTGTGGATAGCACTGGCGCTCTGAAGTTAACGAGTATTCCAAAGCGCATGCTAGTCATTGGCGGCGGCATTATTGGTTTAGAGATGGCCACCGTTTACAGCACGCTTGGCTCACGCATTGATATAGCCGAGATGTTAGATGGTCTCATGGCCGGCGCAGATCGTGACCTGGAAAAGGTCTGGGAAAAATTCAATGCCGGACGTTTTGAAAAAGTGATGCTCAAGACTCGTGCATCTAAAGCCGAAGTCAAGCCTGATGGTATTCAGGTGAGCTTTGAGGGCGAGAATGCTCCAACTGAACCACAGACCTACGATTTAGTTTTAGTAGCGGTAGGGCGCACGCCTAACGGTAAGAAGATCGATGCAGTGGCTGCAGGCGTGCAAGTAGACGAGCGTGGATTTATTCCAGTAGATAAACAGATGCGGACCAACGTTCCCAATATCTTCGCGATTGGCGATCTTGTTGGTCAACCGATGTTGGCTCATAAAGCGGTTCATGAAGGGCACGTCGCAGCAGAAGCGGCTGCTGGTCAAAAGTCTTATTTTGACGCCAAGCAAATTCCTTCTGTTGCTTACACTGACCCAGAGGTAGCTTGGGCTGGTTTAACTGAAGAGCAATGTAAGGCACAAGGGATTGCCTATGAAAAAGGTTTGTTCCCATGGGCTGCTAGTGGACGTGCTATCGCTAATGGGCGCGATGAAGGTTTCACCAAACTCCTGTTTGATGCCAGCACACATCGCATTATTGGCGGCGGCATTGTGGGCACTCATGCGGGTGATCTGATTGGCGAGGTTTGCTTAGCAATTGAAATGGGTGCAGATGCAGTGGATATCGGTAAAACGATTCATCCGCATCCAACGCTCGGCGAGTCAGTAGGTCTTGCAGCTGAAGCAGCGCATGGCCACTGCACTGATTTACCACCAGTTAAGAAAAGATAAGTCTTTATTTAACTTTTACCGCGCTAAAGCCCTGAGAGATCAGGGTTTTTTGCTAGTTGATTGGTATTAATTTTCAGGATCCATATGCATTGCTGATGGCGTGAAGTCATACTATGCAGTAGGACGAAAGATAGTGACATATGCAGAGTAGCTTAAGTTATGAGGATAAGATCTGTATGGTCAATGCTTTTTACTCACTTCACTTGAGTAAAAAAGAATCTACCTTTCACTTGGGTTCTTAATGATATAGCGATCCAAGTGTTTCAATAACAAGGTTTCTAAACCAACTATTGCTTACTGATGATTGTTGTTTAGAGTGCCATACAGCCCTGATGTCAAAGTGTTGAGTGGATGTTGGCAACTCAAGACTTTTTACATCAGCAAGTTTCTCAAATGCTTTTCCTAATGCTGAAGGAACTGTCACTATGTACTCGTATTTAGGAAGTATGGTTGGCAGAGTCCCATAATGCTGAACCCTTAAAGCTACTTTTCTATTGATTCCGATTTCCCGAAATCTTCTATCCACCTGGTGGTGCAATGAGAAGGGGGAGACGACATCGATATGCCATTCTTTAATGAATTGTTCGGCGCTAATTTTTTTCTTAATTCTGGGGTGATTGTTGGAGACAACACAAACATATCGCTCCTTAAAGAGCAGTTCGCTCCTGGCCGACGAATGATTGATTGGTAGATTCCCAACGGCAACATCAATATGACCAGACGCTAATTCATCCATCAGATCATCCATTTTTACTTGAACGATCTCAAGAGTGGACTCTGGCGCTGCAATATGAAATTTAGCCAAAAGCGAAGGGGTTAGGCAAATAGACCCGACGTCTGACATCGCGACCCTAAAAACTCGACGAGTTGTCATTGGATCAAATCGATCAATATCTTCCAGGGCTTCATCAATCGTATTAAGCGCATGGCGAAACTGGGTATAAAGCTCCTCGGCACGCTTAGTAGGGGTAACCCCGCGCCCCTTACGCTCAAATAGACTGTCCTTAAAGACGTTTCGAAGGCGCGCTAAGCCATAACTTACGGAAGGCTGAGTCATTGACAGCATTGCTGCGGCTTTGGATACGGACTTGGCTTCGTATATCGACACATAAATTCTAACTAAATTTAGGTCTAATCTTTTCATGGGATTGGCTTGAGTCACTTTATGCATATTATCAACTATATCTATATTACATATACCAATTATAGTATTGATAGATTATTAATATGTGTCTATTCTTTAAAAAAACCAATCCATATGGTTAATCTGTAGATAACAAAATTAAGGAAGACACTTGGCGGAACGTTCGTTCAAAAAAGAGGTTGCTCAACTTAAATTAGGCGATGGGGATACTTTCGAAGGAGAAGGGATTCTGGCCGTTACCAAGGCGCTTCTGCAATCCGGCGTTTCTTATGTAGGTGGGTACGAAGGCGCTCCAGTCTCCCATTTGATAGATGTGCTTTCTGATGCTGGTGAATATCTATCTGATTTAGGAGTTCATGTAGAAAACTGCGCAAATGAAGCTAGTGCAGCGGCAATGTTAAGCGCTTCAATTAACTATCCAATACGTGGCGCTATCACCTTTAAATCTATTGTTGGTACCAATGTTGCGTCAGATGCTCTCTCAAACCTAGCTTCTGCTGGTGTCGCTGGTGGTGCAGTCATTGTCATTGGCGAGGATTATGGAGAGGGCTCAAGCATTATTCAAGAGCGCAGTCATGCCTTTGCCATGAAATCCCAGATGTGGTTGCTAGATCCGCGTCCGAATCTTGAACACATTGTGAATATGGTCGAGGAAGCCTTTGGTTTATCTGAGGCGAGCAATACGCCAGTACTGCTTGAGCTTAGAATTCGTGCGTGTCATATGACTGGTAGTTTTAAAGCTAAAGCCAATATTAGGCCGAAAATATCAACAGTTAATAAATTACAATCCTCCCTATTTGAGCCCGATAAAATAAGTCTCCCGCCGGCAACTTATGTGCAGGAAAGGTTAAAGATTGATGTTAGATGGCCTGAGGCTATTAGGTACATCCAAGAGAGAGGGCTTAATGAAGTCTTCGCTGGAGAATTAGAAGGTGTTGGCATTGTTGTGCAAGGTGGCTTGTATAACGGGACCATTAGAGCATTAGAGGCGCTTGGCCTGGTTGATAAAACTGGAGTCTCTAAAATTCCTCTCTACATTTTGAACGTTACTTATCCCTTGGTGCCTGATGAGGTCCATGAATTCTGCAGGGATAAAAAGAATATATTGGTTATTGAAGAAGGGCAACCAGCATTTCTTGAGCAGGCAATCAAGGCTTTTTGTCACGACTTCAAACTTAGCGCTAGTATCGGCGGTAAGAATTATTTCCCATTGGCTGGGGAATATATTGGGCTGGTCATGCTTCAAGGAATTGGTAAGTTTTCCGCAGATCATATTCAGGGTAGCAACGATACCAAGCCACTTGAGTCGATTGAATATATTGAATCCATTAAGAAGCAGGCCGCTGAATTATTGGGCAAACCGGTTCCTCCCCGTTATCCCACTTTTTGTACCGGATGTCCAGAAAGGCCAGTATTTTCTGCATTAAAGTTGCTGCAAGAAGAAATTGGCCCCTTGCACATTAGCGCCGATATTGGCTGCCATAGCTTTGCAACTCTTGAACCATTCTTTGCGGGCAATACGATATTGGGCTATGGGATGGGCTTGGCTTCATCTGCTGGACTTTCTCCTTTGATGGAGAGGCCGGTCATTAGTATTGGTGGTGATGGAGGGTTTTGGCATAGCAGTTTGACTGCCGGTGTTGCTAGCTATGTATTCAATAAGGGAAACGGCATTTTAGTTTTGCTTAAAAATGGATATGCATCAGCAACAGGACATCAAAATATTCCCTCTAGTGGAGTGAATTTCAAGGATCAGCCAGTTGATATGAACATCGAGTCTGCTTTGCGTGGAGTTGGCGTTAATTGGATTGAAACTATTCCATCCTACAAGGTGGGGAAAATGATTAAGGCTCTCAAACGAGCCGTCAAGGATGACTCAAAGGGTCTGAGAGTCATCATTGCAGATGGGGAATGCGCTTTAGCGAAGCAGCGCCGCATCAAACCTTTAATTGCCCAGAAATTGAAATTAGGTAAAAGGGTTGTAAAGACCAAATTTGGCGTTGATGAGGATACGTGCTCGGGAGATCACTCCTGCATTAGGTTGTCTGGATGCCCCTCCCTAACCATCAAAGAGAATCCCGATCCTTTAAGAGTCGACCCAGTGACTACTGTAAATAGTAGTTGCATAGGTTGTGGAAATTGCGGTGAAGTTGCTCATGCCGCTGTTTTATGTCCATCTTTTTATCGCGTTGAAACAATTCAAAATCCCGGTCTGATTGATTCAGCTCTATATTTTCTTCGCAATACCTTTATTTCTGCTATGCAGGGAAGGCGGCCGCCAAATCATTTGGTGCATTCATCAAAATGAATCAAGATAAAAATTCGATTTCGATTCTGATAGCTGCATTGGGCGGTGAGGGTGGCGGCACCTTAACCGACTGGATTGCAGAGGCAGCCAGACTGAGTGGCATGCGTGTGCAATGCACATCTATCCCGGGGGTGGCGCAAAGAACGGGGGCGACTACTTACTATATCGAGTTGGCTCAGGAAGATTCAGAGCAGGCGCTTGCGCTTACGCCGATGCCAGGGATGGTTGACTTAGTTATTGCTTCGGAGTTGATTGAGGCTGCAAGGGTTTTGCAGGCTGGTTACATAACACCCAATCGCACTACCTTAATTGCCTCTGAGCATCGAGTGTTTGCAACCTCTGAAAAATCTCATAGTGGTGACGGCCGATATGATGAGGTGCGTGCAGCCGATGCGGTTAAAGCATTGGCAAAAACGACCATCATGTTTGATATGGATAAAGCTGTTTCTGTTACGAAGAGTGCAATCAGTTCGATCATGTTCGGTGCGGTAGCAGGAAGCGGTCTTCTACCTATAAATCGTAGCGTCTTTGAGAAGGTAATTGAGTCTTCTGGGTTTGCTGTTAAGGCGAATTTATCCGGATTTTCTCTTGCATATGATCTGGCCGGGGGTGTAAAGCTAGACCCAGCCCTTGGTAATTTGGCTCTACCCCTCGGCTTAACATCTTCTGAGTTGGGCGTTGAAGGCCTGATTCTGCAATCACAACTTATATTTCCAGTTAATGCTCATTTCTTTATTGAGGAGGGCATACGTCGTTTAGCGGATTACCAAAATATAGGCTATGCCAGGCTATACACAGAGCGGCTAAAATTTTTATTGAACATATCCTCGGATGATCCCGCTCAATTAAACAATGAATTGCTGCCAGAAACAGCACGCTATTTAGCGCTGCGAATGTCGTTTGACGACTTAATTAAGGTAGCCCACTTAAAAACGAGAAGAACGAGATTTGAGCGAGTCTATAAAGAGGCTGGTGTAGAGCCAGGATCAGTGGTAACAATTACCGAGTACTTTAAACCTGGATTAGAAGAGTTCTGTGGATTTTTGCCGCCCTCAATGGCAAAACCTATTATTCATTGGACAAAGAAGCGCCAGATTTTAGACAAATTTAATTTCGGGGTGTATTTAAAAACTAGTAGCATCTCTGGGTTTAGCCTTCTTTGGCTTGTTTCGAAATTAAAAGTTATTCGTCGTTTTGGCTATCGCTATGCGGCCGAACAAGAATCTATCAAGGAATGGTTAAACCTTATAGACTTAAGCCGAAAAATTTCATATAACTTCGCATTGGAAGTTGCTTTAAGCGCAAGAATAATTAAGGGCTACAGTGGTACGTATAGAGAAAGCCTAGGAGACTTTGATATGTTGATGAATGATGTTGTTAAACCAGCCATCGCAAAAAATACAGAGGCATCCTCCACATTAAGGGAGGGTGTACAGCTGTGTTTAAAGAAAAATCATGCAAAAGATCAAAACATGAATGGCAATTCACAGCCTATAGCTTTTTTTGATAAAAATTTGATCAGAAAAAGTTGATTCAACTAGACCTATGTTAATCAATTCATCCATATTCAATAATGTTGACTAGTCCTCCGTCAATTGCAGTTGGTGGGAGCAATCCACCCCTTCGGCAGATGTCTGTTAATGAGGTATTGACGGAAGCCGTTGACCGTTTTTCGTCACGGCCGGCTGTCATCAGCGTTTGGCAGAATAAGATTTTAAGTTTCCAAGACTTAGACAAGCAATCAAAAGATGTGGCGGCTTCATTGCTCGCCTCAGGAATTGTCGAGGGTGACAGAATTGGGATTTGGAGCGCCAATCGATATGAGTGGGTGGTTGTGCAATTTGCAGCTGCAAAGATTGGCGCAATTCTTGTAAATATCAATCCTGCATATCGCTTGACTGAATTGGGTTATGTAATAGAGCACTCAGAGTGCAAAGCACTATTTTTACATCCTAATTACCGTAACTTTGATTGCCTAGGAGTCGCTCAAAAAATTAGCGAAAATTCAAAGTATTTGAAGACATTATTTGTTTTTGGTGACGAGAAGTACCCAGGCGCAATATCCTGGAATGAGCTTCTTGAGATTCCCGTTAAAACATCGCATCAAGATATCGAAGCCTTGAGTGCTGCTTGCAAGCCTAATCAGTTGGTTAGCATTCAATACACATCGGGCACTACGGGCGATCCTAAGGGGGCAACATTAACTAACTTCAATTTAGTCAATAACGCCATACAAATTTCTAGTAGATTGCAAATTAGCTCTTCAGATAAAGTCTGCTTACCGGTGCCCATGTTTCATTGTTTTGGAATGGTTATTGGTGTACTTGGGGCATTTTCTATGGGGGCTGCCGCAGTCTTTCCTGCGGAAACTTTTGATCCTAAATCTTGTCTTGATGCAGTACAAAGTCAAGGTTGCACTGCTATCTATGGTGTGCCAATGATGTTTATTGCAATGCTAAACCTGCCTGAATTTAATTCCTATGAATTAAAAACGTTGAGAACAGGTTTGATGGGTGGCGCACCTTGTCCTGCGGAAATTTTGCGTTCGGTAATCGACAAAATGAATATGAAGGAAATGTCTGTTGTATACGGCATGACTGAGACATCTCCAATTTCACTGCAAACCACGTTGCATGATACCTTTGAGCAACGCGTAGAAACAGTCGGCTCGCCTTTGCCTCATGTGCAAGTAAAAATAGTTGACCCTATTTCTGGCGCGACTGTACCCCTAGGGGTTACCGGAGAGCTGTGCGTAAAAGGGTACTTAGTGATGCCTGGTTATTGGCAAAACGAAAAGGCCACCAAAAATGCTATTGATGCTGATGACTGGATGCACACGGGAGACTTGGCTGTTATGCGCCCTGATTCTTGTGTTGCCATTGTTGGTCGTTTAAAAGATGTTGTCATACGCGGTGGCGAAAATATTTTTCCTCGCGAGATTGAGGAGTTTTTACATACGATTCCTGAAATAGCGGAGGCACAAGTATTCGGAATTCCAGATGAGCTTTATGGTGAGCAATTATGCGCATGGATTCGCTTGAAGCATGGTGCAATGCTTGATCCAGATAGCTTGCGCGCTAAATGTAAAGGGAATATTGCGAGTTTCAAAATTCCGTCTATTGTGAGAGTGGTAGAAGATTACCCCACAACCGCAAGCGGAAAAGTTCAGAAGTTTAGGATGAGGGAAATTGAAATTGATGGAAGTAGTCGTATTTAGGAATATTGACAGCGTTATTTTCTTATTAGGGGTGTGAAATGAAATTCAATAAAATCGCTTTGTTATTCGTGGCTCTTGGTTTCAATACAATGGCTCTTGCCGACATTAATGTCGGGGTGACTGTTTCTACAACAGGCCCGGCAGCTTCCTTGGGTATACCGGAAAAAAATACGGTTCCCTTGTTGCCGAAGGTCGTTGCGGGACAAAAAATAAACTACATCATTTTGGATGATGCTAGCGATACCACTGCCAGCGTTAAAAATACTCGTAAATTTATTTCGGAAGACAAGGTTGATTTAATTATTGGCTCCTCAACCTCACCCAATTCTTTGGCCATGATTGATGTAGTCGCGGAGGGAACAACGCCAATGATTTCAGTTTCTGCTGCATCTAAAATCGTTGAACCGGTTGATGGCCCAAGACGCTGGGTGTATAAGACAACTCAAAATGATATTTCCATGGCTTTAGCTACTGCTGAACATATGGCAAATAACGGCGTTAAGACAGTTGGTTTTATTGGATTTTCTGATGCGTATGGTGAGGGCTGGTATCAGGCCTTTGTTACTGCTGCCGACTTAAAGAAAATTAAGATCGTTAGTAACGAGCGTTATGTGAGAACGGATAGTTCTGTTTCTGGTCAAGCTCTACGCATTGTTGGTAGCAAACCAGATGCTGTTTTGATCGCCGCTTCTGGCACGCCAGCAGTACTTCCTCAGAAGACGCTAAAAGAAGTTGGATTCAAGGGTGCGGTATATCAGACCTTAGGCGTTGCGAATAATGACTTTATTCGTGTTGGCGGAAAAGATGTTGAAGGTACTCTTCTTGCCGTTGGCCCAATTCTGGTGGCGCCACAATTACCAGCGAGTAATCCAGTAAAGAAATCAGCCATGGTTTATTACAAAGTTTATGAAGATACTTATGGCAAAGGTTCTGTATCAACATTCGGCGGTCATATGTGGGATGCAGGTCAAGTGATGAGTGCGGCAATTCCTGAGGCATTAAAAGGTGGAAAACCAGGTACTCCAGCTTTTCGTGCCGCATTGCGCACCGCTTTAGAGCATAACAAGGAGGTGCCTGCTTCACATGGTATCTACAACACTACCCCTACGGATCATTTAGGTCTTGATCAGCGTTCCCGTGTAATGGTCAAAATTGAAAATGGTACCTGGAAATATGAGCCTTTAAATTAATTTAGTTTTTTTGGTTGGCATGAGTAAGTTGATTTCTGCCAACCATTTAGTGCATTGAGTGGATTTAGCTTAAGGAAACATACATGAATTGGGACATTGCCCTTTTTTTAGGGCAGGATGGTTTAGTTAGCGGGGTAATTTACGGGTTATTAGCCATCGCCTTGGTTTTGGTATTCATGGTTACTAGAGTCATTTTTATCTCGCAAGGAGATTTGGTGGCTTATGCAGCATTGTCTATGGCTTCACTAGGTGGAACAAAAACGCCAGGTACATTTTGGCTATTGATTTGTTTGGCCTTGATCGTTCTTTGCACTGAAGTATGGAGGTGGAAGCGTGGCATTCAAATTGACTGGAAAACCACCTTTATATGGACTTTATTTTTCCCGGCTATTGCAGCGTTCTGTATTTTTGTACTTCCGCCTGAAAGTGTGATTTGCAATATTTTGGCTACTGTTTTCATCATCACTCCTTTGGGGCCACTGCTATATCGGTTTGTATTTAGACCGATTGCTAACAGCTCGGTACTATTTCTGCTTATCGCGGCCGTAACCTTGCATGGTATTTTGGTGGGCTTTAGCCTTCTATTTTTCGGTGCTGAAGGTTGGCGCATTCCGCCCTTTACCGACCAAGCCTTCCATATCGGTAGTGTCGCAATTAAGGGTCAGTCCCTGATTGTGGTAATCGTAACCATTGTTCTTGTTGCTTTACTATTTATGTTCTTTGAGAAAAATATTTTTGGCAAGGCTTTAAGGGCTACAGCTATTAATAGAACAGGTGCTCGCTTAGTTGGAATTCCAATTGAGTTTTGTGGAGATCTCAGCTTTGCAATGGCCTCTTTTATAGCCGCCATCTCAGGAATACTGATTGCACCCTTATCAACAATCTACTATGACACTGGCTTCTTGATTGGTCTCAAGGGCTTCGTGGCTGCCATTATTGGTGGCCTTGTCAGCTTCCCTTTGGCTTTATTTGGTGCTTTGCTAGTCGGTCAATTAGAAGCATTCTCATCTTTTTGGGCAAGCGCCTATAAGGAAGTCATTGTCTTTACCTTGATCGTGCCTGTTCTATTTTGGCGTTCATTACGTAGTCGCCATGTGGAGGATGACGAGTAATGAGCGCTAAATTAACTTCGATTGCTATAGCGATATTTGCTAGCGCTTGGGTTTTCTTGCCAGATTTCACTATTTCCCTGTTAGATTATGTAGGTATATATGCCATCGTAGTGCTAGGTCTGGTGGTAATGACGGGCGTTGCTGGTATGACCTCATTTGGTCAGGCGGCATTTGTTGGTATAGGTGCTTATGCTACTGCTTGGGTTACCACCTCATCTTTTGTTGCTGAGAATCTTGGTGGCATCTTGGGCACATCATTACTTCCCTGGGTTGGTCTAATCTTTGGGTTGATTATTACCTGTGCTTTGGCTTGGTTCTTGGGATTAATTACGCTAAATTTATCTGGCTTCTATTTGCCACTTTGTACGATCGCCTGGGGCTTA
The DNA here is from genome assembly GCA_947380285.1 of Burkholderiaceae bacterium. Next base: position 9,096 of record CANCQD010000029.1, on the reverse strand, counting down.
AGTTTCTACTATCTGTTCGGTAATCTTGAATTTCTGGGCGGACATACTGGCATTACTAGTATCCCCCCCTTATCCATCGCCTCTTACTCACTGATAACGCCACGTTCCTTTGGTTGCGTGATTTGGTTGATCTTTTTCCTATTACTTTGGCTAATGCACAATTTGCTCGACTCTAGAGAGGGGCGTGCTATCCAGTCCTTAAAGTCAGGCCGTTTAATGGCAGAATCGATGGGAATTAATACCGCTAGCTATAGAGCTAAAGTATTTATGCTGGCTGCTTTAATGGCCTCTTCATCTGGTTGGCTATATTCCCATTTTCAACGTTTTATAAACCCAACCCCATTCAATCTTAGCTCCAGCATTGAGTATTTATTTATGGCGGTGATAGGGGGTGCAGGCTATCTTTGGGGTGCTGTACTTGGTTCTGGTTTGATTACTTTTATTAAGAGCTATTTGCAGGACATCATTCCAGCAATCTTTGGATCAAATATCAACCCAGAATCTATTATTTTTGGTTTGATTATGTTGTTTATTCTTCAGTACTATCCAAATGGTTTATGGCCTGGCCTCGTCAAGTTATTTTCTCCCTTGGTGAAGAGCAAGAAAAAATCATCTATCGACAGATATGAGCCAAGCCAGTTAAGTTCAAGGAATATGCCTCCAAAAGGGGCACTTATCCTAAATGCTATGGGTGTTACTAAGCGATTTGGAGGGCTTGTTGCTAATAGATCGGTTTCTCTGGATTTGAGGGCAGGAGAAATTCATGCTTTGATTGGCCCTAATGGGGCCGGAAAAAGTACACTCTTTAATATTCTTTCGGGGGTAGATTACCCATCAGATGGCCAAGTGGAACTGCTGGGCGAATCGATGACAGGTAAGGTGGCTCGTGACTTTGCAACCCGTGGCCTTGGAAGAACTTTCCAACACGTGCGCCTGCTGAGATCTCAATCTGTTTTGGATAATGTGGCCTTAGGTGCGCATCTTCGAGGTCATTTTGGCTGGCTTACTTGCATGCTTCGGTTGGATCGTAGAGAAGAGCGCGCACTTCAATTAGAGGCTATTGAGCAAATTCGTCGTTGTGGATTAGGGGGTTCTGAAGAAGCTGTCGCCAGTTCACTTTCTCTTGGAAAGCAGCGAATTGTTGAAATTGCACGGGCACTTTCTGGTCAGCCTGTAGCTCTGCTATTGGATGAGCCTGCCGCTGGTCTGCGCCATTTGGAAAAGAAAGATTTGGCAGCTCTTCTCATGCAGTTGAGATTAGAGGGTCTAAGCGTACTAATTATTGAACACGACATGGAATTTGTCATGCACTTAGCTGATCGAATTACAGTGCTGGATTTTGGAACAGTTATTGCTACTGGTAGTCCACAAGAGATACAAAAGAATTCTCGTGTACTTGATGCGTATTTAGGTATCGATGAGCAATCGGAGGGCTCTTTATGACTCGTCGGCCATTGCTCAAGCTTGAAAAATTTTCTGTAGCCTATGGATCTGTTAGGGCGGTGGATGAGGTTTGCTTAGAGCTGAATGAGGGTGAGATTGTTACTGTGATTGGTCCAAACGGAGCTGGTAAGAGCACCATATTAAATGCAATTATGGGGATTCTACCTTCATCTGGAGAGACTTGGTTTGATGGGCAAATGTTAGTGAAGCATTCTGTATCTCAAATGGTTGCTAATGGTCTTTGCCTTGTGCCAGAAACCAGGGAGCTATTTGGCTCAATGTCAGTTCTAGATAACCTCATTTTGGGAGGCTTCTACAGGTGGCGCAAAGGAATGCGAGATCAAGAAGAAAATTTGAATGGGGTTTTTAAGATATTCCCGAAGCTGAAAGAGCGTCGCAACCAAACAGCGGATACTTTGTCAGGGGGTGAGCGCCAAATGCTCGCTATCGGCAGGGCCTTAATGGCAAAGCCAAGAATATTGATGTTAGATGAGCCATCCTTGGGTCTGGCGCCTAAGATTGTTTATGAGGTTCTCCAAACGATATCCTCCTTACGCGCTAGCGGAATATCGATACTGCTGGTCGAGCAGAATGCTAGAGGTGCATTAAAAATTGCTGATCGTGGTTATGTTCTTGAGACTGGCAAAGTTGCCCTCGAAGGAGTGGCTAAAGATCTTTTAAATGATCAAAAAATGATTGATGCCTATCTAGGTCTTGGTAATAACAGCAATAACTTATAAGGTTTGTTTATGAAAGATACACTTAAGGTAGGCTCGCATCATTCGGTCAACCATGTCGTTGAGGCTGGAAAAACGATCTCATTTATGGGGGATGACTTACGCATCTATTCAACCCCATCCATGGTATTCGATTTGGAAACAGCTTGCCGCCAACTGTTATCGTTTCACCACGATTCAGGCGAAGACTCTGTCGGATCTAGGGTTGAGATTGATCATTTGGCTCCAACGCTTTTAGGCCAAACAATTGAAATCCATTGCACTGTAAAGGAGTTAAATCTTCCGCGCGTGGTATTTCAAGTGGAAATTAAAGATGAAGTTGACTTGATAGGATCGGCTGTCCATACCCGTTTTGTGGTTGATGTACTGAAACAAAAATCACGAATTGAAAAGAAAAAAGAGCGGACTTTAAATCTTAAATGAATGTGAATACCACTTTTAGTTGTTTATATATTGTGAGGGTTTGAAATGACATCCAAGAAAGTGCCGATCTATTGCTATCAGTGCGTCGCTGGCCCTGATTTGCTCACAGTCGAAGTTGAAGACGGCGTTGCAAAAAGAGTGGAGTCAAATTATTCAGCATGCGGTCATCATCCGGGTGGAGGCAGGGTATGTGTAAAGGCTTATGGGATTATTCAAAAAACATACAATCCAAACCGCATTAAGCAACCCATGATTCGCACCAACCCTAAAAAAGGTAGGAATGAAGATCCTGGTTTTGTGCCTGTTTCATGGGATGAGGCGCTAGATCTAATAGCGGGAAAATTAAATCATATCCGCGCAACTGGGTTGTTAAATGCTGAAGGCGTTCCTCGCGTTGCCACTACAACCGGCGGCGCGGGTACCCCCGTTCAATATATGGGAACCTTTCCGGCGTTTATGGCTGCTTGGGGCCCAATTGATGGTGGCTATGGCGCTGGCCAGGGTGTGAAATGCTATCACTCTGAACATTTGTACGGTGAGTTGTGGCACCGGGCTTTCACTGTTTCCCCGGACACCCCCAATGTTAACTATGTTATTAACTGCGGAAATAATACTGAGGCATCCGCTGGGGTGGTTGGAGTATGGAGAGAGGCTAATGCAAGGGCTCGAGGCGCTAAGCGTATACAGGTAGAGCCACATTTATCTGTGACTGGAGCAGTTTCAGCGGAGTGGGTTCCGATTAAGCCAAAAACGGATGCTGCGTTTTTATTCGCCTTAATTCATTGTATTTTATTTGAGCATAATCTTGAGAAAGAATGTGATGCTCCATTCCTTAAGAATAGAACAAGCTCACCTTATTTAATTGGACCTAATGGTTGGTTTTTGCGTGACAAAGAAACCGGTAAGCCACTAATTTGGGATTTGGCTGACTCCAAGGCTAAGCCGCATGATGATCCAGGCCTCATAAGTCCAGCACTTACCGGACAATATTCCGTTTCCGGGGTTGAGTACGGCCCTGATAAAAAACATTTTGAACATCAGGATGTGATTGGTTTTCCTGCATTTCAAAAATTATTGGATCACATGAAGGGTTATACGCCGGAATGGGCTGCTAATGAATGTGATATTTCCGCTGAAACCATCCGACGTATAGCGAGCGAATTTTTATCTCATGCCTGTATTGGTCAGACTATTGAGATCGAGGGTGTGACCATGCCTTTTCGCCCGGTTGCCGTTATGCTTGGCAAAGGCGTTAATAATGGATGGGGGGGTTTCCATTGTTGTTGGGCACGCACGATGCTCACAGTTTTGGTTGGCGGACTCGAGGTTCCTGGCGGCACTTTAGGTACTACCATTAAGTTAGTCAGACCCGCAAGCTCTCGAGCTGCATCGGTCATTCCAGATGGTCCAGATGGTTTGATGAAGTATCAATTTAATGATACTTCTGCTGAGGGGTGGATGAAGCAGCCCCATATTCGCAATGCTTATAAAACACTAGTACCGCTATCTTCAGATTCACCGTGGTCACCTTCCTTGGGGCCAGCGCATTTACCTTGGCTGTTCCAAAAAAAGGCTCCTGATAATTGGCCCAGGACAATGCCGCCAGACGTGTGGTTTTGCTATCGTTCGAACCCGGCGATTTCCTCCTGGAATGCGCCGGAGGTAGCTGAGAGATTGGCAGAATTTCCATTTATCGTTTCATTTGCCTACACAGATGACGAAACGAATCATTTTGCCGATGTACTTCTTCCAGAATCACTTGATATTGAAAGCTTGCAGATCATTCGTATTGGTGGAACCAAAATGATGGAGCAGTTTTGGAAGGATGAGGGGTGGGCTATACGCCAGCCGGTCATTCAGTGTGAATATGACACTATGGATTTCACTGACATTGCTACCGCCTTGGCAGAACGCGTCGGGATTTTGGCAGAGTATCTTGAGCAGGTGAATGACGGAGCAGCGGGCACACGTTTAAAAGATCGTGGCGGCACATTTGATTATTCCCTAGACACGTCGGTTGCCCCACGCAGCGAAGAGGTATGGAATGCATTTGCTAAAGCCGCTACTCACAGCCTTACCAAGGGCGAAGAGATTCGGGATTTAGAGTGGTTTAAGGAGAATGGATATTTATTAAGGCCGTTTTCTCAGGTGAACTGGTATCTCTATCCCGCACTTGAAAAAGCAGGCCTGCGATTTGAAATGCCTTACCAGGAGCGGGTGACAAGACATGGCCACGAACTGGCAAATCGCCTGCATGAATCTGGTATTGAATGGTGGGAAAAGCAATTGGCTGAGTACGAGCCGCTTCCAACATATGAGCGTTTCCCGGATATTTGGTTGGAATATGCCCATGAGTATGGTCAAAATCCAGACCACTTTCCATTCTGGGCTTTAACTGCGCGATCCATGCAGTATGCATGGGGTGCAAACGTAGGACTTCCTTTGATTAAAGAGGTTGCTGATAATGTTTCAGGTCATAAAGGAGTGATTATCAATCGAACTCGCGCCAAAGAGATGGGTATCAAGGAGGGGGATAGAATCATTCTGGAATCTGTTTCTGGCCATACTGAAGGTGAGGCAGTTTTACGTGAAGGAATTCGTCCAGATACCGTCCTCATGATTGGACAATTTGATCACTGGAAGACGCCTTTTGCAAAAGATCTTCAATTGCCAAGTCTTAATTCACTGACAGATCTTTCTTTAAAATTAACCGATGGGACAGGTAGCAGTGCTGACATTATGCGTGTTCGTCTTCGTCATGCGGCCAGTGGAAAATTACTTACTCCAGAAATCGCAGGGGAAAAAATATGAGCTCCACATTAAAAGAAGCTACTAGCGCCAATAAACGGTGGGGGATGGTTGTTGATCTAAATCGTTGCGTGGGATGTCAAACTTGTACCATTGCCTGCAAGCAAACTAACGATACGCCTCCTGGTGTGCAGTGGCGTAAAGTGGTTGATATTGAAACTGGCGCCTTCCCGGACGTCCAAAGATTATTCATGGTCACCGGCTGTCAGCATTGCGATGAGCCTCCTTGTGTTCCCGTATGTCCAACGGGGGCAACTACTAAAAGGGAGGATGGCATTGTTGCGATTGATTACGACCAATGTATCGGCTGTGCATATTGCGTTGTTTCTTGTCCTTATCAAGCGAGAACTTTGATTCATAAAGATGCGGGGTATTATGGCGAAAAAACTAAGCAAGAAAATGCAACGTCACATCCAGAACGACTAGGTGTTGCTCAGAAATGCACTTTTTGCCAGCCTAAGGTAGACGAGGGATTGGCAAAAGGTTTAATGCCTGGCATTGACCTTGAAGCAACACCAGCGTGCGCTGCATCTTGCATTGCTCAGGCCATCAACTTTGGCGACTTCAACGATAAAGAGAGTAATGTTTCAGTACTTTCTCGTGAGAATTCAACAATGCGTTTGAATGAATACCTTGGCACCGATCCTCAGATTAAATATTTATATACAACCCCAACAGTGAAAGGTCGCGATTTATCTCAAAAACCTTTTACCCAGACGGAAGAAAGTTTGCGTGACCCTGCAAACCCAGTGGTGGGATCTCTACAGCAATTTTGGGATTGGCGAGCTGCAATGAATTGGGTATTTGGAGGTATGGGCTCTGGATTGCTCGCTTTGACTGTAATTTTTGCTGTGGTAGATTTGATTCCTATGGACATCGCTAAGAATTTAATTCTTTATTCTTTGGCCTCCATTTCGGTTGGACTTTTCTTCGTATTCCTTAAGATCGGTCGAAAACTAAGATTTTGGCGCGCCATATTAAAGCCGCAAACATCTTGGATGACGCGTGAATTGTATGTTGTTGCAGCGCTTTTCCCAGTCTCCTTATTCGCAGCAGTTAATCCACAGCCACTGACATTGATACTCAGCGGCTTATTAGCGACCTCTTTTTTACTTTGCCAATCCATGATTCTATATAAGGCACGCGGCATACCCGCTTGGCGTGCCATTCATATTCCGTGGATGATATTTTTCGGAGGTCTTTTGGAGGGCTTCGGCCTTTTGCAGATTTTTTTAGAGCTTCATGGCTCATATCTTGATCAGAAGTTAACATTCATATGCGGTAGTGCCTTGGTCCTAATGAGCTCAAGTCTGTGGTATCGATATATATCACAAGGGGATAAGCAGCTCCCGCCACTCGCTATGTCTGTGTTGCGCTCAATCTCACCAATTCTATATGGCTTGGTCATGCTGATGTTTGGAGAATTGGTTTATGGGTGGTTGGTATCAGAGCATGGCCACTACCTGTTTACTTTATTTGGTCTCGTTGTTATCGGCTATGGATTTCTATGGAAGTTCAGCGTGATTGTAAGGGCTAGCTATTTCAATGGGCTGTCATACAGCTTTGCCCCTCAGAGAGGCTCTGGAAATTGTGCCTAATTTTCCTTTGCATGGATGATTAATTTGTATGCCATAGGAGGGAGGGTTAAGGTTGAAGCAAATGGCTTTTGGCTTGGGCTTATGGGGGTCGCCCTATTTAGCCTGACTTTGCCTCTTACCAAAATTGCATTAGATGGTTTTGATCCGGTATTTATAGGGTCAGGTCGGAGCGCATTAGCCGGGGTAATCGCTTTAATTTATATTTTAGTTCAGAAAATCCAATTTCCAGATTTCTCAGATCTTAAGGCATTTATTTTGATGATGCCAGGGATCGGATTCATTTACCCCATATTCACCGCGTTAGCCCTATCGAACCAATTGCCTTCTCATGGTGGGGTGATTCTGGGGATTCTTCCCTTGGCTACCGCTTGTTTTAGTTCAATCTATGCTGGCCAGAGACCATCACGCGGTTTCTGGTTGGCATCTATACTTGGAAGTATTCTAGTGGTTGGATTTGCTCTACTCAAAAATGTTGGTAGTCTTTCGTATGGCGACTGCCTATTATTCCTCGCTTGTTTGGCAGCAGCCATTGCTTATGCTGTCGGTGGCACCTTATCGATGAAGATGAATCCTATTCATGTCATTTCTTGGACGCTCGTATTTTGCCTTCCTCTTAATTTAATCATTACCTATTTTTTTCTGGATGGGAATTCGCCATCCATCTCGCCGAAGAGCTGGATGGCCTTTTTGTGGCTAGCAATCTCATCATCTTATGTTGGATTTTTCTTTTGGTATGGTGGCCTTGCTTTAGGGGGTGTAGTCAGAGTCAGTCAATTGCTCTTGCTACAGCCTGTTTTCACCTTACTTTTTTCATTTGCATTGCTTAACGATCCATTAACAATGATTAATTTAATCTTTACGGTATTGATTATTTGCACCGTGATATTTGGAAAGAATCAAGCAATATCCAAAGCCTAACATCCTTTGCTGCAATCTATTCCCTAGGTGGTGGGCTGTGAACTATTGTTAAGAAATTCAATGTGGTTCCAAGCAATCGATTTATGATGAGTTCCTGATAATCTGAATCCCGATACCAGGATTGAGCACTTTCTTCGGATGGAAATTTGAAGATTATCATTCTCCCTAGTCTTGGGCTTGACCCTTCTAGGGTGATGGGGTTGTCATCGTAGGTAAGAAATTCCCCGCCATATTTTTTAAGCAGCGGAAAAAAGCCTTTTTCATAAACTCGATAAGGGATTGGATCATGAATACTAAGGTTTGCAATAACAAACACTGGTAAATTTTCCATTTATCTCAATCATCTAAAAATTAATATAAGTATTAAAAACTATGATTTATGAACTTTACAGCTATTTTAAAAAGATACATCTCATTAAATGTAATCTAAGCTTTGAGTTGCTATTTTGAATTGCTGTGACTAGCTATATAAAGGGGGTAGACGGAGCTATATTTTTTGCAATGCAACAAAATAATATAGCGTTATTCTTAGGGAGTCTTTCTCAAGAGCGATATTCAATGTCCAAAGTAATACGTCTATTACATGGTGAATTTGGTAGAGTGGCACTCCTTGAAATGGATGCCCCCTTGGTTACTCATGCCCATCACCATTGCCATATCTTATGCAAGGTGGCGGGGCCAGATATCGCGTTTCAGGTGAGGGGGCAACGGTGCCCGTTAACAGATAACAATGCCGTACTTATTAACGCCTGGGAAGAGCACTCTTATCTTCATATGCCAGCTAATGGGAAAAATCCGATTTTGCTAGCGTTATATCTTGAGCCAAAGTGGCTCGCCTCTTTTAGTAAAAAATTCTTAGCAAGCAGCCACCCACGTTTCTTTATAAATAATCTTTCTGGTCTTGGCCCTCATCAAAAGCAGGCTCTAGAAAAAATTTCAATGGAACTTTGGTGGGCCGATCAGATTACTCATGATTATCTTGAGTCTATGTTGTTGGAGTTGGCCTTAAGTTTTATGGTAAATACTGATGTTTTAACTCAGGGTGATTTGCGAAACTCTCAGAATAATTTGGCTTTTATGGATCCAAGAATCCGTAAGGCAATCCATATCATGCGCACCTCACCTCAGGGGTTGAGTGATATCTCAACAGTTGCCCAAAGCGTAGACCT
>CANCQD010000028.1 GCA_947380285.1 Burkholderiaceae bacterium | reverse complement strand
GGACTTAATTTTCTTCAATATCCCATGGTAATCGGTCTTCTTAAAACCCTGGTCGGCAGTCGTAACGACCGCCTCTTAAAACAGTATCGCAAAGTCGTTGCCAAGGTCGGCGCTTTTGAAGCGAGCCTGCAATCTTTGGATGATGCTGCTCTTGCTGCAAAAACTGCAGAATTCAAGTCACGTCTTGCTGGTGGTGAGTCCTTAGACGACATCGCAGCCGAAGCTTTTGCGGTAGTTCGCGAGGCTAGTACACGCGTAATGAAGATGCGCCACTTTGATGCGCAGATTCTGGGTGGCTTAGCCTTGCATCAAGGCAAGATTGCCGAGATGGGTACAGGCGAGGGAAAAACATTAACAGCAACCCTTCCAGTCTATTTAAATGCTTTGACTGGCAAAGGTGTGCACGTTGTAACAGTGAATGATTATTTGGCGCAGCGTGATGCTGAATGGATGGCCAAGTTGTATAACTTCTTGGGCATGAAGGTAGGTGTGAACTTATCCCAAATGGATCACACTACTAAGCAAGAGGCTTATGCCGCTGATATTACTTACGGCACCAATAACGAATTTGGTTTCGATTACTTGCGCGACAACATGGTTCAGGATTTAGACCAGCGTGTGCAGCGTGGTTTAGCTTATGCAATTGTTGACGAAGTTGACTCTATCCTGATTGACGAAGCTCGTACTCCATTAATCATCTCTGGTCAGGCAGAAGATCACACTGATCTCTATATCAAGATTAATGCCCTACCTTCTCATTTAGAGCGTCAAATTGGAGAAGAGAAGGCCGACGGTTCTGGCGTTGAAAAGCCAGGCGATTACTGGGTAGATGAGAAGTCGCAGCAGGTTTATTTGACAGAGCAAGGTCATGACAAGGCTGAAACTGTATTAGTTCAACTTGGAGCGCTCAACGATGGTGATTCTCTTTATGCGCCACAAAATATTACGTTGATGCACCACGTGTATGCAGCTTTGCGTGCACATTCTCTTTATCACCGCGATCAACATTACGTTGTTCAGAATGGTGAAGTCATCATCGTGGATGAATTTACTGGCCGTTTGATGCAAGGTCGTCGTTGGCCTGATGGATTACATCAGGCTGTTGAAGCTAAAGAGGGGGTGCAGATTCAGAATGAGAATCAGACTTTAGCTACCATCACTTTCCAAAATTATTTCCGCATGTATGGCAAGTTGGCCGGCATGACTGGTACTGCTGATACAGAGGCATATGAATTTAAAGAAATCTACAGCTTAGAAACGGTTGTGATTCCTCCAAATCGCATTAGCCAAAGAAAAGATAAGCAAGATCAGATCTTTAAGTCATCTCGTGAGCGCTATGACGCGGTTATTAAAGATATTGAAGATTGCTATGAGCGTAGCCAGCCAGTATTGGTGGGCACTACTTCAATTGAAAACTCTGAATTGATCGCGAGCTTACTAGATCAGCGCAAATTGCCGCACCAAGTCTTGAATGCGAAGCAGCATGCGCGTGAGGCAGAAATCATTGCGCAGGCTGGTCGTCCAAAAATGATCACGATTGCTACCAATATGGCGGGTCGTGGTACTGACATTGTTTTGGGTGGCAATGTAGGTAAGCAGTCCTCCTTAATTGAGGCTGATGACTCGCTTTCTGATGCAGATAAAGCAGCTAAGATTAAACAATTGCAGGATGAGTGGCAGGGTATTCATGATCGGGTTTTAGAGGCTGGTGGATTACACATCATTGGCACCGAACGTCATGAGAGCCGTCGTATTGATAACCAGTTAAGAGGCCGTTCAGGTCGTCAGGGTGATCCTGGCTCCTCCCGCTTCTACCTTTCATTAGATGATGCGCTTTTACGTATTTTTGCAGGCGATCGTTTACGTGCCGTGATGGATCGACTCAAGATGCCAGACGGTGAGCCGATTGAAGCTGGAATGGTGACCCGTTCTATTGAGTCTGCACAGCGCAAGGTTGAAGGCCGTAACTTTGATATTCGTAAGCAATTGCTTGAATATGACAACGTCGCTAATGATCAGCGTAAGGAAACTTACCGTCTCAGAAATGAAGTGCTTGAGAGTGCTGATATTGGCGAGTTAATTACCAATTTGCGTGAAGATGTTTTGCGTTCGGTTTGCTCGGTTTATGTTCCTTTGGAGTCTATGGAGGAGCAGTGGGACTTAGCTGGATTAGAAAATGTCCTAGCTAGCGAATGGGGTCTGACGATCGACTTGAGAAATTGGGTCGAAGGTGCTGAGACAGTTGATGATGCAGAAATTGTTGAGCGTATATTACAGGCCGCTAAAGATGCCTACGATGCGAAGGTAGAGCTCTCCGGGCGCGAGTCTTTTGCTGGTTTCGAACGCTCAGTTCTACTGTATAGCTTAGATAGTCATTGGCGTGAGCATCTGGCTGCCTTGGACCATTTGCGTCAAGGTATTCATTTGCGGGGTTATGCGCAGAAGGATCCTAAGCAGGAGTATCGTCGCGAAGCTTTTGAGTTGTATGGCGAGTTGCTTGGCGTTATCAAGAATGACGTTGTGAAAAGTATCATGACTGTACAGATTCGAAGTGCAAGCGAGCTGGATCAGGCCTCAGAATCAATAAATGAGGATTTAGCAAAGCTTTCAGATGTTCAGTATCAACATGCAGATCCTGAGAAAGAGGTTGCTGGATCAACAGGCGATCGTGGTGCTGCTATTGATATTCAGCCGGCAGCAACACGAACTGGACCAAAGGTTGGTCGCAATGATCCCTGCACGTGCGGCAGTCGTAAGAAATATAAAAACTGCTGCGGTGCATTAGCCTAAGTTTAAATTTTTAACTAAATCCATCAATGGGGGTCTTTACCCCCATTTTTATTGCTGTGAAAACGGTATTTCAGGGCTTTCCCTAGCTATCTAGGTATTTCAATTTCGATGATTATCAGTCCTTATATGCAAAAAATTGCATTTATTGGCAAAAGGAATCGACATGCAAAAGTCACTGCTTATTAACGCGGACAAATGTACTGGGTGTCTTCAGTGTGAGATGGCCTGCAGTTATGAGAACTACGGGGTTTTTAATACCTCAAAATCCCGTATCAAGGTATTTGAATTTCATAAAACAGGCAAAAAGGTACCTTATACCTGCACTCAATGTGACGAAGCCTGGTGCTTGCAGGCTTGTCCTGTGGATGCGATTCGAGTGGACTTAGTAACTGGCGCCAAGGTAGTTTCAGAAGATACCTGTGTTGGGTGCAAAGTTTGTACTATTTCTTGCCCCTTTGGGACTATTAATTACGTTCAAGATACGGGTAAAGTGCAAAAGTGCGATTTATGCGGCGGCGATCCTGCATGTGCCACAGCATGTCCAACCCAAGCGATTACATATGTGGATGCAAATTGGACCGGTTTAGACAGAATGCGTGAATGGGCCGATAAGCTTGGCAATCAAGATAACGCTAACTAAAAAAGTATAGGAAAAAATATCATGTCATGGGCTGGAAAATTACTCCGCGTTAACTTAAGCAAGGGCACTTGCCAATCTGAACCATTGAATATGGAATGGGCCAAGGAGTATTTGGGCTCACGTGGTTTGGCTTCAAAGTATTTTGTGCAAGAGGTTGACCCTAAAGTTGACCCACTTTCTGCAGAAAACAAAATTATTTGGGCAACCGGTCCTCTTACGGGAACGACCGCCTCTACAGGTGGTCGCTACACTGTTGTGACTAAAGGGCCTTTAACGGGAGCCATTGCCTGCTCTAACTCTGGGGGCTATTGGGGTGCAGAGTTAAAAATGGCTGGTTGGGATATGGTGATATTTGAGGGTAAGTCGCCTAAGCCTGTTTATCTCTATATTGAGAACGATGAGGCGGAGCTACTGGATGCCTCTGACTTATGGGGAAGATCAGTGTGGGAAACCGAACCCACGATCAAAATTAAACATCAAGATCCGCAGATACGCGTTTCTTGTATAGGACGCGCCGGTGAAAACCAAGTGCTATATGCAGCAATTGTTAATGACTTACACCGTGCGGCAGGTCGTTCGGGGGTTGGCGCAGTCATGGGTAGCAAGAATTTAAAGGCTATAGCGGTTCGCGGTACTAAAGGTGTTGGTAATCTAAAAAATCCCAAAGCATTTATGCAGTCTGTAGCTGCTGGGAAAGCAGTATTGGCTGGTCATGCTGTTACCGGTCAGGGTCTTCCAACCTATGGCACACAGGTGTTGATGAACGTGATCAACGAAGTGGGCGCACTTCCTACTCGCAACCATCAAGATGTTCAGTTTGAGGGTGCTAAAGACATTTCCGCTGAGGCTATGGCAGAACCGCGTGGGAGTGATGGCAAAACCCATTTAGTTACTAATCAGGCTTGTTTTGCTTGTACGATTGCCTGCGGTCGAATCTCCAAAATTGATGACACGCACTTCTCTATTGAAAATAAACCTCAGCATATGCATGCATCCGGTGGACTTGAGTATGAAGCTGCTTGGGCTCTTGGTGCAGCGAATGGCGTAAATGATTTAGAGACCTTGCAATACGCCAACCAGTTATGCAATGAGCAAGGTTTAGATCCTATTTCGTTTGGCGCTACCGTTGGGGCCGTAATGGAATTATATGAAATGGGTGTTTTGACTAAAGAGAAAATTGGTATTGAAGCTCCGTTTGGATCAGCTAAGGCGCTTTGTTATTTAGCTGAGATTACAGCGGAAGGTTTGGGGTTTGGAAAAGAAATTGGCCTTGGTTCTGCACGTTTAACTAAAAAGTATGGACACCCAGATCTTTCTATGAGTGTTAAAGGTCAAGAATTTCCAGCTTATGATGGGCGCGTTATTCAGGGGATTGGGCTGGCTTATGCTACATCCAACCGAGGTGCTTGCCATCTCCGTGGTTACACTATTGCATCAGAGGTATTGGGCATTCCAGTTAAGACCGAGCCTACTGAAACTCAAGGTAAGCCAGAATTAGTTAAGGCGTTTCAAGATGCGACAGCTGCATTTGATTCTGCTGGAATTTGTATTTTTACAAGTTTTGCATGGACTTTGGCTGATGTGGCGCCACAATTACAGGCAGCCTGTGGCGATGAATTTACAGTGGAAAATTTAACTACCATTGGTGAGCGCATTTGGAATATGGAGCGGGATTTTAATAATCGTGCTGGATTTACAAATAAAGACGATAAGTTGCCCAAGCGTTTAATGGAAGAGGCTGCTAAAACTGGTCCAGGCAAGGGTGTGGTCAGTGGTTTAGATAAGATGCTTCCTGAGTATTACCAAGTTCGCGGCTGGGATGCGGAGGGTCGGCCAAGCGCTGAAACATTGAAGCGCTTAGGTCTTTGAGTCTTTATATATGAAGCATGTCATATTAGGCAATGGACCTGCTGGCGTAATTGCAGCAGAAACAATTCGTAAGCGTTCTCCCAGCGACCAAATCATAATGATTGGGTCCGAGGATGTGCCACCCTATTCCCGTATGGCAATTCCCTATTTGCTTATGGGCAATATTGAAGAGTCGGGGACTTATTTGCGTAAAGACTCCAATCACTATCAAAAACTCCAGATTGAGCAACTTCTTGGGAAAGCTATTTCGGTTGATACAAAGGCAAAGAAATTAGAGCTGGAGGGCGGTCAGTCTATTCAGTTTGATAAATTGCTGATTGCTACAGGATCTGTTCCTGTTCAGCCGCCGATTCCCGGCATTGATTTTCCGGGTGTTCACCCATGTTGGACTCTAGAGGATGCCCATGCAATTGCAAAATTAGCAAAAGCAGGCTCCCGCGTCTTACAGATGGGCGCAGGTTTTATTGGTTGCATTATTTTGGAGGCGCTTGCCAGTCGTAAAGTAGAGCTGACCGTAGTCGAGATGGGTGATCGAATGGTTCCGAGAATGATGACATCTGTAGCTGGCGGCATGATTAAAAAATGGGTTGAAGAAAAAGGTGTTCAAGTTCACACCGGCACTAAAGTGGATGCCATCACTAAATCCGATTCAGGTTTAGTTGTGCAGCTTTCCAATGGAAAATCTTTAGAGGTCGATTTGGTGATCTCGGCAACTGGCGTAAAGCCTAATATCGCCTATTTACAATCATCAGGCCTTGAAGTAAAAAAAGGAATTTTAGTAAATGAGCAGATGCAAACCTCTCATTCTGATATTTATGCAGCAGGGGATGTGACAGAAAGCATGGATTTTTCAACTGGGGAGCTTATTGTTAATGCAATTCAACCGAATGCTGTTGAACAGGCCAGAATTGCCGCCATTGCAATGACTGGCGGGGACGCTGAGAGTATGGGAGCCCTACAGATTAACGTGCTTGATACATTGGGGCTTATCTCTTCCTCATTTGGGTTGTGGTCTGGCATCAAGGGTGGCGACCATGTGGAGTTAGTTGATTTGCAGCAATATAAATACTTGCGCTTGGAATTCTTGGGCGATGTTTTGATTGGCGCCACTTGCGTTGGAAGAACCGACCATATTGGCGTCCTCCGAGGTCTGATCCAAGGCAAGGTTCCGTTGGGAGAGTGGAAAGAAACTTTAATGGGTGATCCTACTAAAGCAATGGATGCTTATCTGGCGGCAGGGCAAGCACAATCCACTTGGATGAATTAAGCTCTTAGAATGCAGATCACTTTGAAGTTGTTTGCCAGCTTGGCAAGCTATTTACCGCCTAATAAAAAAAATAGCATCGAAGCAGATATTGAGTTAGCCGAAGGCAGCACAATTGGCGATGTAATCATTCTGTACAAAATTCCCAGTAAATCAGCCCATTTAGTCATGGTAAATGGGGTTTATATCAAGCCGCATGAGCGCGATCAATATGCTCTTAAGGTCAATGATGCTCTAGCCATATGCCCTCCAGTGGCTGGTGGCTAATAGATCCCTTTTTCCTGAATGACGCAATTTGAAAGAAGGATGGGGTGCACAAGTGCTGACTTGGTGCGGTGGCTGCCTCAAGCCTTGGGTAATCTCTACCCCAGCACCACCCTTCAAATAGATGGCCGGGTCTTAAAAGAAGCGGATCACCCTCAATTGCAGATTTTCGGGACCAGTCAGCCTGTTAGAAAGATTGCACTATTGGAGATTCCAGTTCTTCACTTAAGACTTGAGTTTTCTGAAGGTGGGACACGGGATGATTGCGAA
The DNA here is from genome assembly GCA_947380285.1 of Burkholderiaceae bacterium. Next base: position 15,437 of record CANCQD010000028.1, on the reverse strand, counting down.
GCTGCCCTAAAGCGATTTGATCTTTATACTCGTAGAGGTGGGGGTTGACTTAAAACCCACTCCAAATCCATTTATCGAGTTTTTATATGACAGTTAACCTACCTCTCCCCCAAAAAGCTGATCTCAAGCCTGTTAAAGGCTTTGAGATGGGCATTGCTGAAGCTGGAATTAAAAAGGCAAATCGCAAAGATTTATTGGTAATGACTTTAGCCCCTGGTTCTCAGGTGGCTGGCGTTTTTACCTTGAACCGTTTCTGCGCTGCCCCTGTGCAAGTTTGCCGTGAGCATTTAGCGCAAGAGGGCCGCAATGGTGAAATTCGGGCTCTGGTAGTCAATACCGGGAATGCTAATGCTGGGACAGGTGAGTCTGGCATGAAGCATGCCTTGGAAACCTGTGCAGCATTAGCTAAAGATCTCCATCTACATCCAGAGCAGATTTTGCCTTTCTCCACAGGCGTGATTCTCGAGCCGCTTCCGATCGAAAAAATCATTAGCGCATTGCCAAAGGCAGTGGCCAACCTGGGTGAGGACAACTGGTTTGATGCGGCTGAAGCGATCATGACTACCGATACGCAGTCTAAAGCAACGTCAATGACGGTAGATACACCTGCAGGGAAAGTAACCATTACTGGTATCTGCAAAGGCGCTGGCATGATTCACCCAAACATGGCAACTATGCTCGGGTTCATTGCGACTGATGCTGGTTTTGCTCCAGGACTCTTGGGGAGTCTGACTCGTGAGGTCGCTGACCTCTCATTTAATGCCATTACTATTGATGGTGATACATCAACCAATGACTCTTTCATCATTATGGCGACGGGTCAGTCTGCGGTACTAATTAATTCAGTTAGCGATCCTAGTTATGCTGTCTTGCGAGATGCGCTAATTGCTCTAGCCAGAAAGTTGGCTCAAATGATTGTGCGTGATGGCGAAGGCGCAACTAAATTCATGACGATTGAGGTTGTTGGAGGCAAAACTATTGAAGAGTGTCGCTTGGTCGCTAAGGCGGTTGCACATTCACCATTGGTAAAAACAGCCTTCTTTGCTAGTGACCCTAATCTAGGACGTATCCTTGCGGCGATTGGCTATGCAGGCATTACAGATTTAGATGTGAATCATGTGCAAATGTGGTTAGGTGATGTATGGGTTGCTAAGAATGGTGGGCGTAATCCCGAATATCAAGAGCTTGACGGCCAGCGGGTAATGCAAGCCCCAGAAATTACAATCAAGATTGACTTGGGTCGTGGCAACGCAACTCAGACTATGTGGACTTGTGATTTGTCACACGACTACGTCTCTATTAACGCAGATTACCGCTCATAAAAGACCACTAGAAATATGAATGAAAAATTAGACCGTCTTTTAGACCATCTCGATACCTTTTTGCCAAAGCCTTTAACGGAAGAGCAATGGAAGTCATCAACAGCGTTTAGATGGCGTCGTCGCGATAGTATTTTTGGCAGCATTGGATTTCTGCAGCCAGTAAAGCATGTATCCGATATCACCTTCGAGGATTTGCAGAATATCGATCGTCAGCGCGACGCAATACGCGATAACACTAAAAACTTTATCCAGAAAAAGCCAGCTAATAATATTTTGCTGACGGGTGCCAGGGGAACTGGTAAGTCTTCGCTAATTAAGGCTAGCTTGCATGAGTTCGCGGTTCAAGGCTTGCGCTTGGTTGAGGTTGAAAAAGAGCAATTGGCTGATTTGGCTGACATTACTGAGCTTTTGGCTGAGCGCCCAGAGCGCTTCATCATTTTTTGCGATGATCTGTCGTTTGAGGATGGCGAGTCTGGTTACAAAGCGATGAAGTCAGCCTTGGATGGCTCTGTTTCTGCCCAAGTTGACAATATTTTGATTTACGCGACCTCTAATCGCCGTCATTTATTGCCAGAGTACATGAAGGATAACGAGAGTTATGTTCATAACGACGATGGAGAAATTCATCCTGGCGAAGTAGTTGAAGAGAAGATCTCTTTATCAGAGCGCTTTGGTCTTTGGTTGTCTTTTTATCCACCAAAACAAGATGAGTATTTAGCAATCGTCGCACATTGGTTGCAGCATTTTGGATTAAGCGCTGCACAAATTGATGCGGCGCGTGCAGAAGCTTTGATTTGGGCTTTGGAGCGTGGCTCACGTTCGGGTCGCGTTGCTTGGCAATTTGCTAAGTATTGGGCTGGATCAAAGTCTTAAGTCAATTTTCTAATGAGTGAAATGAATCGCCCTATTACTGTTGTTGCTGCAGGAATATTGATTGATTCTGAAGGGCGCTATCTTCTAGGGCAAAGACCTGAAGGCAAGCCTTACGCTGGTTACTGGGAGGTACCAGGTGGAAAAGTTGAAAAAGGGGAAACAGTTTTTCAGGCACTGCAACGTGAACTACAAGAAGAACTTGGTATTGATATTCGCACTAGTGAAGAGTTAACCGTCCTTGAGCATGACTATCCACACGCATATGTTCGTCTGTATGTAAGCATTATTAGAGATTGGTCGGGTACTCCTAGGGGTTGTGAAGGACAGGCCTTATCTTGGGAGTCGATGACTGCAGAATCGCCCAGCGTAGAACCTTTGCTACCAGCCGCATGGCCAATGCTGGAGTGCCTTAGAAGGTCTTTAAGTTAAAGCTGGCAGAGAGTGAGTTTGAATGGAACATCGACATTCACTAGCTGCGCTTTTTTATCCCGATCAGATCTTAAGAAGCGTACAGAGAGTAAGTATTTATTGGCGCTAATTTCTGAAAACAAAGCATCATCTTCGACAGCGATCCGCATTAACTGGTAAACCTTTCCAGAGGGCGCCTGCTGAAAAGATCCGTTATGTGCCACTACATCCTTAGCTTCGCCTGATTGACGAAGCAGTCTTAAAAATAACTGACATGCTTCATGCCATGGTAAGAGTGGGGCGACATATTTCTCTAGCAAGTCACGACGTTCGAATGTAGGGCTATTTTTCCAGGCGTGATAACTCGGCAAATCAATCGGGCTAGTGCCGCCCGGAATATTTAATCTAGTGCGAATAGCATTTAACCATTCACTCTCAGTAATGGCTGAGTTAGGTCTGCCTGCAGATTGATTGACGCCACTAGCAACCGCATCAATTTCAGAAAGTGTTTGTGTAAGCGCTTCTTGGTCAACTTTTTGCGATGACTTCAAGCCATTGAGTGCATATTTTTGACGTTCAAATTCTTTGAGCAGGAGAGACTTGATGTCACCACGAGCACCAATGTCACCAAGATCGAACAAGATGGAGATGGCATTGTGATGTAACTCTGGATCATCTGAGCGGACAAAGTGGTTGAAGCGGGCGAACAAATACTCCAGCCGAAGCATGCTTCGAACTAATTCATTGAAGGGGTATTCGTAGACGATCACAAGCCCATATTCTATGACGAACTGGTGCGATCTTTCTGATTCTGTAGGATTTTTTGGTGCAACTCTAAAATCTGGGCTTGTAAGTCGGCCAAGCTACCTTGGTTTTCAATGACCACATTCGCATAGGCAATCCGCTCTTGTCTGTTGACTTGAGTCTTGAGAATTCTTTCAACTTCATTTCGGGGTAATTTGCTGCGGTGCATCACTCGCTCAATTTGGACTTCCTCTGGACAGTCCACCACTACCAAGTAATCCAGGACGGACATCCAGTTCCCAGATTCAATTAATAGAGGCACTACAAAAACAACATAAGGAACCTTTTCATTGATCAGTTCCATTGCCTGCCGAATGGTCTCTTCCCGAATAAGGGGGTGGGTAATTGCCTCTAATGCTTTTCTCGCCTCGGGGTCGGCAAATACTAGGTTACGCATCTTCGCTCTATCTAACGCTCCGCTTGAGTCAATAAAATTTGGACCAAACCACTCTTGAATTAAGGGGATCGCAGCACCTTTTGGGGTGGTGATTTGATGGGCAATGAGATCTGTATCAATAATGCCAGCACCCAATTGAGCGAGTTTATCGCTGACAGCGGTTTTCCCTGAGCCAATGCCCCCAGTAAGGCCTACAAAAGGTGTATGCCCTTTTAGGGTGTCTAGGCTTGCCTGTTTTGAAGGGGGGGTTGTAGGGTCTATGGCCATAACAACTCAATGATGCCAGTAATGGCAAGAAAATGGTTACCAGAAGACAAAGGATTCTGACCTAATCGAGAAAATACTAATACACATTAAACAATTTGCCCCAGGTTAAAGATGGGGAGGTACAAGATGATGACCAAGCTTCCAATAATGAGCCCAACAACAATAATTAGTAAAGGTTCTAAGCTTTGACTTAAGGTGTTGAGTCGATTGCTTAATTGAGAGCCCAATATTGATGCGCGTCTTTGTAGCATTTCAGCAAGCGCACCACTTTCTGATGCGACGCGCAATAGTTGTAATGTCTCAAGATCAAATAGTAAGCGTTTGGGATCCGCTCTCACTATCGCATCCCCAAGCGACCAGCCACGGGTCAGGTGTTTAAATATCTCAGCACTAAAGTCATGGCTGAGCCAGTGGTTGGATGATTGCGCAGTAACTCTAAGGGCATCTGGGAGGGGTAAGCCAGACTTCAGTAGGTGACCCAATGTTCGGCACCAGCAGGTAAGAGTTGCCAATCTCAGTAGTTGACCAACCATGGGAATAGTAAAACTCATTCGATCGCAATATTTTTGTAGTTTAGGAAGTTTTATCCATGCAAAACTAAAGAGTCCAGCAAGGCTGGCTAGGGTTATAGCTATTTCAACAGAGAATTCTTCAAACCAGGACGATGCTTGAATTAACGCTTTAGTTGGCGCTGGCAGCTCTGCTTGAAAATGAGCAAAAACATCCTTAAAGACTGGCACAACCCAGATCATCATGACGATAACGAGGAGGCAAGAGCTGGCTAAGGTAATGATCGGGTAGCTCATCGCTTGTTGGATCTTTCGACGCAACTCAATTTGGTCCTCGATTTGCTGGCAAATTGTCTTTAGAGCTAAATTGAAATCGCCAGTTCGTTCGCTAACACGAATGAGATTGATGAACTCCATTGAGAATAGATTTTTTTCGGAGCGCAAGCATTGAGAAAAACTTTCCCCCCTTTTCAGTTGCCTATAAATGTCATGAATCCAAACAAGCCAGGGTTTTGGGGCAGTTGAATAAATAAGCTCAATCGCATTTAGGAGAGGTAGACCTGCCTCTAATAGCGTTAAAAGCTGCTCGGCAAAATGGAGTTGATCCTGTTTGCTTAATGCCATGCACCTACTTCTGCATCCAGAGAGGTCTGATTAATAAGACCTGATTTTATATGAATCAAGCCTGCATCTCGCATGCTGATGTGTGAAGCAGATGAGTTAAGTAGATGACCCTTACTTAACACCTCATGGACACCAATGCGCCCAAAGTAACCACTTCCTTTACACGCTGGGCATTGGGGCTTAGCCATTGCTTTGCCCCCAAGGCATTGATGACAAGTTTTGCGCACTAAACGCTGTGAGCTAACGCTTAAGAGACATGACTCAATAGACTCCTGATCCACTCCTAGGTTGATAAGTCTAGGAACTGCTCCATGAGCATTGCGGGTATGTAATGTGCTGAGCACTAGATGCCCAGTTTGCGCTGCCTGAATAGCCAGCTGAGCTGTAGCGGCATCTCGTATTTCCCCGATCATGATGACATCAGGATCTTGTCTAAGTAGGGCGCGAATGATTGTCGAAAAATCCAAACCCGCTCTAGGGTGATATGCAACCTGATTGACTCCTGCCAGACGAATTTCAATGGGGTCTTCAATCGAGCAAAGGTTGCGATGATCTTGATTGAGTTGATGAAGACAACTGTAGAGTGTGCGAGTCTTGCCGCACCCCGTTGGTCCTGTCACCAAGATGAGTCCATTCGGTTGAGAGAGCACTTTCTGGAATATCTCCAATTGGTTTGAGAGGAGGCCAATTTCACAAAGATCAAGGTCATCAATACAACTTGGCAATATACGAATAACAGCTTTTTCTCCATATAAGGTCGGCAAAATCGAAACTCGGCAATCAATATTAGGTTTGGAAAAATCATGGCCTATGGAAAGGCGGCCATCTTGCGGAAGACGTTTTTCTGCAATATCTAAGCGTGCAAGAACCTTAATGCGTGTGATAAGGCGATCATGAATCTCAATAGAGTGATGCGACTGCTTTTGCAAAAGACCGTCTACCCGAATGCGGACTAATGTAGCCAGTGTCCCAGCCTCTATATGAATATCACTTGCTCTTGCGTCTAGGGCATGTGCGGCGATTTCATACCAAGTGCGAATGATGAGTGAGTCATCAGCAACAACGCTCAATCTGGTTCTTGAGCCAGCGTGGCGGGGCGATATAGCCTTACTGTTTTTACCCCATGCTCATTAAATTGAACGATTTCCATCACAATTCCAGCAATACGAATGCTGACATCATGATCCGGAATGGCCTCGAGTTTTTCAAGAATGAGGCCATTCAGTGTACGTGGTCCATCCAAGGGAAGATTCAAATTAAGTAGTCGATTGAGGTCTCGCAGGGAAGCTCCACCTGTTGCTAGATATGTGCCATCAGCAAGCCAGCGAGGATCCGTAGAGAGATTTGAGAAGGAGGTAGTAAATTCGCCGATGAGTTCTTCAACAATATCTTCAAAGGTCACTAAGCCAAGAACTTCGCCATACTCATTCACCACCAGGCTTAAGCGTTGTTGGTTATCTTGAAAAAATTGCATTTGCTGTAGAACCGGCGTACCACTTGGAATGAAATAGGGCTCATTGAGCAAAGATCTAAAATCTTCATGCTTTAGATCGGTGTCACCCAATAATGACAGCGCTTTCTTGACGGAGAGAATACCCACAATGCGTTCAGAATCACCGTCACAGACTGGTAATTTGTTGTGATAACAGGTTTCCAGTTGTTGAACCACTTCATCAATAGGCCTTGATAAATCCAAAACCTCAATTTTGAATCTCGGCGTCATCACATCATCAACGGTAATATTTTCTAGGTTAAATAAGTTGAGCAGAATATTGCGATGATGATTGGAGACAAAGCGGTTTGATTCTAAAACCAGGCTGCGTAACTCTTCTTTGCTCATAGCCCTACTATCAGAAGAAGATTGCAAGCCAGACACCTTCATCAAGCCAGACACGAAACTATTGATAAACCAAAGTAAGGGTTTAAGTGCAAAAGTCAGCGGCAAAATAAACCAACCCACATTGGAGGCAATTTTTTCAGGGAAGGCAGCACCAATGACCTTGGGGGTAATCTCGCTAAAGATGATGATGAGTAGCGCCACTACCAAAGTAGCAATTGAAAGGACAAGGCCGCTGTCACCAAAAATATGCAGGGCAACGCCTGTTACCAGAATGGGTAAAACTGTATTGATTAGGTTGTTGGAAATTAGTAGTACTGATAATAAGGAATCAATGCGCTTTAAGAGTCTTTCAGCAAGTGCCGCGCCTGCGTTACCTCCGTTAGCCATTGCGCGCAGGCGATGACGATTGGAGGACAGCATGCTGGTTTCTGCCATTGAGAAAAAGCCAGAGAGTGCTAGTAAAAATAGGACTAGAGCAACTTGACCATAAAGGGGCCAATCGTCAAAAAAAGTGTCCATTAGGTATGCCTGAAAAAAGTAAGGATGAGTCAATATAGCAAAGTGGCATTTGATCGGCTATAGCCATGGAATAAAGCCCTGTCATCCCCCCTTTGCATTTGTGTAAGAATGACCTGATATGGCTTCCTCAATATCACCATTGAACCCAAATAGCGCTAGCTACTGTGTTGTTGCAGCGCCTTTTGGGTGTCTGGGCATTTGGACTGAATTGGTGGAGGGTAGCTTGATGCTTTCTAGGATTGACTACTTACCTGCCAATACGGCTTTGATCGTTCCACAGAATCAGTTGGCCAAAGAGGTTGCACGACAGTGCAGGGCATACTTTAAAGAGCCTCATTGTCAATTTGACTTGCCTACTAAACCGGTGGGCACCGAGCATCAGAGAAAAGTGTGGACCAGCATTCAAGACATACCTGTTGGTAAAACAAAAACCTATGGTGAATTGGCCAAACAAATTAATAGTGGGGCGCGGGCAGTGGGAACCGCATGTGGCGCCAATCCCTACCCCTTAATCGCCCCTTGTCATCGAGTCGTATCTGCCCAAGGGCTTGGGGGTTTCATGAGGGAAAACTCACCTGGCTTATATCGACAAATTAAGATTTGGCTTTTAAAGCATGAAGGCGCTTTATAAGCTTATTTAGTCAGTGATTTACTACCTATATAGAAAAAAACCTTCATCAGAAAATCGGTTTTAACTGCCCACTTTGTAAAGCCATAGAAACTCATTACAGTCTCCCTAGAAAGCTTTACTTCATTCTTGTCATCAAATTCTTTTCGATTGGCAATCCTGGCAAGAGTCATGACTGCCAAGCCAAATGCTAAAAAACAAAATCGCCGTATACCCTGCTCTTGTTTGGGAATTAACAGAATGTAATGCAGAGAGTCTTGTAATTTTTGATAAGCAATCTTTAGAAGATCTGCCTGACTTACATTAGCTGGCTTCCAGGACACCCCACGCGCCTTATCCTCCGGTGAGTCCTTGAGAATATTGGTCATTTGTAGCGCCTGTCCAAATGCAATTGCTAAATCCTCATGCCCTGCTATTTTTTCTTGAAAGGCGGATGAATGGTTGGCAAAGATGGTTGTTAGTAGCTCGCCAACTACTCCAGCTACAACGTAACAATATTCTTCAAACTCAGCGAGGTTTTGCAGGCCTGCTTGATTTTGCTTGCCATGAAAATAAGACATTCCTTCAGACATGATGGAAACGCAGCGACTGACTGCCTCTTGATCATTGCTTGAGCAAGTATGCAAAATGCGTAGAACAGTTGGCGTATGAGCAATTAAATCTAGCTCATCTTGATTGTTGTAATTCTTTAGTGCATCCAAGCAAGGTTGAACAAAAGTTTCAACAGGAGCCTTTTCTAGTACCGCATCCAAAAAGAGTGCCGAGAGTGATTGTTTAGTTTGTGCGCTTAATTCTCCAGCATCCTCAATCGTATCGACAATGCGGCAGAGCAAATAGGTATTTCCAACTACTTTTTCGATGCTGGGAGATAAGAGTGGAATGGTGAGGGCGAAGGTCCGTGATACGGATCCCAGAATGGCTTTTTGGTATGCCAGGTCCGCGGATGGGTTTGACGAGTGGCTTTGCATTGGGGATCTCACTCTTGAATTATGTCAGACCGATGCGCATGTTGAGGTGCTCCAAGCTGGTTCCTTTTGGAAAGTGTCAAAAATGACATGGCCATATAATTTCATCAACTTTCTGAGGGAGCATTGAGGCGTGCTTATTTGGTTCGTCATTATCTACTGGGTTATTTCCGTTGGCATTGGCTTATGGGCGGCTTTGAGGGTCAAAAATACCGCTGACTTTGCGGCAGCGGGCCATAGCCTGCCCTTGCCAATTGTGACCGCTACTGTATTTGCTACCTGGTTTGGCTCTGAAACTGTTTTAGGTATTCCGGCAACTTTTCTAAAAGAGGGTTTAGGGGGTGTAGTTTCTGACCCTTTTGGTTCTTCGCTTTGTTTGATTTTGGTAGGCCTGTTTTTTGCTCGCCATCTTTATAACCGCCGCATGTTGACGATTGGCGACTTCTTTCGTGAGAAGTATGGTCGAACGGTAGAGGTTTTGGTAACTCTATGCATTGTGGTTTCTTATTTAGGTTGGGTCGCAGCCCAAATTAAAGCCTTAGGTCTCGTATTTAACGTAGTGTCTGACGGAAGTATTTCTCAGACGGGCGGAATGTTAATTGGTGCAGGTAGCGTGCTGATTTACACCTTATTTGGCGGCATGTGGTCAGTTGCAATTACCGACTTTATTCAAATGATCATCATCGTGGTTGGCATGCTCTATATTGGTGGAGAAATGACGGCGCAGACTGGTGGTATTGGCGTTGTAATTGAACATGCTGCAGCTGCTGGTCAATTCAGTAACTTCTGGCCGGATATGAATTTGGCATCGATCTTGGGGTTTGTTGCAGCCCTGTGCACCATGATGCTCGGCTCGATTCCGCAGCAAGATGTATTCCAACGCATTACCTCATCAAAGAACGTCAATATTGCCGTCCAAGCGGCTTTACTGGGCGGGGTACTTTATTTTATTTTTGCTTTTGTTCCGATGTATTTGGCTTACTCGGCAACATTAATTAGTCCTGATTTAGTGAAGCAGTATCTTTCTACGGATCCGCAGATGATTTTGCCTAAACTCATTCTGAATCACGCACCATTAATTGCACAGATAATGTTCTTTGGCGCCTTACTCTCAGCTATCAAGAGTTGTGCCAGCGCAACCTTATTGGCGCCATCAGTCACCTTTGCTGAAAATATTGTGCGAGGATTTTTCAAGCATTTATCGGATCATGATTTGCTGAAGGTCATGCGGATTACTGTTTTATGTTTTGCGGTGGTGGTAACTTTCTTCGCGGTGAACTCTGAACTGTCTATTTTTAAGATGGTGGAGAGCGCCTACAAAGTGACTCTGGTCGCCGCATTTGTCCCACTAGCGTTTGGGGTGTATTGGCCCAGAGCCAACTCCTTTGGAGGGTTGTTGGCTGTAGTTGGAGGCTTAACCATTTGGATTAGCTGTGAGATTTTGGCCCCAAATGCCATTCTTCCGCCTCAATTAGCTGGCCTATTTGCTAGTATTGTTGGTATGATTTTAGGAAGCTTGGTTCCAAAAGACTCCTTAAAAGCGGTTTAGAGTGCGATTTGCCTAATATTTAGGCAAATGAGATTAATTTCCACTGCAAAATAATCTCCTCTAATATGAAACTAATTCGAAATTATTTGTTCTTAAGGGGTTTCTATGAAAATCTGTGTTATCGGTGGAGGTGGTGCCATTGGAGGCTACTTAGCTGTCATGTTGGCGCGAGCAGGTAATGATGTAACAGTTGTTGCTCGTGGCGCAACTTTGGCTGCAATCAAAGAGCGTGGTCTGGCGTTAATTATGGATGACCAACCAGAGCCTTTGGTTGCTGAAGTTAAGGCGGTAGAAAAAATTCGCGATGCCGAGACTCCGGACGTGGTCATTTTGGCGGTAAAGGCGCATCAAGTAGAGCCAGTGATTGATGACTTGGCAGCCATCATGGGGCCCGAAACCATTTTGATCCCAATGCAAAACGGAATTCCTTGGTGGTATTTCCAGAAGTTAGGCGGCGAGTATCAAGATCATTCTGTTGAAACAGTGGACGCTGGCGGTGTAGCTAAGAACGCAATTAATCCAAATAATATTATTGGCTGCGTTGTTTATCCAGCAACCTTTACTCAAGCCCCGGGTGTGATTCGTCACGTTGAAGGCAATCGCTTCCCATTGGGTGAGTTAGATGGCAAAACCTCTGAGCGCATTCAGAAGATGTCCGAGATGATGGGCGCGGCTGGATTCAAGTCTCCTATTTTGGATGACATCCGCTCAGAAATCTGGCTCAAGCTTTGGGGCAATATGACTTTTAACCCAATCAGCTCCCTGACACATGGCACCTTGGAAGGTATTTGCCAGTATCCATTGACCAAAGAATTAGCGCGCAACATGATGGCTGAAGCTCAGACCATTGCCGAAAAGTTGGGCGTTACTTTTCGTGTTGACATTGAGCGCCGTATCGCTGGCGCTGAAAAAGTTGGTAAGCACAAAACTTCTATGTTGCAAGACTTGGAAGCTGGCCGCAGCCTAGAGATTGATGCTTTATTAGGCTCAGTCATTGAGCTTGGCAAGATTACTCAAACCCCAACACCTTGCTTAAATACCGTATTTGCTTTGACTAAATACTTAGATGAGAATGTCCAAGCATCTAAAGGAAGTTTGGCTCTGCCATCAGTGTCTGGGTATTAAAAGAACAATATTGGTAGTTCATCTTCAGTAAAAAACCCTTGCTACTCAACATAGCTAGGGTTTTTTGTTTTGAGGCTGATCGATTTATTCGAAACGATTATCCAGCTGGCCAACACCCTCAATAATGATGCTGACATTGCTGCCTGGCTTCATCGAGCCAACGCCTACTGAAGTGCCGCAAGCAATAATGTCACCAGCTTCCAGCGGTACGTCTTGAGAAATCAAGCTGACGAGTTTTGCTGGCGAGAAAATCATATCTGCAATAGGATAATTTTGACGCTCTTGATCATTCAGAATCGTCTTGATTGTTAGTTTGCTTGGATCTATATCGGTAGTGATGTAAGGGCCGAACACTCCAAAGGTATTAAAACTCTTTGAGCGTGTCCATTGTGCATAACCAGGATCACGATTGAGGATTTCAATAGCGGTAACATCATTGATGCAGGTATAGCCAAAAATAGATTTGGCTGCTTCTGCCTCATCGACCTCATGGGAACGTTTGCCAATCACAATGCCAAGCTCCCCTTCATAAACTACTTTTCCAGAATAGGACTTGGGTGTGCGAATCACTTGGTTTGCTGCCAAGAAAGAGTTGTTGCCTTTGAGGAAGTACAAAGGCTCAGCAGGCACGGCGTGCTCAAGCTTAGTTATCAATGCATGAAAGTTGTCCACCATCGCAACCATCTTGGAAGGAGTGCATGGGATATCAATCGTTACATCGGCTAGCTTAAGGGTTTCACCGGTGGCTTGAGGTCCTAGAAATAAATCGCCCTCATACACCGCGATTTGATCGCCCTTTACTTGCCCTAAACTACTTTTTCCTTGATGCTGAAATCTAAGCCACTGAGCCATAATAAGTTCCTTTGAAGTTAAATATTTAATATGCAATATCTTACAGGGACGAATTGATGGCTAAGACTTCTGAGCTCATATTTGCACCAGAACAGGATCAGCCGGTTCGTTATATTGAACGCACCCGCAGTTACTACTTAGGTTTGGGCTATGAGAGCCCTTATGTATGGGCTCACTACATTGATGTGCCATTTACCCCGCTGAAAAAGCCACTTACTGAGTCTGTATTGGGGTTAGTGACCACAGCCGTTCCATATGATCCTGATAAAGGGGCTCAAGGCCAGGGAGCACCTTATAACGCTTCAGCAAAGTTTTATCAGCCATACCAGCAATCCATTGATGGAAATAATGATTTACGGATTGCTCATGTTGGTATTGATCGAAAAAATGCCAATATGGCAGATATCTATTGTTGGTTTCCATTGGCCGCCGGAAGAAGAGCGGTTGCAGCCAGAAGGCTAAAAGCAATTTCTCCTCATTTTTATGGCTTGCCTACCAACCGGAGTCAGCGCCACACATTAGAGATAGATGCCCCTCGTATTTTAGAAATGTTAATAGCTGATGGTGTGGATGTAGCGGTATTAATTCCGAACTGTCCTATATGTCATCAGAGTCAAAGTTTATTAGCGCGTTATTTAGAGGCTGCAGGCATCTCCACTGTAGTGATGGGTGCGGCTAAAGATATTGTTGAATATTGTGGAGTGCCACGACTTTTATTTAGCGATTTTCCATTAGGTAATGCAGCTGCAAAACCGAACGATGTGTCTTCGCAAGATGTAAATTTTGAGTTGGCTATGCGGCTTTTAGAATCAGCGCCTGCTCCACGCACAACAGTTCAGTCTCCATTGCTGTGGTCAGTCGACCCATCATGGAAATTAGACTATTCCAATCTCGATCGGCTATCTTCACAGGAAATTGCACGGTTGCGTGAAGAGGCGGAGCAGGTGCGGATTACTGCGCGGGAACTCAGAGTCAATACCTTGGGAACTTAAGTTTGTCTGGTGAGGGAATATGCACAAAGGGCTTGTAGTGCAGCGCTAGCCTCGTTTGCTGGGAAATATTTTAGACAGGTTAAGGCTAGGTCGGCTTCACGTTTAGCCACAGCTTGTGTGTAATCGAGCGCGCCAGAGTGTTGTACGCCAGCAAGAATTTGTGCAAACACATCATCTGGTAAATCTTGGTTTTGCTCAATTGCTGCACGCACCAGAAGACGCTCTTCGCTACTGCCATTTTCTAGTAAGTAAATTAGTGGGAGCGTAGGCTTGCCTTCGCGTAAATCATCGCCAGCATTTTTTCCCATTTGTTCCGCGTTAGCGGTGTAGTCCAGCAAGTCATCCATGAGTTGAAAAGCGGTGCCAATGTGACGTCCAAATGCAGCTGCTTGTTCGCGTTGCGCGTCGGTAGCATTCGCCAGAATGGCGCCCAATTCAGTGGAGGCTTCAAAAAGTTTGGCTGTTTTATAGCGAATCACTTGTAAGTAACTAGCTTCATCCACTTCTGGGTCATTCATATTTAGAAGCTGTAAAACTTCGCCTTCAGCAATTGTATTAGTTGCATCTGACAAAATTTGCATGATTCGAAGATCGTTTGGGCCAACCATCATTTGAAAGGCCCTTGAGTACAAGAAATCACCGACCAAAACGCTAGCAGCGTTGCCAAAAGCAGCATTGGCAGTCTCTCGACCCCGCCTCAGGGTAGATTCATCAACGACATCATCGTGAAGGAGGGTGGCCGTGTGTATAAATTCGACTACAGCGGACATTTCTAAGGTGTGAGGCGTTGCTGCTTTGCCATTTGCTAGGGCTTTAGCCACCAGCATTAATAGGGCGGGCCTGACCCGCTTGCCACCTGCCTGGATGATATAGCTCGAGATTTGGTCAATTAAGGCAACTTTTGAGGCTAATCGCTGACGGATAACCTCGTCTAAGGCCTTGAAATCTAAGGCGATTGGGGCCAGAATTTGGCTTAAGTCATTGATTTTGACAGTGCTCGTCATGCAAGATATAATAATGGGCTTAGCTGGTCCAGGGTGGATTAGCTTAATTGTAGATATTAATTGAGGTTTCAAACCATGTACGCGGTCATAAAAACCGGTGGCAAACAGTATAAAGTTGCTGCAGGCGAAAAATTGAAAATAGAACAGATACCAGCGGAAATCGGCAGCGAAATCACTCTTGACCAAGTCCTCGCCGTTGGCGAAGGCGCTTCACTGAAATTAGGTGATCCATTGGTTAATGGTGCAGCTGTGATGGCCACTGTCGTCTCCCAGGGACGTCACGATAAAGTGACAATCTTTAAGATGCGCCGTCGCAAGCATTACCAAAAGCACCAAGGCCATCGTCAAAATTTCACTGAAATTTTGATCAACACGATTAAAGCCTAATTCAGGGTAGGAGAAAGATATGGCACAGAAAAAAGGCGGCGGCTCAACACGAAATGGTCGCGACTCAGAATCGAAACGCTTAGGCGTTAAGGTATTCGGCGGCGAGCAAATTAATGCTGGCAGCATCATTATTCGTCAACGCGGTACCAAGGTTCATCCTGGTACTAACGTTGGTATTGGTAAAGATCACACTTTGTTCGCCTTAATTGACGGACAAGTGGAATTCGGCGTTAAGGGTGCTTTGAAGAAGGCCCAAGTTTCAGTGTTGCCTCGTTCATAAGGCGCCTGACTGAGACTCGTTTGATTCAGATTTATTCCGAATTTAACTCTTAGGAACAGGCCTCGCTAAGCGAGGCCTTTTTTATTCATGAA